>DATEIQ010000026.1:0-18133 GCA_035278845.1 Casimicrobiaceae bacterium | reverse complement strand
TGCTGAGGTTCTCCACGGTAGATTCGAGTTGCGGTATGCAACGACCGTACCATGCGCGGATGCCATCGCAGGTGCCGTCTGTACGCCGAATCGGCGGCCGTCGTCGGCCGAACTGCCCGAACCATGCAGAAAACTGACGTGCGCGTGCCAGAAATTACACAGCACGCGTCCCTGTCGACGACAGGTCGTGCGTTACGGCTTGCCGTAGTCGGCGAATTTCGCGACGACGGTGCGCATCTCGTCGTCTGGGAGGACGTCGGGCTCGCGGATCTGCAGCGCACGCCAGTACATCTCGGCGAGCGTTTCGACCTCGACGGCGAGCGCGAGCGCTTTCCCCGGCGTTTCGCCGATCGCGATCATCCCGTGGTGCGCGAGCAGGCACGCTTTGCGCCCTTCGAGTGCTGCGAGCGCGGCGTCGGATAACTCCTGTGTGCCGAACGTCGCGTACGGCGCGCAGCGGACGTCATTGCCGCCCGCCATCGCGATCATGTAGTGGAACGCGGGTATGCCGCGGCCGAGGCAGGCGAGTGACGTCGCGAACGGCGAATGCGTATGGACAATCGCCGCGGCTTCGGCGCGCGTTCGATAGATGTCGCGGTGAAAGCGCCACTCGCTCGACGGCTTGCGCGTGCCGCTTGCAACGCCGTGCTGGTCCACCGCGACGATGTCCTCCGGCGTCGTATCGGCGTAAGGCAGTCCGCTCGGCGTGATCAGGAATCCCCCGTCGATGCGGGCGCTCACATTGCCGGACTTGCCACGGTTGATTCCGGCAGCGTTCATTCCGAGCGCGGTCGCGATGATCGCGCTGCGCAGCGCGGACGTGTCAGCGATCATCGCCCGCTCCGGTGCATATCGCGCAGCGCATCGGGTCCTGTCGCTATGCCTCGCTCGGTGATGTATCCGGTGACGAGGCGCGCGGGCGTTACATCGAACGCAAAGTTGACTGCGGCTGTACCGGCGGTCGCAATCGTCACGCGGGAGTGCGCGCCCTGATGGTCGCGTCCCGCAATATGCAGCACCTCCTCGGCCGCGCGCGATTCGATCGGAATCGCATCACCCGAGGCGAGTTTCCAGTCGATCGTGGGCGACGGCAGCGCGACGAAGAATGGCACGGCATTGTCGGTCGCGGCCAGTGCCTTGCCGTACGTGCCAATCTTGTTGCAGACGTCGCCGTTGGCCGCGACCCGATCGGCGCCGACGATCACGACGTCGACGTCACCGCGGCGCATCAGCAACGCGCTGGCGCCGTCGACAAACAGCGTGTGCGGGATGCCGTGCTGCGAAAGCTCCCATGCGGTCAGATTGGCGCCCTGCAACCGCGGCCGCGTCTCGCTCACGAGCACGTGCAGCGAAAGTCCTTCGGCATGTGCGAGGAAGAGCGGCGCCGTCGCTGTGCCGAATCCGCACGTCGCGAGCGCCCCGGCATTGCAATGCGTCATGACGTTCAGGATGCCGTCCTTGCGAGCGGCAAGGTCGCGCAGCCATGCCAGACCGTGTTGTCCGATCGCGGCATTGATTTCGATGTCCTCCGCCGAGATCGCATCCGCTTCCTTCCAGGCGGCATCCGCGCGCTCGGCAATCGGAAGTTGCGCGACGCGAGCGTGCACGCGGTCGAGCGCCCAACGCAGGTTGACCGCGGTCGGGCGCGCGGCATCCAGCATGGAATGCGCTTGCGCGAGCCCGGCGTCGGACGGATTGGCGTCGAGTGCCAGCGCGAGGCCGTAGGCGCCCATGGCACCGATCAGCGGCGCGCCGCGCACGACCATGTCGCGAATGGCGGTGGTTGCCGCGCTGGCGTCGTCGATGCGCAACGTCACCACGGCATGCGGCAGCGCCCGCTGGTCGAGCACCTCGACGAACCGTGCGCCGTCCGGCCGGGTCAGTGCACGGTAATCATGAGACAGCTTCGGTTGGGGTCGTGCATGCATGCCGTCGATTCTAAATCGTCGCACCAACTACCAGCGGATCACCTGGAACAGGTTGTTGAAGTCGTCAGTCCACACGCCGACGTCGGGGCGCGGTTCGATCGGGCGCGCGGCTTCCGCGATGCGCGGCTTCGCGAGCAATTCGTGGTTGCGCGACACGAGCACCCAGTCGCTGCGGCTCGCGAGCGAATCGGACGTGTCGTCCTTGATCCAGACGGCCTCCATGCCGTGCGCATCGGCGAGGGCGCGCACGACCGGCACGAGATCCAGGAACCGGTTCGTGACGTGAAACGCGATGACGCCGTCCGGCTCGAGGTTCCGTCCGTAGACGGCAAGCGCCTCCGACGTGATCAGGTGCACGGGAATGGCATCGCTCGAGAACGCATCGATGACGAGCAGATCGAGCGCCGCCGGCGTCTCGCGCTCGAGCGTGAGGCGGGCATCGCCGAGCGGCGTCTCGATCGTCGCCTCGCTTTGCGCGAGATACGTGAAATCCTGGCGCGCGATGCGGACGACGGCGGGATTGATGTCGTAGAAGCGGTAGAGATCGCCGGGCGTGCCATACACGGCCAGCGAGCCCGTGCCGAGGCCGATGATGCCGACGCGCAGCGGATCCTTGCGCGGGTGCAGCGTGTCGAGCAGCCGGCCGATGCCCGACGTCGCCGTGTAGTACGTCGTTGCCACGTTGTTGAACGGCGGCGCGAGGTACTGCAGGCCGTGCATGATCGTGCCGTGCATCAGCGTACGGTGGCGGCTCGCGTCGTTCGAGCCCCATTCGAGCACGCGCAGCACGCCGTAGAAGTTGCGGGCCGTGACGATCGTCGTCTCGTAGAACGCGGTGACGGCCCACACGGTGCACCCGATCGTCACCGCCAGCGCGACGAGCCCCAGCGTGCCGAACACGTAGGCGGCCCGCCGCACCTGAAACACGAGCAGCGCCGCGGCGGCGACCAACCCGAGCGACAACTCGAAGTTCGCCGGCAGCACGAGCGGTGCAACGATGCCCACGAGCACCGCGCCGACCGCCCCGCCGAGTGCGACCATCAAGTAGAAGCGCGTCAGATAGCGTGGAGCCGGTTTCTGCCGCGCGAGCTCGCCGTGGCAGAACATGCACGCGATGAAGAGACCGACGCAGAACACGCCAATCTGCAGCATCAGTTCGTGCGTGAGCCGGGGATCGGCCACGCACCAGGCCATCACGCCAAGCGCGGCGGCGGCGGCCGCGAGCATCACGTCGCGCGGATACCAGCGGCTGCTGTCGAAGCACAGGATGAACGTCAGCAGATACAGCGTCAGCGGCACGATCCACAGCAGCGGCACTGCCGCGATGTTCTGCGTGATGTGGCTCGTGACCGTGAGCAGCAGGACGCTTCCGGTCGCCGCGAGCGCAAGCCACAGCATGCTCGCGCGCCAGGAGGGCGCTTCGCCGGGGACGGCAGCGCTTTCAGCATCGCATTCCGCCAAGGCAACGCCGGACGGCCGTCCACTGCGCCACGCGATCGCCGCGCACAGCAGCGCGAATACGGCATAGGCCACCGACCAGGCGAGCGCCTGCACGCGCGTCGCGACCCACGGTTCGATCGCGAACGGATAGGCGACGAGTGCGGCGAGCGATGCGAAATTCGACAGCGCGAACAGCCGATACGGATTGCGCTCCGGATAACGCTCGGCGAACCACGCCTGCAGCAGCGGGCTCGTCGTGGCCAGCAGGAAATAGGGCAGCCCGATCGTGACGGCGAGCAGGCCGAGAATCAGCGATACCGGTTCCTCGGTCCCCAGAGGCTTCCATGCCGCGGCCGGGATGATCGGCAGCACGAGCACGCTCGCGGCGAGAAGCGCGACGTGAACACGGGCACGGTTCCGCCGCCCGATGCGGCGCACGAGGGCGTCGGCATAGGCGTAGCCGGCGAGCAGCGCCGTCTGGAAGAACACGAGGCATGTCGTCCACACCGCCGCCGACCCGCCGAACCACGGCAGGATCTGCTTTGCGATGATCGGCTGCACGAGAAACAGCAGGAATGCACTGGCGAAGATCGTGAGTGCGAAGAGGAGCATGGAGGGGACGAGGAAACCGCCAGCGGAAACCGCCGGCGTGGCGTGCGGCAATCGCTTGCGCGACCGCGCATTCTAGAGGGGTTTCCGAAATGGCCCGCGAAGCCCTTGCCCCACTGACGAACGACCCGTCGCGCCGCCCGGGTCGCGACGCCCGCACGCGTTCGTCGCGAGCCGGTCTGTCGAACGCCTAGATCGTCGACCGCGGACGGAAGTATTCGACCCGATCGATCGACCGGACGTTGATCTCCTTGATGTCCACGCCTTTCAGCACTTTGAGCGGGACTTCGTCGCCGGCGCGCCTGCGCTCCCACACGCGATCGTAGAACTCGGCTTGCGTGCGCACGGCATCCGGGCCGACGCCCACGATGATGTCGCCGACGCGCACGCCTGCGCGATCAGCGGGTCCGTCCGGCGACACGCGCGTGACGAGCAGGTGACCCTGGATCTCGTCCGCGGCGACGCCGAGCCACGGCCGCGCCGGACCCGCGCGGTGGCCATCGCGGACCAGATCGGCGAGGATCGGCTTCAGGAGATCGATCGGCACGAACATGTTGCCCGGCAACTTCGGGTCATCGGCCGTGGCCTCGCGTACGACCAGTGAACCGATGCCCAGCAGCTTGCCTTCGCGATCGATCAGCGCCGCGCCGCTCCAGTTGGCAGCCGGCGGGCTCGTGTACAGCGCGGAGTCGAGTTGGTATTCCCAGTTGCCGGTGAACCGGCGCTTCGACACGATCCACGCGAACGCGGCGCCGGCGCCACCGGCGCTCGCGATCATCACGGGATCGCGCTCCGCCGTGCGGCTCGAATCGCCGAGTGCGATCGGTTTTGCGTCGAGCGGGACCGCCGTGCGGACCAGGCCGAAGCCGCTGGCGTGGTCGTAGCCCACGATCTGCGCGGGCAGCGTGCGGCCCTTCGCGTCGGTGACCTTGACGTCGTCGGCTTCGACGATCAGGTAGCCGATCGTGAGGACGAGTCCGTTATCGCCGATGACGACGCCCGTGCCTTCCCGCTCCTCGCCGAGCGAGTCAGAGCTGCGCGCGCCGGGGATGGCACGCGTTGCGATCTTGACGATGGCGCCGAACAGTTTTTCGGCGTCGATGTCGCCGGCGGCAGGAGCAATTGTCCTGGCGGCGTCGGCGGCAGGAGGCGTCGCCTGGGGTGCGGTGGCGTCAGCCCCGTAGGCTGGAAACGCGACGACCAGTCCAAGGAAAAGGGTCAACGCAATCGCGAGGACGCGGCGGATCGTGCGCCGCGGGAGGGTTGCGGTCGTTGCCATGACAGCCTCCCAAAGTGCGTTCGACATCGAATGCAGCGCCGATGTTCGTCCGCCTGAAATCGACCGAGCGAAAGCTATACTTGCAAAACAATGCCATTGTCGCATGGGACGACATCATCCCGTGAAAAAGCGCCCCGAGGATCTTCGTTCGCATCGCTGGTACGGCGCCGCCGACATGCGCTCGTTCGGCCATCGCTCGCGCACCGCGCAGATGGGGTATTCGCGCCGCGATTATCTCGGCAAGCCCGTCATCGCCATCGTCAACACGTGGAGCGACATCAATCCCTGCCACGCGCACTTCCGGCAGCGGGCGGAGGAGGTGAAGCGGGGCGTCTGGCAGGCGGGCGGATTCCCGGTCGAAATGCCGGCGCTCACGCTTTCCGAGCCGTTCCAGAAGCCGACGACGATGCTCTATCGCAACCTGCTCGCGATGGAGACGGAGGAATTGCTGCGGTCGTATCCGGCCGACGGCGCGGTGCTGATGGGCGGATGCGATAAGACGACGCCGGCGCTCCTGATGGGCGCGATCAGCATGAACTTGCCGGCGGTGTTCCTGCCCGCCGGGCCGATGCTGCGCGGCGACTGGCGCGGCAACTTTCTGGGGTCGGGCTCGGACGTGTGGAAATACTGGGCCGAGAAGCGCGCCGGCAACATCACCGAGTCGGCGTGGGAGGAAATCGAGAATGGCATCGCGCGCTCGTACGGCCACTGCATGACGATGGGCACGGCGTCGACGATGACGTCCGCCGCGGAGGCGCTCGGGATGACGCTCGCCGGCGCGGCGTCGATCCCGGCCGCGGATTCGCGGCATGCGCGCATGGCGGTGGACACCGGGCGGCGCGCGGTCGAGATGGTGTGGAACGACGTCAAGCCGCGCGACATCCTCACGGCCGCAAGCTTCGACAACGCGATCACGACCGTGCTCGCGCTCGGCGGCTCGACGAATGCGCTCGTGCACCTGATCGCGATGGCGCGCCGCTGCGGCATACCGCTTTCGCTCGACCGCTTCGACGAGCTGTCGCGCCGCACGCCGCTGCTCGCCAACGTGCGTCCGGCGGGCAAGTACCTGATGGAGGATTTCTACTACGCCGGCGGATTGCGTGCGCTGATGACGCGCATCGCGGATCTGCTCGCGCTCGACGCGCGCACGATCGAGGAACGCACGCTGGGCGAAGCGATCGCCGGCGCCGAAGTATTTGCCGACGACGTGATCCTGCCGCGCGACCGCGCACTGGTCGCGTCCGGCAGCCTCGCCGTGCTGCGCGGCAATCTCGCACCCGACGGCGCGGTGATCAAGCCGGCGGCGGCCGAAGCACGATTGCTCGCGCATCGCGGCCCTGCCGTCGTGTTCGACAGCTACAACGACATGGCGGCGCGCATCGACGATCCGGCGCTGGCGGTCACCGCCGATTCTGTCATCGTGCTGCAGAGCGCCGGACCGCTTGGCGCGCCCGGCATGCCGGAGTGGGGCCAGTTGCCGATCCCGAAAAAGCTGCTCGAGCAGGGCGTGCGCGACATGGTGCGCATTTCGGACGCGCGAATGAGCGGCACCAGCTACGGCGCGTGCGTGCTGCACGTCGCGCCGGAATCGCACGTCGGCGGGCCATTGGCGCTGGTGCGCGACGGCGACATGATCACGCTCGACGTTGCCGCACGCCGCCTGATGCTCGAAGTCGATGACGCCGAGCTCGCACGGCGCCGTGCGGAATGGCAGCGGCCGCCCCCGCATTTCGCGCGAGGCTTCGGCGCGCTTTACCAGAGCCACATCACGCAGGCGAACGAGGGCTGCGACTTCGACTTTCTCGAAGGCACGGCCGCCACGCCCGACCCGGAGATCCACTGAATGAAGACGCTGGAGCCCGCGCGCCTCGTCGAATTTGTCGCAACCGTCATGCAGGCGGGTGGCAGCGACGTGGATGAAGCGACGACGGTCGCGCGCCGCCTCGTCGATTCCAACTGCGTCGGCCACGATTCGCACGGCGTGATCCGCGTCGGCAAATATCTGGAATGGGTGCGCGAGGGCTGGCTGCATCCTAATCAGAAGCCGTCGGTGATCGTCGACACGGACGCGCTCGCGATCATCGACGGCAATCGCGGGTTCGGACAGGTGATCGGCGAGTTCGCGGCGAAGCTCGGCATCGCGAAGGCGGCGAAATCCGGCATCGCGATGATCGGCTTGCGCAATTGCGGGCATCTAGGCCGCGTGGGCGACTGGGCGGAAATGGCGGCGGCGGAAGGGCAGGTGTCGCTGCATTTCCTGAACACGTCGGGCGCGCAGCGCGTCGCGCCATTCGGCGGCAGCGACCGGCGCTTGTCGACGAATCCAATCTCCGTCGGAATACCGCTCGACGACGCCGATCCGGTGATCCTCGACGTGACGACGTCGATGGTCGCCGAAGGCAAACTGATGGTCGCGATGAACAAGGGCGAGCGCGTGCCTGAAGGCTGGATCATCGATCGCGAAGGTGCACCGACGATCGATCCGAAGGCGTTCTACGACGGCGGTGCGCTGCTGACCGTCGGCGGACACAAGGGCTCGGGACTGTCGATCGTGACCGATCTGCTCGCGGGGGCGGTGTCGACCGGCCGCAGCTCCGACCCCGACGATCCGGTGCTGCGCAACAACATGCTGTCGATCTACATCGCGCCGCGCGTGTACGCGCCCGATGGCTGGGTGACGGCGGAGGCTCGTCGCTTCGTCGATTGGGTCAAGGCATCCCCGCCGATGAAGGCCGGAGAGGCGGTGCTCGCACCGGGCGACGTCGAGCGGCGGACGCGTGAAGCACGTGCGAAAGGCGGCGTGCCGCTCGATGACAAGACGCTCGCCGATCTCGTCGCGGCGGCGCGGTCGGTGGGTATCGAGGAGGCACGCGCGGCCGCAATGCTGGCGTAACGCGCCGCCGCCGTACTCGATCCTCGAGCCTCGATTCTCGGCTACGCCAGTGCCTGACGCCGACTTCTTCCCCGGCTTCACCACGCATCGCATCCGCACTTCCGGCGCCGAGATCCGCTGTGTCGTCGGCGGCGACGGTCCGCCGCTATTGCTCCTGCACGGCTACCCGCAGACGCACGTCATGTGGCACCGCGTGGTGCCGGCGCTTGCACGCACGTACACCGTCGTGTGCGCCGATTTGCGCGGCTACGGCGATTCGGGCAAGCCACCGTCCGACGAAGCCCACATCGCGTATTCCAAACGGGCGATGGCGCAGGACATGGTCGAGCTGATGCGCGACCTCGGCCACCGCACGTTCCGGCTCGCCGGCCACGATCGCGGCGGACGCGTCGCGCATCGGCTGTGCCTCGATCATCCGGATTGCGTGTCGCACGTCGCGGTGCTCGACATTTCGCCGACGCGGACGATGTACGCCGGCACGAATCAGGCCTTTGCAACGGCGTATTACCACTGGTTCTTCCTGATCCAGCCGTACGACCTGCCCGAGCGGCTGATCGGCGCGGACCCGGTGTATTACTTGCGCCGCAAGCTCGGCGGTTGGGGCACGGGACTCACGCATTTCGATCCGCGCGCGCTCGCCGAATACGAGCGCTGCTTCAACGATCCGGCGGCGATCCACGCGACATGCGAGGACTACCGTGCGGCCGCGTCGATCGATCTGCTGCACGATGCCGAAAGCAAGGCGCAGAAGATCGCCTGTCCGCTGCTCGTGCTGTGGGGCGAGCGCGGCATCGTGCATCGTTTCTTCAAGCCGATCGAGGACTGGCGCGCCGTTGCGACCGACGTGCGTGGCAAGGCGCTTCCCTGCGGTCACTACCTCGCCGAGGAAGTGCCCGAAGAGACGCTGCGCGAGCTGACGGCCTTCCTCGCCGCGTAGAAAAAAGGGCGCGCCTCGCGGCACGCCCCTTCGTGCTGCAAACGCAGCCGCCGGCGCTACAGCTTCGCGATGATGCCGGTGACCTCTTCCTTCGTGAACGCGCGCATCGTTTGCGTGCGCACGTTACCCGAGGAGCCGATCGCGAGGCTCAGCGCGGTGATCGCGGCATCGTCGGGCGCTTCGAACGTCGCCACGACGTCGTACTTGCCGACGGTCCAGTATAGAGACTTGGTCTCGATGCCCATTTTGCGCGCGGTTTCGCGGACCGCGTCGGCGCGCTTCGTCGTGTCCTTGATGGTGCGGATGCCCTGATCGGTGAAACTCGAAAGAACGATGTAGGTTGCCATGCGGATCTCCCTTCTGGCCGTAGCCGGCCGTGAACGATCGTGACGATGGCCTGCGGTGTTCGGATGGAACGGCGCGACAGAACGCCGCGACACTGTGAGGCCGCCCCGCGTCAACGCCGCGCATCCGAACCGGGCAGCATAGACCTTTGGCGGCCTGCCGGCTGATATAATTGCCGTCCGGCCGGAGCTCGCGGTACGCGGGGCTTCGGCCGCTGTCGGTTAAAGACGGCCAAGTAGCTCAGTTGGTAGAGCAGAGGACTGAAAATCCTTGTGTCGGTGGTTCAATTCCGCCCTTGGCCACCAAAATTCCGAAATGACCTGGCGCCGAGCCAAGGCTGGCAAGGAGCCGGGTTCTAGCGGCCCATGCTTCAAGCATTCTCGACGATTGCCCCGGGTAGCGGGAACCGGGAGATGGCCATGAAACGACCTGTCGTCGCCTTTGCTTCGTTTGTCCTCGCGCTCGGATTCAATCTAGGCGTCAACGCCCAGTCCACGCAAACGCTGCGGGGAGATATCGCGGCCGTCGATAACGCCACGCTGCATCTCAAGTCGTCTTCAGGACAGGAGACGACGATCAAGCTCCCCGACGACGTGCGCGTCAGCCTGCGCGTGCCCGCGAAGCTCGACGACATCAAGTCCGGGACGTTCGTCGGGACGGCGGCAATGCCGGGTCCGAACGGGACGCTCGTCGCAAGCGAAGTGCACATCTTTCCGGAGGCGATGCGCGGCACCGGCGAAGGCCACCGGCCGATGTCGACGATGCCGGGTAGCACGATGACCAACGCGACGGTCGCCGGCGTTTCTTCGTCCGCGACGAAAAAGCGCAGCACGATGACCAATGCAACCGTCGGCAACGTCGGCACGACAGCCGAGGGGCGAACGCTGAGGCTCGCCTACAAGGGTGGCGAGCAAACGGTGTTCGTTTCGGACAAGACGCCGGTGGTCGTAATCGAGGCCGGCAGCCGCGGATCGCTGACGCCAGGCGCGCATGTGATCGTCTATGCGCAGCGCAACACGACCGGCGATCTTTCTGCGCAGCGGATCAGCGTCGGTGCGAACGGATCGGTTCCACCGATCTGAGCGACTTGGGCTTGTCCACTTGAAGTGATCGCCGCAGTGCCCAGCGCCGTAGTTCCAGTCGCTTGAATCGCGCGCCAGACTCGATCCTGATCGGCGGACGTGTCCTCACGTTCGACGACGCGTCGTCGGTGTGCGAAGCGATCGCGCTCACCGAGGATCGCATCGCCGCCGTCGGAACGGATCGTGATGTGGTTGCGCTCGCGGGCCCGCAAACGAACGTCATTCAACTGCGCGGACGTACGGTAATCCCGGGAATCGTCGACGCGCACGCGCACATGGAGCGCGAAGGGCTGAAGGCGCTTCGTCTGTCGCTCGCCGGGCTGCGAAGCGTGCGCGAGATTCTGGAGCGCATTGGCATGGAAGCCATGCGCAGGCCGAAAGGCGAATGGATCGTGACGATGCCGGTGGGCGAGCCGCCCTATTTTTTCGACGGACCGGGGACGCTTGTCGAAAGGCGGATGCCCGACCGGCATGAGCTCGACCGCGCGGCGCCGGATCACCCGGTGTGCATCAGCGGCGTGTTCGGCAACTGGGGACGGCCGCCCGGTTACACCGCGCTCAACACGCTCGCGCTCCAATTGAACAGCATCGGCCGCGACACGAAGCCCGCTTGCGAGGGCGTGACCATCGAGCGCGACGCATCCGGCGAGCCCACCGGGATCATCGTCGAGCGCAACAACCGTCCGACGGTCGAGTTCGATCTGCTGCGCGCGGTGCCGAAGTTTTCAGCCGCCGACCGGCTCGCTGCGCTGCGCGTGTCGATGCGAACCTACAACGCCGTCGGCACGACGAGCATCTACGAGGGGCACGGCTCGTCGCCCGAAACGATCGCGTGCTACCGACAGCTCGCGGAAGAGGGTGCGCTCACGGTGCGCACGGCGCTCACGGTCAGCCCGACATGGAGCGACATGGCGGAAGCCGAGCGCGACATGCGTGACTGGCTGCCGTACGCGAGGGGTCGCGGCTTTGGCGACGAGTGGCTGCGCGTGTGCGGCTTGTTCATCGGCTTCGGGGACGATCCGGCCGTCGCGAAGATCACGCGCGCCGCTCTGCCCGACACGGGATGGACCGGTTTCGTCGAATCGGCGAACTCGCCCGACGAATATCGCGCGTACGCCAGGCTCGCCGCGCATCACGATCTGCGCGTGCACACGATCGTGGGCGACCGGCTTGCGGAGATCCTGCCGATTCTCGAGGACGTTGATCGAACGCATCCGCTCGCTAGGCGTCGCTGGGTGCTCGAGCACGTAGGCAGGATCCGCGCGCAGGACATCGCGGTGCTGAAGCGACTCGGCATCGGCATCACGACAATTCCCGTGTACCAGCTCTGGAAGAATGCGGACCGCTATCTCGGTGATGCCGACGCGGGCGAATCGGCCGTCCCGCATCGAATGCTCTTGGACGCCGGGATTCCGCTCGCGGCGGGCACGGACAACATTCCGTACAACCCGTTCTTCACGGTGTGGGCGATGGCGGCGCGCACCGAGCGGACGAGCGGTCGCGTCATCGGTCCCGGTCAGCGGCTCGCGGCCGGCGAGGGGTTGCGGCTTCTCACTCGAAACGGGCCATGGTTCTCGTTCGAGGAAGCGCGGAAGGGCACGCTCGAGGCAGGCAAGCTCGGCGATCTCGCGGTGCTGTCAGACGACCCGCGCGACGTTCCGGTCGATGAGATCGCCAGCATCAGCGCAGTGCTCACGATGGCCGGCGGGCGCGTCGTTCACCACGTGCCGTGGGAATGATCGGACCGCATCGCTCGACCCGAATCGGGAGGTCGGGGGCAGAGCCTTGCGAGTTCGTCAGTCGATCTGCCGCCGAATCATCTCGAAGATGCGCGCCTTGACCGGTCCGTAGTCGCGGTGCTCGAAGATGTGCGCCGAGCGCGGACGCGCGAACGGATTGCGCAGCGTTTCGAGCACGCGCCCGGGGCGCCTGCTCATCACGCATAGTGTGTCACCGACGATCAGCGCTTCGTCGATGTCGTGCGTGACGAAGACGACCGCGTTGCGACTTTCGGCGATCAGCCCCTCGAGCATTTCCTGCATCAGGACGCGGGTTTGTGCATCGAGCGCGCCGAACGGCTCGTCCATCAGCAGCACCTGCGGCTCCGGCGCGAGCGCGCGCGCGATGGCGACGCGCTGCCGCATGCCACCGGAAAGCTGCTTCGGATAGGCCTTTTCGAATCCTTCGAGCTTGACCTTCGCGATCCACGACCGCACGGCGGCTTCCCGCTTCGCGGCATCGGGAATGCGGCGGCGCAAGCCGAACGCGATGTTGCGGCTTACCGTGTGCCAGGGAAACAGCGCGTATTCCTGGAACACCATGCCACGGTCGGCGCCCGGCGCGGTGACCAATCGTCCGTCGACACGAATGTGGCCCGAATCGGGTTGCACGAATCCCGCGACCGCGCGCAGCACCGACGATTTGCCGCAGCCTGACGGTCCCAGCAGGCAGAGCGTCTCGCCGGCCGCGACGGTAAGGCTCACCGCATCGACCGCATGCACCCGCGGCTTGGCCGCGAACGATATCGACAGCTCGCGGATCTCGAGCTTGGCGGGCGTCGTCAATCCCAATGCACCAGACGGCGCGCGAGCCGCGAGAACCCGAAGTCGACGACCGCTCCCAGCACACCGAGCAGCGCGAGGCCCACCAGCATGCGGTCCGTTCGAAACGCGAGATGCGATTGCGAGATCAGGTTGCCGAGGCCGGTCGACGCGCCGGTGAGTTCCGCGGCGACGACCAGGATAAATGCGATAGCGAGCCCTTGTCGCACGCCGGTGACGATCGACGGCAGCGCGGCGGGAAGCACGACGCGATAGAACAGCTCATGGGCGGCGAGGCCGAGGCTCTGCGCGGCCTCGACGTACTGCGATCGCGTCGCCATGACGCCGACGTGCGTGCTGAGCCACACCGGAAAGAACACGCCGAGTGAGATGATGAACAGCTTCGGCACTTCGCCGACCCCGAACCAAAGGATCGCGAACGGAATCCATGCGATGCCCGGAATGGGACGCAGCACCTGTATGACCGGTTCGATTAGAAGCCGCACCGCCGCGATCCGGCCGGTGAACAGTCCGACGACGACGCCGATCGCGCTTCCCAGCACGAGCCCCGTTAGCGCGCGACGGCTGCTCCAGTAGACATCGCGAAGCAGGAGCCCATCGGTGAGGAGCTCCCACGCCGCCTGCGCGACCTCGCTCGGTGCGGGAATCAACCGGTCGCTGATCAGCCCGGCGCGCGACGCGATCTCCCACAGCGCGCAAAATAGCGCGAGCGAAGCGAGGCTCAGCAGCAGACGGCCAGCGCGCATCCGCGGCTCGCGCGGGAGACCGTACGACTTACGGCGTCAGGAAGAGCGCCTTGAGGTCGGGAATCTTGCTTCCCTCCTTGACCATCTTGTTCTTCACGGCGAACGTCGCGAACTGCTGCATTTCCTCCAGCACACGCGCATCGGGCGCCATCGTGCCGAACTCCATCTCGGACCAGACCGCGCGCAGCGTTTCGGGCTTCATGCCACCCGCCTTCGCCGTCCATTCGATGGCCTTGTCGCGCGTGCCCGACATGGCAGGGTCGGCGTCCTTCATCACCGCGAGCGTGCGTCGCAAGAGCTCCGGGTTCCTGGCGGCAACCTCATTGGTCGTCAGCAGAAGGTAGTTGTTCGTAAACGTGTACGGCATGCCCTTGACGCGCGATCCGAGTCGGATCTCGGCCTCGTACGTGAACGGCTGCCAGATGTTGATCGCATCGACGCTGCCGCTATCGAGCGCCGGGATCATGTCGGGCGGGCTGACGTTGACGATTTCAACGCTGGATTTCGTGAGGCCGTGCGAGTCGAGAAAGTAGGAAAACGCGAGATCCGAGCTCGTGCCGACCGCGATGCCGATTTTCTTTCCTTTGAGATCGGCCGGCGTCGCAATGCCACGATCCGTTCGCGCGAGCACCCGCCACTTGCTCCAGCGGGCCACCACCGCGAATGCGCGGACCGGCTGCCCCGCGAACGCGGCGAGCACGAGCGGCGTCGGAGCGACTTCGGCGACGTCAGCCTGGCCCCCGAGCAGCGCCTGCATCGCTTCACGTCCGGTCGCAAAAAGCGTCCCGCTCGTCGCGAGGCCGTGCTTTTCCCAGAGGCCGGAAGCGGTGGCGATTCGTGTCTGCGGCCAGAGCATCGGCGTCGATTGCGCGAGACGGAGCGGCATCGTCTGGCTCATGGCGTGCGGCGCGGCCGCAGCGAGCGCGATTACGAGAACGAACCCGACGCCTGCGCGAAGCAGATGTTTCATCGATGACTCCCTGGGTGCATTGCGAGCGGAAACGGCGCGAAACTTTCGCGCAATGCCGCGGGGGTGTCAAGGCGGCTGCGCACAAGTCACCGAGCGGCGTTTCCGCGATCGTGGATCATCGTCATACTTCGGCCAGCACCGCTCGCGCAATTGCCTGCGCCTGATCGTCTTTCATCGCCTCGCCGGCCGAGCGCATCCGGTCGTATGCATCCGCACCAAGAATCGACATAGCCGCGGCCTCCGCCTGTTCCGCGGAGCGCGCTTCGTTGGGTTGTCGCGGTTCCTTGCCCGCGACGTAGATCCTGTTCGCGAAGCCGAGCAATTGCGCGGCCTGCGCACCGTGGCCAGTACGTGCGGCATAGAGCGCAACGTGGTCGAAAAAATAGTGCACGATGCCGGCCTGCCAGGCAAGCGGTAAGACCTCCACTGCGGCCTGGCGCGCCGCCTCCCATTCGCCCGCCATCAGCAGCGCGGCGTTGAGATTGGACAACGCGACGGCGAGAGACCGCGGCCGATCGCGCACGCGAGGATCTGCGATGGCCGCGCGGCCAAGCGCGATCGCTTCCGCAACGTCGCCCGCCATCAGCGCCGCATCGGCCAGTGATCGCCGGCACACCGAAACGAGCGCCTCGGCGCCGACCTCCTCGGCGAGCCGCATCGTCTCACGGAGGCTCTCGCGATAAGCGGTCGCATCCTTGCGATAGTTGCCGAGGCCGATCCGATCGCCGGCAAGCTCCGCGAGCAGACGCCGCGGAAACGTTTCGTCTTCGAGCGCATGCGCGTCAGCGAGCGCACGCTCGGCCGCAACCCAATCACCCGCACGCACATGTGCGATGGAGAGCGTGCCCAGCGCCAGATACACCTGATGCTTGTCGCCGACGCGTCGCCACGCGGCGACGCGCTCGGGAGCAGTCAGCACCAGAGGCAATTCGGCCGTGCTCGCAAGGAAGCGCGCGATGCAATTCCACAGGCGTGCCTGCGTACGCGCATCGCCCGAAGACAGCAACGCATGCGCCGATCGCGCGCGATTGCGCACCGGCGCCACGAGGCCGCGCATCCGGTCGAGATTGAACAGCGCTTCGCCGGTCGAAGCCGCGACATCGGCCCGGCGCGTCTTGCAGGCGCGGTCGAATGCAGACTGCAAATCGTCGTAATCGGCTGCATAGCGAGCGAGCCACGGCTTGTCGCCAAGCGCCCAATAGGCTTCGTTCGATTCGTCGGCGAGGGCAGCCATTGCCTCGCTGTGGCGCCCGAGCGTGACGCCGGGCTCCGCGTCTTCCTTCAGTTTTTCCGCCGCGTATAGCCGGGTCGTTTCCAGCAGCCGATAGCGCGGAGGCTCGCTACGCTCCACGTGTACCAGCGATTTCTCGATCAACGCCGTCAGCGCGTCGAGCACCGTCCATTCTTCGAGAACGTCGAAGGCAGCCACGCGCAGGGCCGAGTCGAGACTAAAACTTCCACCGAACACCGATAGCCGGCGCAACACGGCCTGCTCGCCCGCATCGAGCAGCGAGTGACTCCAATCGAGCGTTGCGCGCAGCGTCTGGTGCCGCGCGGGCAGCAATCGGCTCGCGCTGCGCAGAAGCTTGAGGCGCTCCGTCAGCCGCGCCTGCAAGGCTTCCAATCCGAGCAAGGGCAAGCGGACGGCGGCCATTTCGATCGCGAGCGCGATGCCGTCGAGATGCCGGCACAGCTCGATCGCGCCGGCGATCGTGGACTCGTCCAGCGAAAACAACCGGTCCACGGCCTTGGCGCGTTGCTCGAGCAACTGGATCGCGCCGAACGTTCGCGCGACTTCGAGCGAGGTCCCGGGTGGTGGCACAGCAAGCGCATCGAGCCGGTACGCGTATTCGCCTGGCGTTTTCAGCGGCTCCTGCGACGTTGCCAGCACGCGCAGCGCGGGTGCCGCGTCGAGCGTGACCTGGACCACGCGCGCCACGGCGGCTGCGAGATGCTCGCAGTTGTCGAGCACGAGCAGCATGCTGCGGTGGGCGAGCGCCTTCGCCAACTCCGCGAGCGGATCGCCTTCTTCGAGTTGCAGGCGAGCGGCGTTCACGATCGCGGGAACGATTCCGTCCGCATTGGAAAGCGCCGCGAGATCCACCCACCACACGCCGCTCGCATGCGCGTCGATCTGCCGGCGCGCGACTTCCTGTGCGAGTCGCGTCTTGCCAATGCCACCGGCACCTACGACGGAAACGAGCCGATGCTCCCGCAGCAATTGCGTGACGGCCGCCATGTCAGCATCGCGACCGAACGGCATTTCGTCCGCGGCGGGCAGATTCGTCAGTGCGGTAGTAACCGCTGTCTCGCTCCGCGCCGCGGCCGGCGCGGAAATGGTTGGCTCCACCGCGAGCGGCAGCGCAAAACGGTAGCCGCGGCCCGGAATCGTGGCGATCGCCTTCGGCCCGAGAAACTTGCGCAGCGCCGAAACCTGCGCCTGCAGGTTGTTCTCCTCGACGACCAGCCCCGGCCAGACGAGGTCGAGCAGCTCGTTCTTGCTTACCACCCGATCGCGATGATCGAGCAGGGCGAGCAGCACGTCGAACGCGCGTGAGCCGATGCCCGCGCGCTCTCCGCCCACCCGCAATTCGCGCTCGACGCGGCGGACCTCGAAGTCGTCAAAGCGGTAGACATCCTGCAAGCGATTCTCTCGTAGGCGGTCAGGGACTCGTCAAAACCGCTGTTTCAGAACGTTTCAGGACGCTCTTCAGGGCGCCGAAGGACGACATCTGCCTCGGCACGGAAGATACGCCCCGTAAGCCAGTTGCTGATCCAAAAGAGCCAACGAACGAAAGGAAGCGCCATGAAAATGACCCTTAGCGACCGATGGAACGACGGTGCGACCAAGGATACCTTCTGGAACCTCGCCGTGTTGCTGAGCAGCGTCCTGCTCGTAGTCGCGAGCGCAGTCGATTTGCCGGAGGCGCCCGGCGGTGCCACGCACGTCGCCTATGGGCGAACGACGGCGGTTCGCTGACCCGAAGCCGACGCATGCCACACGTTCTCGAACTCGGCGCCGCCGGCTGCACGACGCGCCGTCAGGAAAATGCGCAGCGATTGACCCCAGGGAAAATTTCCCCATGGATCGATCCCGCCAGGATGCCTCCTCCCGAATGGGGAGGCGGCATGCTGCTCGCGGCGGCTGTTGCGGCCGACAGAATGATGTTCTATATTTGCACTTCTCCGTAGCGGACCGGGTCAGGCCGGCGTCCGCGCCCATGACCCAGAAGAGCGCAGACGAACTCCTCGCCAGTTGCAGCGCGTGGTGGGACACGTCGATCATCGACATCCACCCCGGCAAGATCGCGATCCGCGGGTACCCGATCGAGCAGCTGATCGG
>DATEIQ010000025.1:0-7438 GCA_035278845.1 Casimicrobiaceae bacterium | reverse complement strand
AAGTCGCGCGCTCAGGACTGCGACTTCATCTCACCAGTCGCCGCGCGACTTATTGCTCTGACCCCAAAGTCGCGGGCCGTTCACCGTTCGTCAGGCGTTTCATGGCGTCTCCCGGTTTTGTCCATCTTCGCCTGCACAGCGAATTCTCGATCGCGGACGGCACGCTGCGCATCGACGATGCCGTCGCGGCAGCGGCGGCGGACAGGATGCCGGCGCTCGCACTCACCGATCTCGCGAACCAGTTCGGGCTGATCAAGTTCTATACGGCGGCGCGGGCGAGGGGCATCAAGCCGATTGCCGGCTGCGACGTATGGATCGCCAACGACAGCGAGCGCGATCAGCCGGCGCGCATCCTGTTGCTCGCAGCCACGCGCGACGGCTATCTGCGGCTTTGCGACTGGCTGTCGCGCGCCTATCGCGCGCATCAGCATCGCGGCCGCGCGCAAATCGACCGCAAATGGTTCGACGAAGGGACCGACGGGTTGATCGCGCTGTCGGGTGGGCGCGACGGCGACGTCGGAAACGCACTGCAGCAAGGCAACGCGCCTGCTGCGAAGCGGCTCGCGGCCGAATGGCTCGCGCGCTTTCCGCAGCGTTACGTTCTCGAGGTGCAGCGCGCGGGCCACGCGGACGACGAAGCGCTGGTGCACGCCACCGTCGCGCTGGCGCAGGATGTCGGCGCACCCGTCGTGGCGACGCACCCGGTGCAATTTCTCACCGCGGACGATTTCCGCGCGCACGAGGCGCGCGTATGCATCGCCGAGGGCCACACGCTGGCCGATCCCCGGCGGCCGCGGCGATTCACGCAGCAGCAGCATTTCCTGACGCAGGCGGAAATGGCGGTGAAGTTCGCCGACCTGCCGCAGGCGCTCGCCAACAGCGTCGCGATCGCGCAGCGCTGCAACCTGACGATTCCACTCGGGCGCAATCACCTGCCGCGCTTTCCTACGCCGGCCGGCGTCTCGCTCGACGATCATCTGCGCGAGGAAGCGTCACGCGGGCTCGAGCGGCGGCTTGCACAGCTCTACGCCGATGAAGGTGAACGAGAGCGCAAGCGAGGCGAATACTCGGAACGCCTCGCGTTCGAGACGAAGACCATCGTGCAGATGGGTTTCTCCGGCTATTTCCTGATCGTCGCCGATTTCATCAACTGGGCGAAGGACAACGGCGTGCCGGTCGGGCCGGGCCGTGGATCGGGTGCGGGATCGCTCGTCGCGTATTCGCTCGGCATCACCGATCTCGACCCGCTGCGCTACGCACTGCTCTTCGAGCGGTTCCTGAATCCCGAGCGCGTGTCGATGCCGGATTTCGACATCGACTTCTGCCAGAACGGGCGCGATCGCGTCATCGATTACGTGAAGGGCAAGTACGGGGCCGAGTCGGTGTCGCAGATCGCGACGTTCGGCACGCTTGCCGCGAAGGCGGCCGTGCGCGACGTCGGCCGCGTGCTCGACCTGCCGTATTCATTCGTCGACGGCATCGCGAAGCTGATCCCGTTCCAGCCCGGGAAAACCGTGACGCTTCGCCGGCGGCAGGGCGAGCCCGAGCCGAACGTCATCTACGCGCGCGAAGCCGAGCCGCTGATCGACCAGCGCGAAGCGGACGAGGAAGAAGTGCGCGAGCTGCTGGCACTCGCCTGCGAGCTCGAAGGATTGCCGCGCAACGTCGGCATGCACGCCGGTGGCGTTCTCATCGCGCCGGGCAAGCTGACCGATTTTTGCCCGCTGTACGTGCAACCGGGCGCGCACGCGCCGGTATCGCAATTCGACAAGGACGACGTCGAGGCGGTCGGTCTCGTCAAGTTCGATTTCCTCGGCCTCACGACGCTCACGATCCTCGACTGGACCTTGCGCTACGTGCGCGCGCTCGATCCGCGGTCGACGATCACCCTCGAGGCGTTACCGCTCGACGACATCGCGGCGTTCGACGTCTTCCGCAAGGGCAACACGACGGCGGTGTTCCAGTTCGAATCGCGCGGGATGCGCGATCTGATCAAGCAGGCACCACCGACGCGGTTCGAAGACATCGTCGCGCTGGTCGCGCTGTACCGCCCCGGTCCGATGGAACTGATTCCCGACTACACCGCGCGCAAGAGCGGTCGCGAGCGCGTGGAGTACGTCGACCCGCGCCTCGCGCCGATTCTCGAGCCGACGTACGGCGTCATGGTGTACCAGGAACAGGTCATGCAGATCGCGCAGGTGATCGGCGGGTACACGCTCGGCGCCGCCGACCTGCTGCGGCGCGCGATGGGCAAGAAGAAGCCCGAGGAGATGGCCAAGCACCGCGACATCTTCGTCGCAGGCGCCGAAAAGAACGGCCTCGCGCATGCGAAGGCGGTGCAGCTCTTCGGCCTGATGGAGAAGTTCGCGGGCTACGGCTTTAACCGCTCGCACTCGGCGGCGTATGCGCTCATCGCGTACCAGACCGCGTATTTCAAGGTGCATCATGCCGCCGCGTTCATGGCGGCGAACCTGTCGCTCGTCATGGACGATACCGACAAGGTCAAGAGCTTCTACGACGATGCGCTTGCACAGGGACTCGCCATCCTTCCGCCGGACGTCAACGCGTCGCGCTACCGCTTCGAGCCGGTCGACACGAAGAGCCTTCGCTATGGGCTTGGCGGAATCAAGGGCACCGGCGAAGCCGCGATCGAGGCAATCGTCGCGGCGCGTGCAGCGGGCGGTCCGTTCAAGGATCTGTTCGATTTCTGCCGGCGCGTCGACAAGCGGCTCGTCAATCGGCGCGTCGTCGAGGCATTGGTGCGCGCGGGCGCGTTCGACGCGATCGATTCGCGTCGCGCGACGCTGTTCGCATCGGCCGGGCTCGCGCTCGACGCTGGCGAGCGCGCCGCCGCGTCAGCCGCGCAGGTTTCACTGTTTGGAGAGGAGCCGGCGGAACAGATGGCGGCGCTGGTCGCCACGCGCGAGTGGACCGACGCCGAGCGGCTGACGCAGGAGAAGCTCGCCATCGGCTTCTATTTGAGCGGCCATCCGTTTGCAGCGCATGCCGCGGAGCTCGCGCCGATCGTGCGCACGTCGCTCGCGGCGCTCGCGCCGCGCAACGACAAGGTGCTGGTCGCAGGCATCGTCACCGCGATGCGCGTCCAGACGAGCCGGCGCGGCAAGATGGCGTTCGTGACGCTCGACGACGGCAAGGGCCGGGTCGAAGCGATGGTCTACAACGAGACGTTCGACGCCGTTCGCGGGCTGCTGCGCGAGGACCAGCTCGTGCTGATGGAAGTGCGCGTCACGCAGCGGATGACCGAAGATGGCGAGGCGCAGGGCCTGCGCGTCATCGTCGAGAACGCGACCGATCTCGCGACGATTCGCAAGGAGCGCGCGAAGGGGATTCGCATCGCGTGCAACGGCAATGCCTCCGCGGATCGCCTGGCGGAGATCCTGCAGCCGTTCCGCAACGGCCGCACGCCGGTCATGGTCCGCTACTGGAACGACCGCGTCGACGGCGAGCTCGAGCTGCCGGAAGCGTGGCGCGTGACGCCCGACGACGCGCTGATCGACCAGCTGCGCGAATGGCTTGCGCCCGAGAACGTGCAGGTCGTCTACTGACCACGATTTGAAGCGTCGATCGCCGTGATGCTCGGCACCGCGGGCGCGCACTACGCGACCTTTTTCCGGATGCCCGACGTCGCGCGCATGCTGGCGATGGCCGTGGTTGCGCGCATGCCGATCGGCACGGTGACGCTCGGGATGCTGTTGCACGTGCGCGCGCTGACGGACTCGTTTGCGGTTGCCGGCGCGACCGTCGGCGCGTACCTGGCGGCTTCAGCCGTCACGGCGCCGATCGTCGGGCGCTTCATCGACCGTCGAGGGCCGTACACGGCGCTCGTCGTCACCGGCGTCGTCAGTCCCGCCGCGCTGCTCGTGCTGTGGGTCGCGAAGCCGCTTGGCCTGTCGCCCGCGCAGATGACCGCGGTCGCGGTAATTGCGGGCGCCTTCGCGCCCCCGATCACGGTGCTGACCCGCACGATGTGGCGGCACCGATTCGACACCGACGTCGACCGCAAGACGGCGTTCGCGCTCGACGCGGTGCTGGTCGAGCTCGCGTTCACTGCGGGTCCCGCGCTGATCGCGCTGCTGCTCGCCCTCGGATCACCCGCGATCGCGTTCGGCGCAGCGTTCTTCTTCACGCTGATCGCGGTGCCGACATTCCTCGCGTCGCCGGCGCTGCGTTACTGGAAGCATGAGCCGCGTGGCGAGCGACATCTGCTCGGGCCGCTGCGCGAGGGACGCCTCGTCGCCGTTTACGCGACGACCTTTCTGATCACCGCGAGCCTCGGCCTGCTCGAGATCGCCTATCCGGGCTTCGCCGCGCAGGTCGGCAGCGCGCCGCTGGCGGGTGTGCTGCTCGCCGTCAATTCGATCGGCAGCGCGGTCGGCGGCCTCGCTTTCGGCGCGCTCGACTGGAAGCTCGCGCCGCCGCGACAGTTGCCGCGCATTCTCGGCCTGATGGTCCTGCCGCTCGCATTGCAGGCGACGATCGGCCACGCGGGTGTGCTTGCGCTCGTCGCGTTCGTCGCCGGACTTTGCATTGCGCCTGCGCTGACTGTCGTGACGATGCTCGTCTCGACGTACGCACCTGCGCGCTATGCCACCGAGGCGTTCACGTGGGCGGCGACCTGCATCGTCAGCGGCATCGGCGCCGGCAACGCCGTCGGCGGCTTGCTGCTCGAGCGCTTCGATGCAGCCGTCGTTTTCGGGACGTCCGCTGCGGTGCTGCTCGTCGCCGCTGCGTGCGGACTCGTGCTCACAGGCCTGCATCGGCCAGCAGCCTGATCAGCTGCGCCTGTTGCCTCGTCGCCGACCACCACGTCCTAAAATGCCGGTTTGGAGAAAGGTCACTGCCATGACGCTACCGGCATCGATGCAGCACATCGCAGTCACGCACCCCGGTTCGCCCGACGTGATGCACGTCGCCGACGGGCCCGTTCCGACACCGCGCAAAGACGAGGTGCTGATCGAAGTCGCGTACGCAGGCGTCAATCGGCCCGATTGCGCGCAGCGTGCAGGTACCTATCCGCCGCCGCCGGATGCGTCACCGGTGCTCGGTCTCGAAGTGGCCGGTCGTGTCGCCGCGCGCGGCGCGGACGTGACCGCGTGGAACGTCGGGGACGACGTGTGCGCGCTCGTACCGGGCGGCGGCTATGCGCAGTACTGCACGACGCCGGCGGACTGGTGCCTGCCGATTCCGCGCGGACTCTCGCTCGAGCAGGCGGCGGGATTGCCCGAGAATTATTTCACCGTGTGGAACAACGTGTTCGAGCGCGCGCGTCTTGCGCGCGGCGAGACGTTCCTCGTGCACGGCGGCACGAGCGGCATCGGTCTCGCGGCGATCCAGCTCGCGAAGGCATTCGGCGCGACGGTGTTCACGACCGCAGGCAGCGCGGAAAAAGTGGCGTTCTGCCGATCGATCGGCGCCGATCACGCGATCGACTACAAGACGCAGGATTTCGCCGAGGAAGTGAAGCGTCTCGCCAAAGGCGGCATCGACGTGATTCTCGACATGGTCGGCGGCGACTACATCGAGCGCAATCTCAAGTGCCTTGCGCTGGAAGGCCGGCTCGCACAAATCGCGTTCCTGCAGGGCAGTCGCGTCGAATGCGACTGGCGCTTCATCATGCTGAAGCGGCTCACCGTTTCCGGCTCGACGCTCCGAGCGAGCCCGTCTGCCCGCAAGGCGATGCTCGCGCGCGCGTTGCACGAGAAGGTATGGCCGCTGTTCGAGCAGAAGAAGCTGCGACAGGTCATCCACGCGACGTTCGACCTCGCGGACGCGCCTCGGGCGCACGCGCTGATGGAATCGTCGAAGCACATCGGGAAGATCATGCTGCGCGTGGCCGGGTGACGCGGCCAACGGCATCAGCTCCGCCCCGTCTCGAGTTCAGCGCACGCTGCAGAGCATGCGACTCGCGTCACCCCCTCCTCGATCGATCAGGCATATCGGTTGCTTGATCTGCGGGCGTAGCAGGCGGCTCTGAGCGGCTTCAGAGAGCGTCGCACGACGCCGGATCATCGCCGCCATCGACTCGTACGTAATTCTTACACGTCGAGGGAGGAAAAACGTGTGTCGCCCGCGCGATGCACGTTTTCTCCTCTCCGGCGAAGCGGAGGTCGTCATGTCGATTTCGCTGATCCTGCTGATTATCGTCATCCTGCTCGTGATCGGTGCGCTGCCGACGTGGGGGTACAGCTCGGGCTGGGGCTACTGGCCGAGTGGAGGTCTCGGACTCGTGCTGCTCATACTCATCATCCTGATGGTGATGGGCCGCATCTGACGCGAAGCTTTCGCGGCTCGTTGCCGTTCCGCGCGATCGCAGGCGAGGCGCGCGTCCGCCGGCCCGCTCATCGCTCGCTCGAATGCGGATCCGACCGGTCGAGCGCGATGTCGTCCCACGACGCCGAATCCTCGATCGGCTCGAGATGAATCGACATCGTCGCGTTCGGGATTTGCTCGCGTAGCTGCGCTTCGATGCGTTCCATCACGTCGTGCCCGTGCTGCACGGTCCACGCGCCAGGGACGAGGAGGTGAAGCTCGATGAACCGGCGCGCGCCGGCCTGCCGCGTGCGTAGCGCGTGATAATCGATACCGGCGTCGCGATAACCATCGAGAATGGCGCGGATGGTTGCCTGATCGGCGTCAGGCAGCGCGGCGTCCATCAGGCCGTGCGCAGAACGCCGGACGAGCACGTAGCCGGTCACGACGATGTTCAGCGCGACGGCGAGCGCGATGACGGGATCGAGCCAGGGCAGGCCGGTCATCGCAACGGCGCCCACGCCGACGACGACGCCGACCGACGTCCAGACGTCCGTCATCAGGTGGCGGCCGTCCGCTTCCAGCGCGATGGAATGGTAGCGGACGCCTGCGCGGAGAAGCACGCGCGCAACCGCGAAGTTGATGGCCGTCGCTACGACGGACACGGCAAGCCCGACGCCGATGTCCTGCAACGGCCGCGGGTGCAACAGCCGGTCGACGGCCGTTACGGCGATGGCCGCAGCGGCGACGAGAATCAACGCGCCTTCGAGCCAGCTCGAGAAATATTCCGCCTTGCCGTGTCCGTACGGATGACCTTCGTCGGCCGGCTGCGCCGCAACCTGCAGCGCCACCACGGCTGCGCATGCGGCGGCCAGGTTGACGCCCGATTCGAGCGCATCGGCAAGCAATCCCACCGAGCCGGTGATCCACCAGGCAAGCGCCTTCAACGCGATCACGAGGATCGAGGCGGCTACCGACAGCCAGGCGTAGCGAACGAGCGATACGGGCTTCGGTGTCACGGGCGTGGTGCCGGCAGAGAGACTCGAACTCCCGACCAACGGTTTACAAAACCGCTGCTCTACCAACTGAGCTAAACCGGCCCGCCGACGCGTCCAGCGCGCTTTGCGGCAAGCCGTCCCGAAGGTCCAGCGTCCCTTGCTTGGGCTAG
>DATEIQ010000024.1:0-3274 GCA_035278845.1 Casimicrobiaceae bacterium | reverse complement strand
GAACGGATGGCGGGCAGGGCGGCGGTGCTCATGGGGCCGATTGTCGGCTATCCTACGGGCCGCGCGCCACAGGACCGCGGGGAGCACCGTGGAACGACTCGACAATGCCCGGATACTGATCTACAGCCACGACAGCTTCGGGCTCGGTCACCTGCGGCGCTGCCGAGCGATCGCGCACGCGATCGTCGACCGCTACAAGGGCGTGTCGGTGCTGATCCTGTCGGGGTCGCCGATCATCGGCAGCTTCGACTTCCTGCCCCGCGTCGATTTCGTCCGCATTCCAGGGGTGATCAAGCTGACGAGCGGCGAGTACCAGTCGCTCGGCCTGCACATCGACCTCGAGCAGACGATGGCGATCCGCGCCGCGATCATCCAGCAGACGGCCGAGAGCTTCCGTCCCGACCTGCTGCTCGTCGACAAGGAGCCGCTCGGCCTGCGGGGCGAGGTTGTGCCGACGCTCAAGATGCTGAAGGGGCGGGGGACGACGCTCGTGCTCGGCCTGCGGGACATCATGGACGAGCCCACGCTGCTGCTGCGCGAGTGGAAGCGCAAGAAGTGCCTGCCGGCGCTCGAGCACCTGTACGACGAGATCTGGGTCTATGGCCTCGAAGGCTTCGCCGATCCGCTGCAGGGCGTCGCCTGCCCCGCCGCGGTGCGGTCGAAGATGATCTACACGGGCTATCTGCGCCGTGCCGTGCCGCGCCTCACGCGGCCCGAGCCGCCGCCGCGCCGGGAGCCGTACGTCCTCGTCACTGTCGGCGGCGGCGACGACGGCATGGCGGTGATCGACTGGGTGCTGTCGGCCTACGAGGCGGATCCGGGCATTCCGCTCGGCGCGGTGATCGTCACCGGACCGTTCATGGCGCCCGAGCGGCAGCGGCATTTCCGCGAGCGCGCCGAGCGCTTGCGCGGCATCGAGGTGCTCACGTTCGACACGCACCTCGAGCTTCTGATGGAGCGGGCGATCGGCGTCGTCGCGATGGCGGGCTACAACACGTTCTGCGAGATCCTGTCGCTCGACAAGCGGGCGATTCTCGTGCCGCGCGTGCGGCCGCGCCGCGAGCAGGTGATGCGCGCGATGCGCGCGGCGTCGCTCGGCCTCGCGCATGCGCTCGATCCGGAGGGCCCGCGCGATCCGGACGCGATGATCGCCGCACTGCGCGGCATTCTCGACCAGCCCGCGCCGTCGGAACGTGGTGCGTCCGCGATGCTGGACGGCCTTGGTGTCATCACCGATCTCGTGGCCGAGCGGGTCGGGCGGCCGGCGCGCCGCGTGCGCGCGGTGGCCTCCCAGCGTTGACCGTTCTCATCTACGTCCAGCATCTGCTGGGCATCGGTCACCTGATGCGGGCGCGGCTGATCGCCGAAGCGCTCGCCGACCGCGGTATCGACGTGCACCTGGTGAGCGGCGGCATGCCGATCGGCGGCCGCATGCCGCGTGGCGTTCGCATCGTTCAGCTGCCGCCGATCCGCGTGTCCGACGCGAGCTTCACGCCGCTCCGCGACGGCGATTTCACGCCGATCGACGACGCGTATCGCGAGCGGCGCCGGCAGCTCCTGCTCGCCGCTTTCGAAGCGGCCGCGCCCGACGCCGTGCTGTTCGAGACGTTCCCGTTCGGGCGTCGCTCGCTGCGCTTCGAGCTCCTGCCGCTGCTCGAGCGCATCGATGCCACGCGCCCGCGGCCGCTCGTTCTGAGCTCGATTCGCGAGATCCTGCAGTTGCAGCACAAGCCCGAGCGCGAGCGCGAGATGCTGGAATGGGCCGCGCGCTGGTTCGACGCGGTGCTCGTGCATGGCGATCGCCGGTTCGCGCGCTTCGAGGATACGTTCTCGTACGCCGCCGACTTGCGGCCGCCCGTGCATTACACCGGTTTCGTATTCGGAAGCGCGCTGCAGCAGCGGGCAACCGCGGGCGGATACCGTAACGAGGTCGTCGTGTCGGCGGGCGGCGGCGGCGTGGGTATCGAACTCCTTGCGCTTGCGCTCGCGGCGCAGCCGCTTTCGACATTGCGCGAGCTGACGTGGCGCGTGCTCGCAGGCCCCAATATTCCCGAAGCAGGCGTTGCGCGGCTCCTCGCCATCGCGGCGCCGAACGCGATCGTCGAGCGCTCGCGCGCCGATTTCGCGGATCTTCTGACCCGCGCATTCGTGTCGATCTCGCAAGCCGGCTACAACACGACGCTCGACGTCATCGCGAGCGGCGCGCGTGCCGTCATGGTGCCGTTCACCGGCAGTGGCGAAACCGAGCAGCGTGCGCGCGGCGAGCGGCTCGCGCACTATCGGCTCGCGGAAGTTCTCGACGACCGCTCGCTGACGCCGCACGTGCTCGCGCAGTCGGTCGACCGCGCGGCCGCGCGCACGCAATGGGGCGCGTGGGACTTCGACAGCGATGGTGCCGCGCGCACGGCCGAGATCGTGACGAAGCTCATCGCCGCCCGCCGCGCAGGGCGCCGGGCGGCGCTGGCGACGGGATCCGTGCATTGAGCATCGCTTTCGACGTTCTCGCGCGCGAGCTCGAAGCGTGGCACGCCGAGGACCGGCAGGCGACGCTGTGGTGGCGCGACGACGATGCGGAACGCGATTCGCCGCAGCTGCGAGAGTTGCTCGCGATCGCGAACGCGCATCGCGTTCCTATCGCGATCGCGGCGATTCCGGCGGGGGCGGATCGCACGCTTGCGGCGGCGATCGCCGACTGCCCGCCTGCCAGCGTGGTTCAGCACGGTTACGCGCACGTGAATCACGCGCCGGCCGGCGAGCGCAGCGCCGAGCTGGGTGCGCATCGCAACGTGGCCGAACGCGTCGCGGAGCTCGACCGTGGCGGCGAGACGCTGCGAACGCTCTTCGCGCACCGCTTCGTGCCCGTGCTGGTGCCGCCGTGGAACCGGATCGCCGACGATCTCGTCGGCGCGCTACCGGACGCGAAGCTCCGCGGCCTGTCGTGCTTCGGCGCCCGCGCCGCGCGCGAGCCCGCATTCGGCGTCGTCCAGGCGAACACGCACGTCGATCTGATTGCATGGCGACGCGACCGCCGCTTCATCGGCGCGGCCGCCGCGCTTTCGCGGCTGGCGGAGCAGCTTCGTGTACGGCGCGAAGGTGAAGCGGACGCCTCGGAGCCTACCGGCATCCTGACGCATCACCTCGTTTGCGATAATGACGCGTTCGCGTTTCTCGATGCGTTGTGTGCGTTCCTGCGCGATCACCCCGCGGCCGCGTGGCTCGGCGTCGACGCGATTTTTGAGGCGCTTCACTAAGTTCCTAGATGTCCGATTGGTGC
>DATEIQ010000023.1:0-2053 GCA_035278845.1 Casimicrobiaceae bacterium | reverse complement strand
ATCGTCGCGATCGGCGACGAGGTGCACCGGATCGGCGACCGCGACGTAATGCGCGCCGGGGTCCGCCCCCGCGCCGATCGCGGCCAGCGGCGCGATCGGCGTCGATGCCGGCAGGCCGAGCGCGTCCACGAGTGATGCCGTGAGCCCGAGCGGCACGAGTCGTGGCTCACGCGCGAGCTGCGCAATCCGTCCGAGCGACGCGCAAGCGGCGAGCATCTGCGGCGGCAGCGCCAGCAGGCCGGGCGCGACGAGGATCAACGGCATCGACATGCGATAATCACAGTGCAGCTTGCTGCGTGAGCGATCGCCCAAAGCGCAAAGAAAGCCCCTGGCGCGTGAGCGCGAAGGGCAGTCCACAGCCTACCGCATTCGCACGCCGGCAATCGCGCCGCATTCGAAGGACATCCCCGCCCCCGTGTCGCCGTACGAAATTGCCGTCGGCCTGCGCTACACCCGTGCCCGGAAAGGCTCGGGCCGCAACACGTTCATCTCGTTCATCGCGCTGATCTCGATGGCCGGCATCGCGCTTGGCGTGGCGGCGCTGATCGTCGTGCTGTCGGTGATGAACGGCTTTCAGCTCGAGCTCCGCAACCGCATCCTGTCCGTGGCCTCGCACATCGAGATTCGCGGGTTCCCGAGCCTGCGCGACCCGGCCGCGGTGGCGGACGTCGCGAAGAAGAACCCGCGCGTCGTCGCGACGGCGCCGTACGTCGCCGGCCAGGCGATGCTCGCGTCGGGCGACGTCAATCGCGGCGCGCTGCTGCGCGGCATCGATCCGGCGCAGGAGGACAAGGTCGCCGACATCGGCCGGCACATGCGCCGCGGCACGCTCGAATCGCTGACGCCGGGCAGCTTCAACATCGTGCTCGGCGCCGAGCTCGCGCGTGCGCTCGGCGCGCGCGTCGGCGACACCGTCGTCGCGATCACGCCGCAGGGCAACATCACGCCGGCCGGCGCGCTGCCGCGGATCAAGACGTTCCACGTGAGCGGCATCTTCGAAGTCGGCATGTTCGAGTTCGACAACGGCCTCGCGCTCGTGAACCTCGACGACGCGGAAAAACTCTACCGCCTCGACGGCGCGACCGGCGTGCGGCTCAAGCTCGACGACATGTTCGCCGCGCCGCGCGTCGCTTCCGAGCTGATCAACACGATGCCGGCGGACACGGACGTGCGCGACTGGACGCGCAGCCACGCGAACTTCTTTCGAGCGGTGGCGATCGAGAAGCGCGTGATGTTCATCATTCTGACGCTGATCGTGGCCGTCGCCGCGTTCAACATCGTCTCTGCGCAGGTGATGGTGGTGACCGACAAGCAGGCCGACATCGCGATCCTGCGCACGCTCGGCGCGGCGCCGTCGTCGGTGATGGCGATCTTCATGATCCAGGGCGCGCTGATCGGCATCATCGGCACGCTGATCGGCGTCGTCGGCGGCGTGCTGCTCGCGAAGAACGTCGAGACCGTCGTGCCCGCGATCGAGCGCACGTTCCACATCCAGTTCCTGGACAAGAGCGTCTACTACATCAGCGATCTGCCGTCGGACCTGCAGAGCGGGGACGTGATCACGATCGCGGTGATCGCGCTCGTGCTGGCGCTCGTCGCAACGATCTATCCGAGCTTCAAGGCCGCGCGCGTGAATCCGGCCGACGCGCTGCGGTATGAATAGCCCGGCGACTGCCGCGCGCGCCGGTGTGCCGGTGGTCGCGTGCCGCGATCTGCGCAAAACGTATCGCAACGGGCCGCTCGACGTGCCGGTGCTGCTCGGCGTCGATCTCGACGTCGCGATCGGCGAGCGCGTCGCTATCGTGGGCGCGTCGGGATCGGGCAAGAGCACGCTGCTGCACCTGCTCGGCGGACTCGACCTGCCGACGGGCGGAGAGGTGCGCGTGGAGGGCGCGGCGCTCGCCGATCTCTCGGAAGCTGCACGCGGCACCGTGCGCAACCGGGCGCTCGGCTTCATCTACCAGTTTCATCATCTGCTGCCCGAGTTCACCGCATCGGAAAACGTCGCGATGCCGCTCGCCATCCGCCGGATGGACGAGGGCGAGGCGAGGAA
>DATEIQ010000022.1:0-21572 GCA_035278845.1 Casimicrobiaceae bacterium | reverse complement strand
CCAAACGCAAGCTGCGCTCCGCCGAATGGTTCGGCCGCCACGACCGCGACGCGCTCGTCCACCGCTCGTGGATGAAGAACCAGGGCATCCCGCACGACCAGTTCGACGGCCGCCCGGTGATCGGCATCTGCAACACGTGGTCGGAGGCGACGCCGTGCAACGCGCATTTCCGCGAGCTCGCCGAGCACGTCCGCCGCGGCGTGCTGGATGCCGGCGGATTCCCGATCGAATTTCCGGTGATGAGCCTCGGCGAGACGATGATGCGGCCGACGACGATGCTCTTTCGCAACCAGTGCGCGATGGACGTCGAGGAATCGATTCGCGCCAATCCGTTCGACGGCGTCGTATTGCTGATGGGCTGCGACAAGACGACGCCGGCGCTTTTGATGGGCGCGGCGTCGTGCGACCTGCCGACGATCGGCGTGTCAGGCGGCCCGATGCTGAACGGACGCTTTCGCGGCCAGGCGATCGGCTCGGGCACGCACGTGTGGAAGTTCACCGAGATGCTGAAGACGGGCCAGATGAACGAGGCCGACATGATCGAGGCCGAGTCCTGCATGTCGCGCTCGGCCGGTCACTGCATGACGATGGGCACGGCGTCGACGATGGCGTCGATGGTCGAGGCGCTCGGCATGGGACTGCCTTCGAACGCCGCGATTCCCGCCGTCGATTCGCGGCGGCGCGTGCTTGCGCGCATGGCGGGCCGGCGCATCGTGCAGATGGTGGGCGAGGATCTGCGGATGTCGAAAATCGCGACGCGGCAGGCATTCGAGAACGCGATCATGGTGAACGGCGCAATCGGCGGATCGACGAACGCTGTCGTCCACCTGCTGGCGATCGCCGGCCGCCTCGGCGTCACGCTCACGCTCGACGATTGGGACCGGCTCGGCCGGTCGATGCCGTGCCTCGTCAACCTGATGCCGTCGGGGGAGTTCCTGATGGAGGACTTCTATTACGCGGGTGGCCTGCCGGTCGTGATCCGCGAAATCGGCGCGCGGCTCAACAAGGACGCGCTGACCGTCAACGGTCGCACGATCTGGGACAACTCGAAGGACGCGGTCAACTACGACGAGCGCGTGATCACGCCGCTCGCGCGGCCGTTCAAGGCGCAGGGCGGCATCGCCGTGCTGCGCGGCAACCTCGCACCCGACGGCGCGGTGTTGAAGCCGTCCGCCGCGACGCCCGCGCTGATGAAGCATCGCGGGCGCGCCGTCGTGTTCGACGACATCGACGACCTGCACGCGCGCATCGACGATCCGGCGCTCGACGTGAACGCGAACGACATTCTCGTGCTGCGCAACTGCGGTCCGAAGGGCTATCCGGGTTTCCCGGAAGTGGGCAACTTCGCGCTGCCCGCGAAGCTTCTGAAGCAGGGCGTCACCGACATGGTGCGCATCTCGGATGCGCGGATGTCCGGTACCGCTTACGGCACCGTCGTCCTGCACACGGCGCCCGAGGCGGCGGCGGGCGGTCCGCTCGCGCTCGTCGAGAGCGGCGATCCGATCGAGCTGGACGTCGAAGCGCGCCGCCTGCATCTCGACGTCGCTGACGACGAGCTCGCGCGGCGGCGTGCGCGGTGGAAGGCGCCCGCGCCGCATTCGGCGCGCGGCTGGGTGAAACTCTATTGCAGCACCGTGCAGCAGGCCGACAAGGGGGTCGACCTCGATTTTCTCGTCGGCGGCTCCGGCGCACCGGTCGGCCGCGAGAGTCACTGACGCGGGAGAGGCCAATGCGCACGCTTCGGCACCTGTTCGACAACAACCGCGCCTGGTCGGAGCGCATGCGCCGCCAGGATCCCGAATTCTTCGCCAAGCTCACGGGCCAACAGGCGCCGAGCTTCCTCTGGATCGGCTGCTCCGACAGTCGCGTGCCCGCGAACGAGATCGTCGGCCTGCTGCCGGGCGAGCTGTTCGTCCATCGCAACGTGGCCAATCTCGTCGTGCACACCGATCTCAATTGCCTGTCGGTGATGCAGTTCGCGATGGATCTGCTCAAGGTCCGTCACATCATCGTGTGCGGGCACTACGGCTGCAGCGGCGTGCGCGCGGCGCTGCAGGGCGACCGGCTCGGGCTGTCGGACAACTGGCTGCGGCACGTCGACGACGTTCGGCAGAAGCACCGCGATCGCGTCGCGCACGCCACCGAAGCGGCGGATCGACTGTGCGAGCTCAACGTCATCGAGCAGGTGGCGAACGTGTGCCAGACGACGATCACGCGCGATGCGTGGCAGCGCGGACAAGAGCTGTCGGTTCACGGCTGGATCTACAGCCTCCGCGATGGCCTGCTGCGCGACCTCGGCACCACCGTCAATGGCATCGCTGAAGCGGAATCGGTCTACCGCGCTGCGCTCGACGCGCTGCATTGACGACGAGGCGCGCGATGCCGATGTCCGACTACATCCGCAACCTGCGCGACATGATCGGCACGACGGTGCTCGAAGTGCCGACGGTGACCGTGCTCGTCTTCGACGCGCGGAACCGCGTTCTACTCGTGCGTCACGCCGAGGGCAACGACTGGACGACGCCCGGCGGCATGATCGAGCCCTATGAAACACCCGCGGACGCCGCGGTGCGCGAGACGTGGGAGGAGACGGGGCTGTTCGTCAGGCTCACGCGCATCGTCGGCGTGTTCGGCGGACCGCTGTGCTCGAGCACGTACGCCAACGGCGACAAGGTCGCGTGGGTGTCCACGGTATTCCGCGGCGACGTCGTGAGCGGAACGCCGCGGCCCGACAACGAGGAGACGCTCGAACTGCGCTACTTCGCGCGGCCCGATCTCGACGCCGTTCGATGCAAGCCGCACGCGCGGTTGTTCGTCGAAGCAGGATGGTCGGGACAAGCGGAGGCACAGTTTCAGCCGCCCACCTGGCAGCCGCCGGCGTAAAGCAGCGACGCCCGCCGGCTCGGAACAGCGGCACGGTCAGCACCTCGCACAAAGCCGGGATTGAATGGAGCGGAAGGACCGCTCCCTCGCGCGGGAGTGGGAGGTCCCCGCTCACGAACGGGGCTCCCGCGCAAGGGAGAGGATTCGGTCGCAGCCCGTTTCCGGGCTTCTCCTCCTAAGCTCGATTCCCTTTCAGGAACCCTGTCGGCCGCGATCATTGTCGGGCCGCTTTCTGGAAGTGACTATCGCGCGAATATGTCAACGACGCAACATTTCTTTGACGGATAAGGCTATTTCTGTAAATATCTGAAACGCTTCGCCTGCAAATCTGTGAAGGATTGACGTTGCACCGCAACATGGACACCTCGCTTCGTCCGGCTCGGCGCTCGGTGATCGGATCCAAAATCCGCGACCGGCGCCGGTCGCTGCGAATGACGCAGGCGGCACTCGCGACCCGCGTCGGCGTATCGCCGTCGTACCTGAATCTGATCGAGGCCAACAAGCGCAGTATCGGCGGGGCCTTGCTGAAGCGGATCGGCGATGCGCTCGAGATGCCACTTGAAACACTCGACGGCGCCGCGGAGCGCCGACTGCTCGACGAACTGGACGAGATCGTCGGCACGCCGTTGCTCGCATCCCTTTCGCTGGCCGGGTCCGCGAGCGACCTCGCGGCACGGCACGGCGCCTGGGCGCACGCGCTCGTGTTCCTGCACCGCGCATGGCGCGATCGCGACCGAGCGGTCAATGCGCTGTCCAATCGCCTGTCGCAGGATCCATTCCTTGGCGACGCGGTGCACCGCATGCTGACCCGCGTCGCGGCAATCCGCTCGGCCGCGGAAATCCTCGGCGCGACCGACGATCTCGCGCCGGACGAGCAGCGCCGGTTCGCGCAGATCGCGAGCGTGGAAAGCGAGCGGTTGTCGGAGGTCGCGCATGCGCTGGCGGCGTTCTTCGACAAGGACGTGGGCGATGCACTTCCGCGCACGCCGATCGAGGAAGTCGACGACTTCCTGCTCGACCGGGGCAATTACTTCGCCGAGCTCGAGTCGGTGGCGGACGACTTGCGGGCCGTGTGCGGCGACGCGAGCGAGCGCTCGCTCACCGATTACGTGCAGCGGGTGCAGAACGGGTCGATCGACGAGAACCTTCCGGCGTCGACGCGCCGCTTCGAGCTCGCGCGCCTCGCCGCGGATCTTTTCCATCAGGGGGCGCCGCTGAACGCGCAGATCGACGCGTCGCCGCAACTGCGGAGCGCCGCGGCGCGCCGGCGCGCACGCCGCGTGCTGTCGTCGTACGTCGCCGGCGCCGTGCTGTTCCCGTATGCCGACTTCCTGGGAGCCGCCATCGATGCCCGGTACGACATCGAGCATCTGGGCCGCCGATTCGACGCCAGCTTCGAGCAGGTGTGCCATCGCCTCACGACGCTGCAACGGCCGGGCGCGGAAGGCATTCCGTTCGGATTGATGCGCGTCGATGCGGCGGGCTACGTCACGAAGCGGCTTCCGCTTCCGCGCCTGCTGCTTCCACGCTATGGCAACGCCTGTCCGATCTGGGCGCTGTACGCCGCGTTCCAGACGCCGGGCGAGATCGTCCGCCAGATCGCCGAGTTTCCGACGGGCGACCGGTTCCTGTTCGTCGCCTGCGCGATCGACAAGGTGCGCCCGGCGTATGCGATGCCGCGCCGCGTGATGTCCGTCATGCTCGCGTGCGACGTGCTGCATGCCGACCGCACGATCTACGGCGAAGGGCTGCAACTATCCTCCGCGGCGAAGGCCGTGCCCGTCGGCTCCAACTGCCGCCTGTGCGTGCGCGGCGATTGCGCCTACCGGGAAGAGGATCCGATCGTCGGCGCCTGACCAGAGGGCGCGGCGAACGCTAAACTCGCGATCGAGGCTTTCGGGGGGAACGCCTTCCATGTCAACGCGCGTGCTCATCGTCGAAGACGAGCCGAACATCGTCGAATCGCTGTCTTTCCTGCTCCGCCGCGGCGGCTTCGAAGTCGCGTCGACGGGCGACGGCGAGGCTGCGCTCGCGGCGCTGCGGTCGCAGCCCGCGCGCCTGATGATCCTCGACCTCATGCTGCCGAAGGCGAACGGCTTCGAAGTGTTGAAGGCGGTGAGGACGGACCCCGCGTTCGCCGGCACGCGCGTGCTGATCCTCACCGCAAAGGGACAGGCGAGCGACCGGCGCCTGGCGGAGGCGATCGGCGTCGACGCTTTCATGACCAAGCCGTTCTCCAATCGCGAGATCATGAGCGAGGTGCGGCGGCTCACGGCGGGCTAGCGGCGAGCGCGATGGCGGCAGATCGCGTACCGGAGCACGAGCACGCCCCCGATCCGGGGCGCGCCCGCGATCTGGCACGGATCGTCACGCTGCTCGGAACGGTTCTGTTCCTGCCGCCGGTCGTCCTGCTGTTCGCGACCGACGCGCGGATCGGCGGCATGCCACTGATCGTCGTCTACCTGTTCGGGGTGTGGCTCGCGCTCATAGGCTGCGCCCGCCTGCTCGCGCACCGGCTCGATCCGCGGCCGCCGGACGTCTCGCTGGCGCCGGCACCGACGGACGCGAGCCCGATAGCCAGCCACGGCGCGAGCCACGATAGCGAGCCTGACAGCCGGCCACGATAGCGAATGTTGTCCGCCGATTTCGTCCTGTTCATCGCGATCCTGTACGTCGCGGTGCTGTTCGCCGTCGCGTTCCTCGGCGATCGCCGCGCACGCAGCGGCCGCCTCGGGCTTCTGCAGTCGCCGCTCGTCTATACGCTGTCGATCTCGATCTACTGCACGTCGTGGACGTTCTATGGCGCGGTCGGGTCGGCCGCGCGCAACGGCCTCGAATTCGTGACGATCTACCTCGGCCCGACGCTGGTGTTCGTCGGTTGGTGGATGCTCCTGCGAAAGCTGGTGCGCGTCGGGCACGCGCACGGCATCACGTCGATTGCCGACATGATCTCGTCGCGCTATGGCAAGAGCGCCACGCTGGCCGCCGTCGTGACGGTGATCGCCGTCATCACGACCACGCCGTACATCGCGCTGCAGCTCAAGGCGGTGACGACCAGCTTCGACGTCATCGACAACGCGAGCCCGGATCCGCTTTCCGGTCTCCCCCGTGCGCTGCCCGACTACACGCTCGGCTTCTGGATCGCGTTCGGCATGGCCGTGTTCGCGATCCTGTTCGGCACGCGCAACATCGACGCCAAGGAGCGTCACCACGGCGTCGTCGCGGCGATCGCGCTCGAGGCGATCGTCAAGCTGGTCGCGCTGCTGGCTGTCGGAGCGTTCGTCGTGTTCGGGATTCTCGACGGCCCGGGCGGGATTTTCACGTTTGCACCGCCTGCGCTGACGCAAACACCCGACGTCTTCGGCCCGCGCTGGGTGACGCTGACGTTCCTGGCCGCGGCGGCGATCGTCTGCCTGCCGCGCGAGTTCCAGGTGATGGTCGTCGAGAACTTCGACGAGCGGCACCTGACGACGGCCTCCTGGATGTTCCCGCTCTATCTGTTCCTGATCACGCTGTCGGTGCTGCCGATCGCGATCGCGGGGCTCGCGTTCCTGCCCAAGGGCTCCAACCCCGACATGTTCGTGCTGACGCTGCCGATGTGGTCGGGGCAGGATCATCTCGCGCTGCTCGCGTTCCTCGGCGGGTTTTCGTCGGCGACGTCGATGGTGATCGTTGCCTGCATCGCGCTTTCGACGATGCTGTCGAACCACATCGTCGTGCCGGCGGCGCTGCGGCTCGGGCTGATCGATCTGCCGGCCGACGGCGAGATCAGGCGCTTCCTGCTGACGAGCCGGCGCATTTGCATCTGCCTGATCCTCCTCCTCGGCTTCCTCTACTACCGCCTGAGCGGCAGCGGCGACGACCTCGCGTCCATCGGCCTCATCGCCTTCGCCGGCGTCGCGCAGGTGCTGCCGAGCCTCGTCGGCGGACTGTTCTGGCGGCGCGCCAACGCGGCCGGCGCGCTTGCCGGCCTCGTGGGCGGCGCGCTGCTGTGGGCATTCACGCTCTTCCTGCCGAGCTTTGCCGGCGGATTCGTCGTGTCGCCGCGCGTTGTCGCGGAAGGGCTGTTCGGGTACGGCTTGCTGCGCCCATACGCGCTGTTCGGGTTCACCGGCATCGATCCGCTCGTCCATTCGCTGTGCTGGAGCCTCGCCGTCAACACGCTGCTGTTCGTGTTCGTCTCGCTCGCGCGCGAGCAGCGTCCGCTCGAGCGTCTGCAGAGCACGCTTTTCGTCGACGTTTTTCGCACGTCGGCCGAGGCTACGTCGCGCGTTCTTCGCCGCCATGCGACGGTGCAGGACCTGCGCCTGCTCGCCGCGCGGATTCTCGGTGCAGACGCAACGCGCGACGTGTTTCGCGCCGCCGCGCGCGCGCAGGGATTGCGAGGCGACGTACCCGTCGCAGACGGCGCGTTCATCACGCAGCTCGAGCGGACGCTGGCCGGCAGCGTCGGTGCCGCCTCCGCGCACGCGCTGATCTCGCAGGCGGTGAGCGGCGAGACGATCAGCCAGGATGAATTGATGCGGATCGCCGACGAAACGCAGCAAGTGCGCGAATACTCGCGCCAGCTCGAGGAGAAATCACGCGAGCTCGAAGCCGCCGCGCATCAGCTATCCGAGGCGAACGAGCGGCTCACGCGGCTCGACGCCGAAAAGGACGACTTTCTGTCGCAGGTCAGCCACGAGGTGCGCACGCCGATGACGTCGATCCGCTCGTTCGCCGAGATCCTGATGGACGAGCGCGACCTCACGCCGGATCACGCCGCGCGCTACCTGCGCATCATCCACGACGAAAGCGTGCGCCTCACGCGGCTGCTCGAGAGCACGCTCGACCTTTCGGTGCTCGAGCGCGGCGAAACGCCGTGGCAGACGTCGCCGATCGATCCGGAGGTCGCGCTCGAAAGCTCGATCCGGACATGCTCGGGCATCGCCGCGAGCATGGGCGTGCGCGTGCTTTGCGGGGAGCGGGCCACTGGCGTGCACGTGCTCGCCAACAGCGATCGGCTTGCTCAGGTGTTCATCAACCTGATCGCGAATGCCGTGAAGTACAACACCAGCGACGCGCCGCAGCTCGTGATCACGAGTCGCGCGCGGGGCACCCGCTACGAGGTGCTGTTCGAGGACAACGGTCCGGGCATCAGGGCGGACGAGCGCGAGCGCATCTTCGCCAAATTCGCGCGCGGCGCTGCGGAGGCGCGGCGCGATCCGGCGGGCGCCGGACTGGGCCTGGCGATCAGCTGGCAGATCATGCATCGCTTCGGCGGATCGCTGACGCTTCTGGCCGACCGCGGCCCCGGCGCGTGCTTTTGCGTCTCGCTCGCGCGGGCTTGACGCGTTGCGACGCGTTGCCGGGCCGGCACGCGGCGGCCACCGGCTGTCCCATTTGCGGAAGCTCGGCGAAGAAGCGCGACAGCACGGGCCCGAGGCGCGTGAGCTCCGACCGGTGCATGGCGGCGAGCTTGGCGAGAAGCTGGCGGCCGCGGCCCGTCAGCCGCAGCTCGACCTTGCGCCGATCGGCGCTCGAGGCCTCGCGCAGCACGAGCTTCTCCTCCACCAGCCGGTCGACCAGCCCGACGGCGCTGTTGTGCTTGATGAAAAGCTGGCGGGCGAGATCGCCGATGGTCACGCGCCGCTCGTCGGGACACGCGCGGAGCACGAGCATCGCCTGGTAGTGCTGCGTGGTGAGGCCGACTTCGGCGGCCGCGTCCTCGCTGAACCGCAGGAAGCCGCGCAGCGCATGGCGAAACGCCGCGAGTCGGGCGTAGTCGCGCGTTGCCAGCCTGAACCGGGTTTCCGCTTTCCTCAACAACACGATGGTCTCGCGGGCGGCGGCCGCTTCGGCGCCGAAAGCCGCCCGTCGGCCAATAATATCGTCATCCGATATACCCGGACAATATCGTTTCGCGATATATTAGTGCGAGTGGGAGGATCAACCAAAACTTGGAGGAGAACGTCATGCAGGAACGTAACGGGGGTCCCCACAGTACGAGACGGCGTGAGCTGATACGCGCCGGCGTCGGGCTCGCCGGCGGGCTGGCGCTGCCCGCCGGGTACGCGACGCGCGCATTCGCCGCCGACCAGCCGCCGATCGGCACGTGGCCGGCCGGCTCGCAGGGAGACTCGGTATTCATCGGCATCTGCGTGCCGCGCACGGGCACTTACGCGGCGCAAGGCGAGGACGAGCTCAAGGGCTACGAGCTCGCCGTCGAGCACATCAACGAAGGCCATCCGCTGATCCGGGCGATCTCGCCCAAGACGAAGAAAGGCGTGCTCGGCAAGCAGGTCAAGTACGGCGCCGCCGACTCCGCGGCGAAGCCGAACCAGGCGGTGCAGGCGGCGCAGCGCTTCATCACCGAGAACAAGGCGGTGCTGCTGACCGGGTCGACGTCGAGCGCGGTGGCTGTCGCGATGAACAAGCTCGCGCAGCGCGAAAAAGTGCTGTACGTCGCCGGCATCTCCGGCTCGAACGACACCACCGGCAAGGACTGCGTGCGCTACGGCATGCGCCAGAATTTCTACGGCGAAACGGCAGCGAACGCGCTCGGCCCCGTGCTGGTGAAGCAGTTCGGCAAGAACCGCAAGGCGGCGTTCATGACGCCCGACTACACGTATGGCCACACGGTCACGAAGTCGATGAACGACTACCTGACGAAGAACGGCGGCTGGACGATGGTGACGAACCAGGTGTCTCCGCTCGGTGCGCCCGACTACAGCTCGTACCTGACCAACGTCGCGAACTCCGGCGCCGAATTTCTGATCAACGTGAACTGGGGCCACGACGCCGTGCTGTCGACGCAGCAGGCCAAGCAGTTCGGCATCCTGCCCAAGATGCAGCTCGTGATTCCGTACCAGATTCCGTTCCTCGCGCCCGAGGTAGGCGCGGACCTCACGGCGGGCGTGTACGCTGCAACCGACTTCTGGTGGACGCTCGAGGATCGCTTCCCGCTGGCGAAGATGTTCGTGGAGGCGTTTCAGAAGAAATACAACTACCGGCCCGAGTGGGGCGCCGAGAATGCCTACATGGAGTTCGCGCTGTGGGCAGAGGCCGTCGAGAACGCGGGCACGTTCTATCCACCCGCGGTGATCAAGTCGTACGAGGCCGGGCGCAAGATCAATTCGGTCGTCGGCGAGGTGTACTTCCGCGGTGCCGATCATCAGCTCGTGCGCCCGGTCATCATCGTCAAGGGCAAGAAGCCTAGCGAGATGCGCAACAAGGAGGACTTCTGGCAGGTGATGGAGGTCGTGCCGGGCCTGCCGCTGATGCAGAAGCCGGACGCGTTCGGCTGCAACCTGGGCGACTACACCTGATCGGGTAAACGGTGGGCTGCGCCGCGGGCGGCACGCCGTCCGCGGCGTCCTACGCGTGCAACGCGCCACGAGGCGACAGTCGCCCCGCGCGGCGTGAAACCAACGACCGTCATGATCACCTGGTCCAACTTCGTCTCGCAGCTGTTCAACGGCCTCGCACTCGGTGCGCTGCTCGCGCTGATCAGTTCCGGCCTGACGATCATTTACGGCACGCTCGGCGTGCTCAACCTCGCGCATGGCGCGATGTTCATGCTGGGCGGCTACGCGGGCTACGTCGCCTACGAAGCCACGGGCTCGTACATCGTCGCGGTGATCTCGGGCGCGGTGTTCCTGCTGCTGGTCGGCATCGTGATGGAGCGCGTGATCATTCGCCACTTCTATTCCCGACCGCACGGCGATCAGCTGCTCGTCACGTTCGGGCTGTCGATCGTCTTCGTCGAGATCATTCGCTTCTTCTTCTCGAGCCTGTCGAAAACGGTGCCGGCGCCGCCGCTGTTTTCCGGCATCACGTCGCTCGGGTTCATGGTGTATCCCACCTACCGGCTCGCGGTCGTCGGCATCGTTGCCGTGGCGCTGCTGGCGCTGTTCTTCCTGCTCTACAAGACGCGCCTCGGCATGATCGTGCGCGCCGGCATCGAGGATTCCACGATGGTGGATTCGCTCGGCATCAACGTCTATCGCGTGTTCATGATCGTGTTCGGCATCGGTTCGATGGCGGTCGGCTTCGCCGGCATCGTCAATGCGCCGGTCGTCTCGCTGACCCCCGACATGGGCGAGGCCATTCTCGTGCAGACGTTCGTCGTGGTCGTCATCGGGGGCGTCGGGTCGTTTCCCGGTGCGGTGCTCGGGGGCATCATCGCCGGCGAGATCATCAGCCTCACGTCGATGGTCGATCCCGGATACGCGTACGTCATGCTGTTCGCGGCGATGGTGCTCGTACTGCTCGTGCGGCCGCACGGGCTGCTCGGCACGAGGGGGCGGGAATGAGCGCGCGGCCGGTGCACACGGGCATGGCCGGCGCGCCGGGCGTCGACGCTCGGCAACCGCACGCTGCGCAGGTGCGACGACCGCGCCGGTTCCTCGTCGAAGCGATTACCGCGGCCGTGCTGATCATCATGCCGTTCGTGCTGCCGCATCTGGGTTTCGCGCCGAACACCGTCAACCGGATCATCGTCTGGGGCCTGTTCGGCATCGGCTTCGACATTCTGTTCGGCTATACGGGACTGTTGTCGTTCGGCCAGTCCGCGCTGTACGGGACCGGCGGATTCTTCGCCGCGTACCTGCTCACGGTTGCCGGGTTTCCGTACGTGATCCTCGCGCTGTTCCTCGGCATGATCGTGGCCGCGGCCGTCGGCTATCTCGTCGGCCTGGTCGCGCTGCGCCGAACCGGCATCTACTTTGCGATGATCACCGTCGCGATCGCGGAGGTGTTCTACTTCGTCGAGTTCAATCCGCTCGCGCATTGGACCGGCGGCGAAAACGGCCTGCCGGGCGTTCCGTCACCGAGCCTGTACCTGGGCTTCACGACCATCAACTTCAGCAGCGGATGGTCGATGTACCCGTTCCTCGCGTTCTGGTATTTCGTCGGCATCGTCATCGGCCTGCGCATCGTGCGCTCGCCGGTGGGCGTGATCCTGCGTGCGATCCGCGAGAATCCGCTGCGCGCCGCGGCGGTCGGCCACAACGTCCACGGCTACAAGCTCGCCGCGTTCGTCATCGCCGCCGCGTACGCCGGCTTCGCCGGAGGCCTGCTCGGCGTGATGCAGGGCTTCATGCCGCCCGAGGCGTTCATGTTCGACACGTCGGGACAGCTCGTCATGCAAACGGCGATCGGCGGCACCGGCACGCTGTTCGGTCCGCTGCTCGGCGCGGCGGTCTGGCTGTTCCTGCGCGATTTCCTCCAGGCGACGCTCGGGCTTGGCGCGACGTGGAAGCTCGTGCTCGGCGTGGTGTTCGTACTCCTCGTATGCTTCCTGCGCCATGGCATCATCGGCGGCGTCAAGGATCTGTACGCGTTTCTGCGCAGGAAACGCGACCGATCCGGCGAAACGATGGCGCCCGCGCCCGCCGTCGCGACTGGATCGCGGAACACGCAGCCTGCTGGAGCAAGCGGAAAAGCGGCGGCCGCATCGGTGCCCCCGCGTCATGCAGCCACGCCGGCCTCGTCGGGGCCGATCCTGCGGGCGACCGGTCTTTCCAAGCATTACGGCGGGGTCATCGCGAACGCCGACATCGACTTCACGGTGAATCACGGCGAGCTTCGCGGCATCATCGGTCCGAACGGCGCAGGCAAGTCGACGTTCTTCAAGATGCTCACCTGCGAAGTGCCGCCGACGTCGGGCAGGATCGTGTTCGAGGGTCGCGACATCACCGGCATGAGCGTCACCGACGTGTGCCAGCTCGGCCTCACCAAGAGCTACCAGGTCAATCAGCTCTTCAACCGGCTCACGGTCCGCGAGAACGTGACGATCGCAGCACTCGCCGAGCTGCGCGGCAAGCTGAAGCTCGATTTGCTGCGCAATCTCGCGGGTATCCCGGGCCTGCACGACCAGGTCGAGCGCACGCTGGAACTCGTCGATCTGGCGGGTCGCGCGGATACGCCGGTGTCCGACCTGGCGTATGGCGAAAAGCGGCGCCTCGAGGTGGGCCTGGCGCTTGCCACGTCGCCGACGCTGCTGCTGCTCGACGAGCCGCTCGCCGGCATGAGCCCGAGCGAGCGCGTCGAAACGGTCAGGCTGCTGAAGTCGATCAGTCGCGGGCGAACGATGATCATCATCGATCACGACATGGACTCGCTGTTCGAGCTCGCCGAGCGCGTCACGGTGCTGCAAGAGGGCAGGGTGCTGGTCGAAGGCACGCCGGACGAGATCAAGGGCAACGCGAAGGTGCAGGAAGCGTATCTGGGCGGCGTCAAGGGAGTGCTCGCGCAATGAATGCACAAGCTGTCGCCGCGCGTGAAGTGAAGGGCCAGTCGCAGCGCGGCGGCGGCGCGAGCCTGCTCGACGTCAGCGGGCTCAACAGCTACTACGGCGATTCGCACATCCTGTTCGACGTTTCCCTTCACGTCGAGCGCAACGAAGTCGTCGCGCTGCTCGGCCGCAACGGCGCCGGCAAGAGCACGACGCTCAAGAGCCTGATGGGCGTCGTCACGCCGCGGACCGGATCGGTGAAGCTCGACGGCGTCGAGATCGCCGGCCGCAAGAGCCACCAGATCGCGCAGGCCGGAATGCAGCTCGTGCACGAGGATCGCCGCATCTTCGGCACGCTCGACGTCGAGGAAAACCTGATCCTGGCGGGGCTCACCGCGAAGGAGCGCTGGCCGCTCGACCGCATCTACGAGATGTTCCCGCGGCTCGAGCAACGCCGCGGCAGCCGCGGCACCGATCTTTCGGGCGGCGAGCAGCAGATGCTCGCGATCGGCCGTGCGCTGATCCGCAACCCGAAGATCATCCTCCTCGACGAGCCGTTCGAAGGGCTCGCGCCGGTCATCGTCCGCGACCTGATGGCGGCGTGCCGCGAGCTCGCGCAATCCGGGCAAACGATCGTGCTCGTCGAGCAGAATCTCGCGGCCACGCTCGCGCTCGCGCAGCGTGTCTACATCATCAACAACGGGCACATCGCGCACGAGGGCCCCGCCGAGGAGCTCAAGGCCCGCCCCGAGCTGCTGCAGCGCTATCTCGGCGTTTGAGAAAGGCCGGTCAGAACTTGCCGTAGCGCTCGTATGCGGCGACCGGATCCATGCCGCCGAGCAGCGCTGCGCGCATGTCGCTTTCGGTGGCCATCACCTGTTCCGTGCGAGTGATCGCTTCCTCGGCGGCAGCACGCGGAATGATCACGACGCCGTCGCGGTCTCCGAGCACATAATCTCCTGTCGACACGGTGACCTCGCCGATGGTGACGGGTTCCCCGAAGCGGTCGGGAACCCAGCGCTCGACGATGTCCGCAGGGGTCAGGAACGAACAGAACACAGGGAAGCCCTGCGCAAGCACCAGGTCGGTGTCGCGCGAGCCGCCGTCGACGACATAGCCCAATACGCCGCGCGCTGCGAGCGTTTGCGCCGACAGCTCGCCCATCAGCGCGATTTCGTGATTGTTGGGCTGGCAGACGACGACATGGCCGCGTGGCGCCTTCGCGAGCAGCGTGCACCAGCCAAGCAGACATTCGTGACGCGACTTCGTGCGATCGATGTGCCCGGATACTGTCCACACCGGACCCGCGAGCCGCGTGCCGGGCGCGATCGCCTTGATCGCCGGCGGAAGCGCGATGCGATCTTGGCCCATCATGCGCAGAACGTCGTGCACCGCACCGGTGTAGCAGGCAGCAAGACGTGCGGTCAGCGACATGGCCGCACCCGCGTGCGTATCGTTGTCGCTCATCCCGTGCGCCGCTTCCAGCCGCCGATGATCGCGCCGGCGATGCTCAAGGCCACGACGGCGTAGACGGCGTTGATCACCCACAGCGTGACGCTGCGCCGCTCGAAGCCGTAGTTGAGCGCGAGATTCGCGGCGATGAAGCCGAGCGCCACCGCCGCACCGAGCGCCATGCCGCCGGCCAGCGAATTCGCCTGCAGCCGCTCGATCAGCCAGGCGAGCGTGTAACACATGACGAGGATGGCGACGAACCCGATGACGAAGGGGATCGGCGAGCCCCCCTGCTCGCCGGCCATCTGCTCCGTCGTCTTGCCGATCGCCGCGAGCCACTGCGCCGAAAGCACGCTGTACCAGATGGCGCCCAGCACGAAAAAGACGATCGCTGCGACCCAGGCTGCCAGATGTCGCGCTGCGCCCACGACGGCCTCCGTAGTTGCTCGAGCGCGTATTTGAACACAGGCCGCCGCTCACGCTGCACGATCGCGCCGCCGATGTCCGCCGAGATTCTGCGAAAACTTGTCCAAGCTGCCGATGCGCCGCGCGGCCGACTGTGCTATAGAACGCGCGTGAATCGCATTCGCCTGCTGCTCGCAGCGCTCGGCCTCACCGCGCTTGCACTCGTCGGGCCGCCGGCGATGGCGCACGGCGGGCATGCGCACGCGTCGCAACCGGTGGCCAGTGTCGTCGACGAGCCCGATGGGCCGAATCCCGCGCGACTCGAGGCGCAGGCGCTCGCGATGCCGGCATTCGCGGTGCCTTCGCTCGCAGTGCCGTCGCCGTGCCCGGCGGACGAAGGTGGCACCTGTTGCTGCCACGGCGATCGCTGCACGAAACCGTCGCAACCGCGCATGTGCGCAATGCCGGCGCCGGGCGCACGTCTGCAGCCAGCGCTGGCGCCGGAACGCCCTCGCGCCGCCGCTCATCCAATCGCCGTCGCTTCCGCCCACACCGTCGGTGCGGTGAGCGCGCGCGGCCCACCCGTGAACTCCTCGCGCTGAATTGCGCTGCCGCTCGCGGCAGCCCTGCGCATCGGCTTCGCCTGGCGGAGCCCGCGCTTTCAATGGGAGATCACATGTCACACCGCCTAACGGCGCGTGCCGCCGCAACCTTGCTGCTCGCTGCGGCCGGACCGGCCGCGGCATCGTGCGGGTCCGCCTTCTGCATGGTGAACACGAATTGGGGCGTGCAGGGCGTCTGGAACGAACCCGGGTTCCGCGCGGATCTGCGCCTCGAATACATCGATCAGGACCAGCCGCGCAACGGCACGCGCGACGTCGCGGTTGGCGAGATTCCGGCGCACCACGACGAGGTCCGCACGATCAACCGCAACGCGTTCCTGACGCTCGACTACGGGCTATCGCAGGCATGGGGCATTTCAGCGGTCCTGCCCTGGATCGATCGCGACCACGAGCACATCCACAATCACCGCGGCGAGCAGTTGCTCGAGACGTGGTCGTTCAACGATTTCGGCGATGCGCGCGTTCAGGCGCGCTACCAGTTCGCCACGGCGCCGGCGCAGGCGCAGGCCGAGCGGGCGGGCTTCGTCGGCTTCACCGGCGGCCTGAAGCTGCCAACCGGCAAGACCGACGTCGTCAACGGCGAAGGCGAGCCGGCCGAGCGCACGCTGCAACCGGGCACCGGAACCACCGACGCGCTATTGGGCGTGTACTACCGCGAGGCGATCGGCCACCTGAACGCATCGTGGTTCGTGCAGGCGAACTTCCAGTTGCCGCTGAATTCGCACGACGACGTCCGTCCGGGCAAGCAGGCGCTGCTCGATATCGGCGGGCGGTGGGACGCGACCGACCGGCTCGGCCTGATGCTGCAATTGAACGCGCTCTGGAAGGGCCGCGATTCGGGCGCGCAGGCTGAGCCCGACGATTCGGGAAGCCGAACGGTGTCGATCGCGCCCGGCTTCACGTTCGCGTTCACGCCCACCGTGCAGATGTACGCGTTCGTGCAGTTTCCGATCTACCAGTACGTGAACGGCGTGCAGCTCGTCGCCGATCGCTCGTACGCCGCGGGCATCAGCGCACAGTTCTAGGCGCCCGCTGACGCATTCGAATACTTCGAACGGGCCCTAGAACAGCGTGCCCTGCCGGCCGCCGTCGAGGAGCGGCGGCCGGAAGCGCGACGTGTCGAGCCCGGTGTGCGCGCGGCCGCGCTCGAAGCCCGCGCGCTTGCATGCGATCGCGAAGCGCTTTTCGATCAGCGTCGCGAATACGCCCTCGCCGCGCATGCGCGTGCCGAACGCCGAATCGTAGTCGCGGCCGCCGCGCATCTGCCGGATCAGGCTCATCACGTGCTGCGACCGCTCCGGATAGTGCGCGGCGAGCCAGTCGCGGAACAGCGGCGCGACCTCGAGCGGCAGGCGGAGCAGCACGTAGCCGGCGCTTCGCGCGCCTGCGGCAGCGGCCGCCTCGAGGATCGCTTCGAGGTCGCGATCGTTCAGTTGCGGAATGATCGGCGCGACCATCACGCCGACCGGAATGCCCGCCCTGGCCAGCGTCTCGAGGGCTTGCAGACGCCGATGCGGCGCCGCCGCGCGCGGCTCCATCCGGCGCGCCAGTTCTCCGTCGAGCGTCGTGATCGACAGATAGACGCGCGCCATCCGCTTCGCCGCCATCGGCGCGATGATGTCGAGGTCGCGCTCGACGAGCGCCGACTTGGTGACGATCGTGAACGGGTGCTCGTGCTCGGCGAGCACTTCGAGGATCGCCCGCGTAATGCGCCATTCGCGCTCGATCGGCTGATACGGATCGGTGTTGGTGCCGAGCGCGATCGGATCGCAGCGATAACCGGGCTTCGTGAGCTCTCGTCGCAGCAGCTGCGGCGCATCGGGCTTGGCGAAGAGCCGCGTCTCGAAATCGACGCCCGGCGACAGGTCAAGATACGCGTGCGTCGGGCGCGCATAGCAGTAGATGCAGCCGTGCTCGCAGCCCTGGTACGGGTTGATCGACTGCGAAAACGGAATGTCCGGCGAATCGTTGCGCGCGATGATCGTACGCGCGCGCTGGATCGCCACCGCCGTTCGCGGCGCCGCGTCGTGCTCCGCGTCTTCGGCGTTTTCCGGCCAGCCGTCGTCGTACGCCTCGCGCGCGTGCTCGCGATAGCGGTTCTCCGGATTGAACGTCGCCCCGCGTCCCCTGGACGGCGGCGCTCCCGGCTCACGTGGTGTTCGGAAGGTCACCGTACGAATATACGGTATTCCCGGTGCGCCTGTCCATCGGGGCTGCGCGTGGCTGCGCGTCACGCGCGCTGCCGGCGATCTCCCTGCCGGCGATCCGGCGGGCGCGCGAGGTGCGCGTCGATTCTGCTCGGGATGAAATGCGCGACGACGAAGAGGACGTAGACGTACAGCGCGAGGCGCGTGCTGTAGAAGGACACTGCGATCGACAGCAGCGACACCAGCGCGAAGAAAGCGATCCGCCGGTCGAGAATTCCGATAACGTCTCGCGTCAATTCGGGCGAAGCGAGTTCGGGATGGCGCGACAGGTAACGGAGATGAAGGTAGCTCGTCGCGCTCAAGGACAGCAGCGTGACGCCGTAAATGACGCACGGAAGCACGAGCTCCTTGTGGTCGCCGATCAGGTCGGTGGAAAACGGCAGGAAGCTTATGAGCAGCGCATAGAGCAGGTTGATCCAGATCAGGTTGCGGTTGGTCCGCATCACGAAGTGGAACTGGATGTGATGGTTGACCCAGTACACGCCGATCACGACGAAGCTGATCGCGTAGATGACGAAATGGCGCTCGAGCCCGATGAGCCGCGCGACGAGCTGGCCGTTGGTGGCGATCGTGGCGTCTTCCGGCAGCTTGATGTCGAGCACGAGCAGCGTCAGCGCAACGGCGAAGATGCCGTCGACCAGCGCTTCGACGCGATTCTTTTCGAGGCCGCAGGCCTGTGTCGGCGAGGTGTCGCTCACGGCTCCTCCGGGCCCGCTCGCAATCGATTCGCACCGTATCACACGCGGCCGTCGCGCGCGATGGCAATATCGCATGCATGGACGAGCACGCGGCCCGGGACGCCGTTCTCGCGCGGGCGATCGAGACGACCGACGAGCGGCGCGAGACGTGGAGCGACGCCGATCGCATGTGGGCGAGCCGCACCGCCGCATCGCGCGTCGGCGAAGGCGCGGCCGACGACGCGTTCGTCGGTGCGCGCGCGGCGCTCGTGATCGAGCGCATCCTGACACGCCATCCGGGTTTGCGTCCGGTCGCGCGGCGTGCCCGGGATCACCGCTGGCTTGCGCCGCTCGCCGCGGCGGGCGCGTTCGTCATCGGTGTCGTTGGCGTCGACATCGGCCCGGCGCATCGCATCAACCTGCTCGCACCGCCGGTGCTCGCGCTGCTCGCGTGGAACGTTGCCGTCTATGTCGCGTTGCTCGTCGCGGCGGGAAGGCGCGCAGCGACGCGCAACGAGCCTCGAGTGCACGGCTTCGAGGCAATGCGCACGGCGCCGGGACCGCTGCGGCGCGCGGTCGCGGCCTGGTTTCGCGACGCGCGAGCGCTGCCGAAAAAAGCGGTGCCGCCTTCGCTCGGCGCAGCGGTGGCACGCTTTGCCGCCGACTGGCCGCTTCTCGTCGCACCGCTGTGGCAGCAGCGCGCGGTGCGCCTCATGCACCTGTGCGCCGCGGTGCTCGCGGCGGGCGCGATCGCCGGCTTGTATCTGCGCGGCATCGCGCTCGAATACCGTGCCGCCTGGCAGAGCACGTTTCTCGATGCGACCGACGTCGCGCGGCTGCTAAACGTCGTGCTGGCGCCAGGATCGTGGCTCACCGGCGTCGTCGTGCCGGACGCGACGCACTTGCAGGCGATCGGGGCGGAAAGCGCGGGCGAGAACGCGGCGCCGTGGATCCATCTGTACGCGGCGACCCTGCTGCTCGTCGTGATCGTGCCGCGGCTCGTGCTGACGGCACTCGCATGGGCAGCCGAGCGCCGGCAGCAGGCGCGCTTCCCGCTCGCGCTCGGCGAGCCGTATTTCCAGCGGCTGCTGCACGCCTGGCGAGAAGGCACGGCCCGCATCGCAGCCGTCGCTTACAGTTACGCGATCCCGAAGCCGAGCGCGGAGGCGCTCGCGCGGCTCTTGATGCGCGCCTTCGAGTCCACCGTTGAAGTGCAATGGCTGCCACAGGCCGCCTATGGCGAAGATGACGTGCCCAGCCTGCCGCCGCCGCCGCTCGCCGCGGCGATCGTCGTGTTCAATCTCAATGCGACGCCCGAGCGCGAGAATCACGGCGCCTTCGCCGGTGCGCTGCGCGCCGCGCTCACCGGCCGCGCGCCGCTGACCGCGATCGTCGACACGTCCGACTTCGATGCGCGCTTCGGCGGCACGCCGCGCGCAGACGAGCGTCGGCACGCGTGGGAACAGGTGCTCGGCGATGCGGGCATCGCGCCGCTGTTCGTGCGGCTCGCCGATCCGGACGTCGCAGCTGCAGCGGCAATGCTGACGACACGTCTTTCGACGATGCCGGCATGACGACGAGCGCGCCGGTGCAGATCGCGCTGTCGCTGATCTCGCACACCAACGTCGGCAAGACGGCGCTCGCGCGCACGCTGCTCGGCCGCGACGTCGGTGAAGTGCGCGACGAGGCGCACGTGACCGCGAGCGCCGATCGCTATCCGATGGTCGAATCGCCGGCGGGCGACGTACTCGCGCTGTGGGACACGCCGGGCTTCGGCGACAGCGCGAGGCTCGCACGCCGCCTCGCGACGCTCGACAAGCCGATCCTCGGCTTTCTCGCGATGACGTGGGATCGCTTTCGCGACCGCGCGCTGTGGTCGAGCCAGCAGGCAGTGCGCAACGTGCGCGATGAGGCCGACGTCGTCCTGTATCTCGTGAATGCCGCGGAAATGCCCGCCGATGCCGGTTACGTCGAGCCCGAGCTCACGATCCTCGAATGGATCGGCAAGCCGGTGATCGTACTGCTCAATCAGACCGGCCCGCCGCGCGGCGCTGCGCTCGAGGCTTCGGAGATCGCGCGCTGGCGCGACGCGCTCGGCCCGCGGCCGCTGATCCGCAGCGTGCTGTCCCTCGACGCATTCGCGCGCTGCTGGGTGCAGGAAGGCACGCTGTTGCGCGAAGTCGCGAAGGCGGTATCCGCGGACAAGCAGGCGGCCTTCGCGCGGCTTGCCACAGCCTGGCAGGCGAAGCGGCACACGCAATTTGACGATGCGATGGCGGCAATCGCGGAGCCGATCGCGCGCGCGGCGTGCGACCGTGTGGCAATACCGCAGGCCGGGCTGCGCGGCTCGATCGTGGAAGTCGGCAGGGCGATCGGCCTCGGGTCCGCGCGCGACGATACGGTGAAGGCCGCGGCGATGCGCACGCTGTCCGAACGGCTCGACGCCGACATTCGCGCGAGCACCGATCGACTGATCGCGCTCCACGATCTCGACGGGCGCGCCGCCGCGGAAGTCACCGCGCGCCTGCTCGACAACGTCACCGCCGAGACGCCGATGCACGAGGGCAGGGCTGCGGTCATCGGCGGATTCGTGTCGGGTGCGCTCACCGGGCTCGCCGCGGATCTCGCGTCGGGCGGGCTCACGTTCGGCGCCGGGTTGCTCGCGGGTGGCGTCGTCGGTGCTGTCGGCGCAGCCGGGCTCGCGCGTGTATTCAATCTCGTACGCGGCAGCAGCGGCACGACGATCCGCTGGAGTGACGATTTCGTCGCGACGCTCGTTCCCGCCGCGATCCTGCGCTATCTCGCCGTCGCGCATTACGGACGCGGTCGCGGCGAATGGGCGGCCAGCGAGTATCCGCCGTTCTGGCGCGACGAGGTCGTCGCCGCGATCGCGCGCGAAGGCGGTGTCGCGGCCGAACTCGCGATGGGTGCGGACGAGGCGTGCAACGTCCAGTCGCTCGCCGTCGCATGGCGCGCGAAGCTCGGTGCGATCGCGCTCGCGACGCTCGCCGCGCTGTATCCCGACGCCTTGCCATTCGTGCGAGGATCGACGGACAATGGGGTTCACGGCGTCGGCAACGGCGCCCGCGCCGTCGACCGGGCCTGACCG
>DATEIQ010000021.1:0-18895 GCA_035278845.1 Casimicrobiaceae bacterium | reverse complement strand
GCCAAGCTGTCGGCGCGGCGTTCGGGGTTCGCCGAATCGATTTTGCAGCTCGAGGCAGCGCTCGCGCTGCTTGCCGTGCAGCCGAAGTCGAGCGACCGCTTGCGCCTCGCGCTGATCGTGCATCGGACGCTCGGTGGCATTTATGCCGAATACCGCGGCTTCTCGTCGGCCGAGTGCGGACGAGCCTACAACGCCGCGCTCGACTTGTGTCGCGAGCTTGGTGACGCGCCCGAGATTTTCTCGGTGCTGTCGGGGCTCGGCTCGTTCGAGATCACGCGCGCGGCTTTCGACAAGTGCGAGGCGCTCGCGGACGAGTGCCTGTCGCGAGCGAGCTCGCAGCAGGCTAAGCCACCGTTCATCATGGGGCATCTGTTGCTCGGCGGCACGCTGTTCCTGAAGGGCGAGCTCGCCGCGGCACGCGAGCACCTCGAAGAGGGCCTGCGCATCTACGCGCAGGATCAGTCGGCGCGTCGCGCCCGGCAGGTGCTGTACGTGCAGGACCAGAAGTCGACCGGGTTGTGCTACCTCGCGCTGTCGCTGACGCTCATGGGCCAGGTCGATGACGGCGTGCAGGCCGCCGAGGAGGGACTTCGTCATTCGCGCGCACTGGGCGGTCTGCACACGGTAAACTTCTCGCTGTGCTACCTCGCCGCCGTGCATTTGATCGGCGGCAATTTCACCGCAGCCGTTGCCTACGCCACGCAATCGCTCGAGATGGCGCGCGAGCAGCGTTTCGCGACCTGGATCGGCATCTCGGAGGCGATCCGCTGCGGCGCGCTCGTCGGGAATGGCGACCATGGGGCGGACGTGCTCGCGGCATTGGCGCGCGGCATCGACGGCCACACCGAAATCGGCGCAGTCGCCTACCAGCCGTTCGTGAGAGCGCAGCTCGCGAAGGGACTGATCGACGCCGGCCGTGGCGATGAAGCCAAAGGCGTGCTCGCGCAGGCGCTGGCGCAAAGCGAGGCAACCGGCGAGCGATTCTACGCAGCGGAGATCATGCGGCTGCAGGCAGAGGCGCGGGCGCTCCGGGGCGATGTCGCCGGAGCAGCGCGATCGCTACGTGAGGCTGTCGAGCTTGCTTGCAGACAGCAGGCGCGGCTGTTCGAGCTTCGCAGTACGGACGCGCTGCATCGTCTCGTGAATGCATAGCACGAGCCGGCGTATGCTGATCGGGTTGCAAACGGAGAGCTCACCAGAGCGGTCGATGTCCGCGCTGCGGCCATACGAGGAGAACATGATGAAGCGTGTGGAGATTACCCTGCCCGAGATTGCCTTGATTGCCGGAACGCGCGTGATCGCGGGCGCCGGCATAGCGCTACTACTGTCCGACCATTTGAGCCGTGAGCAGCGTCGCACGATCGGCGGCACGCTCCTCGCCGTCGGCATTCTCACGACGATACCGCTCGTCCTCGACGTGTTGGGCAAATTGCCGGTCGATCTCGACGACGCGTAGAACGGGTTGCTGCACCTTGCGCGAAAACGCTCCTTCACGCAAGGCTGCGCGACCAGGCCATGCCGCTCGAACGATAGAAACGGCGCGTCCGGTCGCCGGCCGTGTGCGGGTCGACGCCATGGGCGAGCTTTCGGAAAGCGGCTGCGACGCGCGCGCGGGCGGCCGCGAGCATGCGCTTCGCCGAACGATCGGGTTTGGCCGTCTCGGATTTGCTGCGAATCATGAAAATCTCCTTGGTCAGGTGTTGCTTTCGCACGAGAACGCTCGCGGTGCCGAACGATCTCATCCGTGTGCGTAGCGGTTGCAGATTAGCAGCGCCATGTATCACGGCGATGTCCGCGTCGTTAGGTATTTGTTTCATGGGTTTCGACCGCACGACGCAGAGCTGGACGGAAATGCCGGGTCTGCCTTTCCATTACCGGGCTAATGGATTACCTTTGCAATGATGACAAGAGTGCATTCAAGAATGACCGCGCACGGACAGGTTTCCATCCTCGCAGAGGTTGCGCAGAAAGCTTGGTCTGGCGAGAGGCTCGGTGCTGGAATGGCACGAAAAGGTACGTTCGATCGCGCGCTTGTCTGCCTCGACGGTGCCGAGTCACTAAAACCCGCTTGAAAGAGTGCCTTGTGGCAGCCGCAACCTCCCCGCACATCGACACGCTCGCCGCGCAAGGGATGGGGCGCGTCGCCGATCCCTATCGCGACATCGTGCCGCCGATCCACGTATCGACCACGTACGAACGCGGCGGCGACGGGAGCTTTCCAGGCGGCCGCATTTACGCGCGCCCCGACAATCCGACTTTCGACCAGGCCGAGGCGCTGATCGCTGCGCTCGAAGGCGCTGCCGGCGCAATGCTGTTCTCGTCCGGACAGGCCGCTGCAGCCGCGGTGTTCCAGGCGCTTGCGCCGGGCGATGGCGTGCTCGTGCCGCGCAACATGTATTGGGGCCTGCGAAACTGGATTTCGCAATTTGCTGCGACGTGGACGTTGCCGCTGGAGTTCTACGACAACGCGTCCACCGACGATCTCTCGGCGAAGGCTCGCGCGCTGCGGCCACGATTGATCTGGGTCGAGACGCCCGCCAATCCGACGTGGGACATCACCGATATCGCAGCAGCAGCCGACCTTGCACGCGAGGTCGGCGGAATCGTCGCGGTCGATTCGACGGCGGCCACGCCGCTGCTGACGCGGCCGCTCGCGCTCGGCGCGCAGATCGTCATGCATTCCGCGACCAAATATCTGAATGGCCACTCTGACGTGATCGCAGGCGCATTGGCAACCGCAAGCGACGACGAGCGATGGCAGCGGATCCAAGCCGTCCGCAGCGGCGCCGGTGCAGTGCTCGGGCCCTTCGAGGCGTGGCTGCTTTTGCGCGGCATGCGCACGCTGCACCTGCGCGTGGCGGCCGCGTGCGCAAACGCGCAGGCGATCGCCGAGCGGTTCGCCTCGCATCGCAAGCTGTCGCACGTGCTCTATCCCGGATTGCCCTCGCATCCGGGGCATGCGATCGCCGCGCGGCAGATGCGGGGCGGCTTCGGCGGCATGCTGTCGCTGCGCGTTCGGGAGGGCGACGAGGCCGCGAAGCGTTTCACGGCTCGCCTTCGCGTGTTCAAGCGCGCGACGTCGCTGGGGTCCGTCGAAAGCCTCGCCGAGCACCGTGCGAGCGTCGAGGGGCCGGAAACGACGTGTCCGCCCGATCTCGTGCGGCTATCGATCGGCATCGAGCACGTCGATGACCTGATCGGCGATATCGGGCAGGCGCTGGGATAGCCGGTTTTCGCTTTTCGTGAGGTTTCGGGAAAAGCTCTGTCGATTCGAGCCCGTCCCGTTCGACTGGAACCTGAAGGCCCCGATCTTGGTGGGGCCATCGAACCAGGCGAGGAACGGGCATGAAACCCATCACCATTCTGCTGACTGCATTGCGGCGCGCCGTGCAACGGTTCGGCCCGTACCTCGTCGTGGAAATCCTGCTGCCGGGCGGAACGCTCGTCGCGCTGCTGCTTCTGCTCTACAGGAGCGGGCGTCTGCGGATGGGCACCTCGCCGGCGACGGCGTTCGCGCCGTCCGCGTTGTACGCGATGGCGTCGCGGCGGCAGGGATATCTGATCGCGTAATTCACCGAAGGAGCCATGATGGCCAAGCCAGCCTCGAAACCCATTCCCGAAGGCATGCATTCGCTGACACCGCATCTGGTCTGCGCCGGTGCCGCCGACGCAATCGATTTCTACAAGCGCGCGTTCAACGCCACCGAGGAGGCTCGCATCCCGGGTCCCGAAGGCAAGCTGATACACGCCGCGGTGAGGATCGGCGATTCGACGCTGATGCTCGTCGACGAGAATCCGCAATGGGGTGCACTGGGACCCAAGGCGTTGAAGGGCTCGCCTGTGACGATTCACCTGTACGTTGTCGACGTCGACGCAACCGTGGCGCAGGCCGTCGCGGCTGGCGCAAAGGTCACGATGCCGGTGGCCGACATGTTCTGGGGCGATCGTTACGGTCAGCTCGAAGACCCGTTCGGCCATCGCTGGTCGGTCGCCACGCACACGCGCGATCTCACGCCCGAAGAGATGCGCGAGGGAATGGCGAAGATGGGCGGGTGAAGGCTCCGCCGAAGGCCGGCGGTTACAATGCGGACTTGCATCGAGCGCGCCCAAACCGGGCGCGCCGCAGCACCCTCGAGCATGCGTCTGCGAACCGAGAAAACCTCCCGCTCGCGCCCGAGCGGCACAATCGAAAAAGCCACCCGCTCGCGGCCGAGCGGCAACCTGCGAATCGGTGATCACTGGAACGCGATCACGATCATCGCGCTTTCGCAGAGCAATCCGCTGAAGGCCGTCGCGGAACTCGTCGAAAACAGCATCGACGCCGGGGCGAAATCGGTAGTCATCACGCGCGGCAAGGACAAGGGCCAGCACTACCTGCGGATCAAGGACGACGGCGAAGGCGTGCGCCGCAATGCCGACGGCGAGCCGGATTTCCACTACGTAGCCACGCATGTGTGCGATTCCATCAAGCGACGCCTCAAGGCGGAGGGCAGGCGGGAATTGCAGGGCGAGTTCGGCATAGGGTTGCTGAGCTTCTGGACGCTCGGCGAGGAGTTGCTGCTCACGTCCTCCGGCGAGAGCGGCCGCGCGTGGCAAATGCATCTGCGGAAGGGCGATCCCAGCTATCGCATCGCGCTGCGGCCTGCGCTGTTCCCCGAGCGGGGGACCGAGGTTCTCATTCGCGGAATATTGCCGGGCATCAAGAACTTCAGCGGCGAGAAGATCCAGTGGTATCTCGCGTCCGAGCTGCGCGATCGCATCCGTCATTCCGGCGTCGACATACGCGTCGTCGATCGCACGGCGCGCGCCGAGTTCAGGGTCGAGCCTCGCAAGTACGAGGGCCGGCTGCTGCACGAGCTCGACGCGACGCTGCCGGCGCAGGGTGAGCTCTATGCGGAGCTGTACTTGCATGCGCACGCACCCACGAACGTCGTCTCGCTGTTCCGTTCCGGCACACGCGTGCTCGACAACATCGCGGAGCTCGATGCCTTCGCGCGCTCACCGTGGACGAGCGGCTACATTCAGGGAATCATCGACGCGCCCTACCTGAATCTGACGCCGGGCACGCGCCTCGGCGTCATTCACGACGCGGCGCTCGCGCGACTCGCCGTCGACCTCGCGCCGCTCGAGGCGCGCCTCGCGAAGATCGTCGCCGATCAGCAGCGTGCGGAAGAGGAGCGGACGAGCCGCGACGTGCTTCGGTCGGTGCAGGGCGCGCTCAAGGAAGCGTTGCTCGCGCTGCCGGCCGACGAATACGACTGGTTCGACCTGAATCGCGGCGACGGCAGGCGCCGGCCGCGGACGCTCGCGCAGGCGAAAGCCGCGGATTCGGCATTGGCGGAGGGTTCCGCGGCGGCGGAGGAGCCGGCGATCGAGGCGAACGACGGCGAGTATCCCGACGGCGCCGAGCCGCAGCGGCAATTCTTCGAGTACGCCGGGCCGCTGTTCTCGGCCGTCATATCACCCACGTCGAGTGTCGTCGAAATCAACGCCTCGAGGCCGCTTCGCGCCGTCGCGCGCGACCGCGCCCGGCGGACGATCGACACGGATCTGGCGTTCGCGTGGCGCATCGTCGAAGGCGACGCGACACTCGACCGCGTGGACGCGCAAATCGTCGCCTTTCGTGCCGGTAGCGAACCCGGGCTGGTACGCGTGGAAGTCGTCGTCACGCAGCGCGACGTCGTCTGTCACGCCGAGGCGCAGGTGACGGTGACGGCGTCGCTCGTCGACCGCACAGGTCGCAGCGATTCGGCGTATCAGGGTCTTCCCGGCTATACGTACCAGAAGGCGGCGGGCGAGCTGTGGCGGTCACGCTTCGATGGCGAACGCAACCTCGTCGTGATCAACAACGGCCACCGCGATTTTGTCTACGCGGCGCGCAACCGCATGCTGAAGCTTCGCTACATCTGCCGGCTGTTTGCCAAGGAACTGGTGCTGCGCAACTTCGCCGGCGTTCCGCACGACGAGCTGCTCGAGCGCCTGCTCGAGCTCACGCTCTACACCGAGGAGCATTTGCGCTAGGAGAGGCTGATCGCGCAGTCGCGCAAGGCGATCCCGCGCACGCCGGGCCTGGCCGTGAACAAGCCGCCCGCGAGCGGCTGCTGCGCGAGTGGCGTGCGCAGATTGCGTCGCAGCGACGTGATGAACAGCGTGTCGAGTGCGGCACCGCCGAATGCCGCCTTCGACGGCTTCTCGACCGGCACCAGCACCGTCCCGGTCACGCGCGCATCCGCGTCGAAGCGAAGCAGGCATCCGCCGTCGACGGCGGCCATCCAGTACGCGCCGTCGGCGTCGACGCAGCCGCCATCCGGTCGGCCGGGCAGGTCGTGTGTCACGACGAAAGCTCTGCGGGCGCCGGCAGTACCACTCGCGACGTCGTAAGTGCACGCGAAGACCGTGCGAACGGCAGGATGCGAATCGGACGCGTAGAGCGTCTTGCCGTCCGGCGAGAACGCAAGGCCGTTGACGGTACGGAATCCATCGAATAGTACTGCGCATGTCCCATCGAGATCGATGCGGTAGAGCGCCGCACGCGCATCCTTGTCGTCGGGTGCGGTCATCGCGCCGATCACGAGGCGCCCGCGCGCGTCGACCGTCGCGTCGTTCAGCCGGCCGCCGGGAGGCAACGGCGGCTTCGCAACAGTGATGTACCGCTCGCTCGCGAGATCGACGTGGCAGACGCGGTCACGCAGCGCCACGATGAGGCCGCCGGCTTCGTGCGGTGCGACGAACGTGACGAGATCGGGCGTCGTCCACGCGCGATCGGCGCCGGTGCGCGGATCGAAGCGATGCAGGCGCCGGCCGTGGATGTCGACCCAGTACAGGCAGTCTTCCGCTGCGCACCACCAGGGACTCTCGCCTGCTTCGGCACGGGCGTCGAGCGCGAGCGCAGCACTCCAGGTCGGCGTCACACGGGGGGCGCGGCTTGCGTCGCCGCCGGCGCGCCGTATGACGCGAAGTCCCCCGCGACGGGCGCCGCGGCGACGCCGAGCGCTTCGAGCTCTGCGGCGATTCGAAACACAAGATCGTCGCGATAGCGCCGCGCGACGAGCTGCACGCCGATGGGAGGCCGGCCCGGGCGCGCGATCGGCACGGTGAGCGCGGGACATCCGGTTCCAGCGATCGGTTGCGTGAACCAGCCGAGCGCAGGTCCGATCGGCAAGTCTGAGCTTCCAATTCGGACGGTACGTGCGCCGATCACCGGTGCCGCGCACGGTGTCGCCGGCACGGCGAGCACGTCCACGTCGTCGAAAAGACGTTCCATCCGCTCGGCATGCCAGCGCCGAAAGCGTTGCGCGGCGAGGTACCACTGTGCGGGCAGCAGCGCGTGGGCAAGGAAGCGCTCGCGCGTTGCCGGGTCGAAGCGGTCGAGCCGCATCCGCAGCGCGTCGATGCGGCCCGTCGCGCTTTCCGCGGCGTTCACGAGGATGGCCGCAGCTTTGGCTCGCCGCGTGTCCGGAAACTCGACCTCGCGCACGATGCGCAGCACATCGACGACTCGCTGCAACGCGTCCGTCGCCTCCTCGTCGAGCGACTCGCGAAAGTAGCCGCCGACCGTCGCGATCCGAATGTTCGTGTCGCCGCGCGACGCTTCGGACGAAGTCGCGGATGAGCGGGCCGCGACGCGATGGCAAAGCGCGATGTCGGCGCTGCTGCGCGCGAGCGGGCCGAGTGTCCCTAGCGTGCCGCCGGCGCCCATCACGCCATCGTCGGCGATCAGACCGCGCGTCGGCCGCAACCCGAACACGCCGCACAGCGACGCCGGAAGACGTACGGAGCCGAGTCCGTCGCTGCCGATCGACAGCGGCACCATCCCCGCGGCGACGGCCGCCGCCGACCCACCCGACGACCCGCCGGGCGTGCGCAAGCGATCGTGCGGATTGCGCGTCGGGCCGAAGCAGGCATTCTCCGTGGTGCCGCCCATCCCGAACTCGTCCATGTTCTGCGCACCGATGCAGATGGCGCCGGCCGCTTCCAGTTCGCGCACGACTGCGGCGTCGTGCGTGGCGACCGGCGCATCGCGGAACAACGCCGAGCCGCCGGTCGTGGTGAGACCCGCAACGTCGACCATCGCCTTCACACCGAACGGAACGCCGGCGAGGTCGCCGAGCGGTGTGCCCGCCCGCTGCGCCGCGTCGATGCTACGGGCGCGTGCAAGCGCGCGATCCGTGGCCACAGCGGTGAATGCGTTGAGGACGGGATTCGCGCGTTCGATTCGCGCCAGCGCCGCGTCGACGACGGCGCGGGCGGTCACGCGGCCGGCGCGCACCGCCGCGGCGATGTCGGCAGCCGTGGCGTCTGCTCCGAGCGGATCACGCATCGAATGCAAGCACTTCGCGCGCGAACTCCGACAGGCGCGTCAGGTTCGCCGCGACCGCATCGCGGCTTGCGGAGGGAATCGGCAAAGCAAGCGCCGCCGCGGCAGTATCCATATATGCGTGCGCGTCGAACGTATCAGCCGGTGCATCGGAGCGGCCACGCAGGCTCCGCAGGTTGTGCACGTGTACCCAGGCACCTCGAGCGATGCGGGCGGTCGCTTCGCCGATCACTTCACCGTATTTGACGAGCAGATCGCCTGCATGCAGGTCGACGAGCGCGATCTTGTGGCCGAGCGCGATCGGCTCGAGCGCTTGCACGCGCATCGGCCTGCCGCCGACATCGACGATCACCTCCTGGCCTGCCGCGACGGATTCGAGCACGGTCGCCAGGTTGTCGCTCGCGCTCAGCGCGGTCGCATGCCAGTTCGACGTACCCACGGGATCATCCTGTCGCTGATGGGTCATTGGCCTCCGCGCTTACGCGCTTCGGGGCTTGCTCGCGCTTGGGGCGGCCGGTTGCGCTCACAGCGCCGGCCCCAGCCTGCTGACGACGTCCTCGCCTTCATCCAGCACCTCGCCCCAGGTAAGCGTGCCCGACGCGACGTCGAGCAGCATGTCCACGAGCCGCGACGTCGCATCGGCGAGCGCATCCCTGCGCTCGAAAACGCCGCTTGCATCAAAATCCACCTGCTCGCGCAAACGCTTGGCCGCGATCGGATTCGCCGAAATCTTGACCGTCGGCGCGAGGCCGCTCACGAAACTGTTGCCGACGCCGGTCGTGAACAGCACGATCTGCGCACCGGAGGCGACGAGCCCGCCCACGGATTCCGGCGCATACGCCGGCGCGTCCATCACATAGAGCCCCGGACCGGGCAACGCTTCGGCAATGCCGACGACACCGCGAATCGGCGAGCGACCGCCCTTGGCGATCGCGCCGAGCGATTTCTCCTCGATCGTCGACAGTCCGGCGGCGATGTTGGTGGGCCCCGGATTGTTGCCGGTGAGGGTGATCCCCGCGGCGACGCTCATCCGCTCGCGGCGCAGGACAGCCTCGCGGATCGCGTGCGCCACCGTCGCGTCGGCGGCGCGCGCGGCGAGCAGATGCTCGGCGCCCAGCCACTCGATCGTCTCACCGAACACCGCGCGGCCGCCGGCCGCGACGACGGCATCGACGACGCTGCCCACCAGCGGATTGGCCACGAGACCGGAGCTGGGATCCGAACGGCCGCACTCCATCCCGAGGCACAGGCCGGCGACATCGATGCGCGCGCGGCGGTCGCGCGACGCGTCGCGTACGAAGTGCGCGGCGATCCGGATGCCGCGCTCGGTCAACGTGATTGCGTCGTGGTCGCAGTCGTCGAGCACCAGCGCTTCGACCGGCTTGCCCGTGGTCGCGATGGCCTCCGCGATCTCCGCGACGTAAGGCGGCGTCGCGCCGACCACCAGCACGGCGGCAACGTTGGGGTGGCGACCGAACCCCTCCAGCGCACGCCGCTGCAGCGCCGCGTCGTCCGCGACGAGGCCGCTGCCGTACGGCGTCGTGATGACGCGCGCGCCGGGCACCGCACGTCCGATGCGCCGCGCCGTCGGGCCGGTGAGACCGGTTACCGACATCACGAGCACGTGATTGCGCACACCGACCGATCCGTCGCTGCGCCGGAAGCCTTCGAAGTGTGCGCTCGTCATCGTGCCGCACCCGTCGGCGCGTCCGCCGGGATGAGCGCGCCCGCCTTCATCTCGTCCCACAGCGCCGCGGGAATCGGCTGCGTCGCCCAGCGGAGGTTCGTGTCCACTTCCGCCGTCGAGCGATAGCCGCAGACGGCGCTGACCACGGCGGGATGCGCGAGCGTGAACTGCAGCGCCGCCGCGCCGAGCGGCACGTCGTGGCGGGCGCACGCGGCCTCGAGTCTGCGCGTGCGCTCGACGATTTCGGGCGACGCCTCGGCGTAGAAATACGTCGCGCCCGGCACGGCGCCCGTCGCGAGGATGCCTGAATTGAACGGCGAAGCGACGACGACGCCGATGTCATGCCGCGCGCAATGCGGAAGAAAGTGGTCGAGCGCCGCGTGCTCGAGCAGCGTGTAGCCGCCGGCAAGCATGAACAGGTCGAAGTCTCCCGCGCGCGCGAAGCGCATGCATACGTCCGCGCCCTTCACGCCGACGCCGATCGCGCGCACCACGCCCTCGCTGCGCAGGCGCTCGAGCGCCGGATAGGCGCCGTCCATCGCTTCGGCGAAGCGCGCCTCGTAGCCGTCTCCGTGCCAGCGTGGATTGACGTCGTGAAGGTAGACGATGTCGACGCGACACAGGCCCAATCGCTGCAGGCTGTCCTCGAGCGACCGGAGCACGCCATCGTAGCTGTAGTCGTACCAATACTCGAACGCCAGCCGGTCCGTCGGCGCCGGATCGGCGCATTGCGGACGAAGGCGACGGCCGACTTTCGTCGAGAGCACGAAATCATTGCGGTCGCGTTGACGGAGCGCCGTGCCGAACCAGTGTTCGCCAAGGCCGTTGGCGTACAGCGGCGCGGTGTCGAAATAGCGGAAGCCGCGGTCGTATGCGTACGCCAACACGTCTTCGGCTTCGCGCTCCGCGCGCACCGGAAACAGGCTGCCGCCGCCGTAGCCGAGCGACGGCAGGCGCGGAACGTTGGAGCGTGGTGCCCGCTGGTGCACGGGCCTAGCCTCCTTCGCTCATGCGGAGTGCGCGCGCGAGTGCTCGCGTCGCATCACTCGAGGTCCGGCAGGCGCCCGGTCTTGCGGCCGCCGCGTGCCACCAGCTCCTGCACTTCCGCGGCGACGCGATTGAGCGTGTCGACGGGGGAGCTCTTGCCGATGATGCATTCGTTGAGCCGCAGCGAGCAGATCGACGACATCTGCGCCGCTTCGGGAATCACCGCATACATCTTCGCGACCTTCGAATTCTCGGATTGCGCCTTCAGGAAGCGAAACTTCGGCTCCCGCGCGAGGGCGCTGTCGCCGAGATCGACACGCACCGGCACCGCGCCGTAACGCGTGTAAGCGAGCTGGTGATCGAGCGTCTGGAACCAGTTGAGGAACGCAAGCGCGCCGAGCTGACGCTCGCGCGGCACGTTGCGCGCGATCGCGCCGATCCAGTGGCCTGCGCGGCTCGCGTGCCGGCCGTCGGCGCTCTTCGGAATCAGCGCTGCCTCGAACTTCCCGACAACGGCGGACTTCGTCGGATCCTCGAGCTGAGCCCAGGCGCCGACGATGCCGACCGTCTGCGCGGCCTTGCCCGTCGCCATGAGCTGGATCATCTGGCCCTGGCTGACCGCGCCTGCCGTCGGATAGCCGCCGGCTTTTCCGAGCTTCAGGTAAAACTCGAGTGCGCGCAGCGCGGCGGGGCTGTTCAGCGTGACGGTGAAGTCGCCGGTGCTCGCATCGCGGAACACGTCGCCGCCGAAGCTGAACAGGTAGTTGCTGAAATCGGCGAGTGCCGAGTCGCGGTCGTCGCGATGCACGAAGCCGTAAACGCGCGATCCGTCGTTGAGCTTCTGTGCGTTGGCAAGCACGTCGTCCCACGTCTCCGGTACCTTGAGCCCATGCTGGTCGTACAGGTCCTTCCGGTAGTAGAAGACTTCGACGTTGCCGTTGACGGGCACGCCCATCAGCTTGCCGCCGCGCGGATCGAACGTGCGCAGCTTGTCGTTCCAGTAGATCGTGCCGCCGTAGGTGCTGATGCCGGGATCGAGCGCGAATTTCGGATCGAGCTCGGCCACGGGCATGAGGAAGCCGCCGTCGAAGAATTCCACCATCCAGTTGTTGTCGATCGCGAGCAGATCGTACGAGCCGCTGCCGGCGCGCAGCGAGTTGCGGATCTTGTCCAGCGCGCCCGCATACGGATTGACGTCGAGCTCGATCGCGTTGCCGGTCTCCTTCCGGTATTGCTCGACGAGTTGCCGAAAGCCGTCGAACCACGGCGACTGGTTGATCACCATGGTGATCGGGGCGACTTTCGTCGTAGCCTGCGCCGCCGCATTGCGGACGGCGGTGGAAGGCAGCAGGGCGAGCGTGCAGGCGGCGCCCGCGCGGCGCAGGAAATGCCGGCGATGATTCATCGGATGCTCCTTTTGAACGAGCGCTCTTGCGTGCGCACTGTTTCCGCTCATTGCGGCGAAGTTTCCCGCGGCGCGATCTTGAAAACGGCGACGGATGATTGCGCAATCATCCGAATGTTGCTACTGTGCGATGCGATCTGTCAACGCATGGCCGTGAGTCGCGCGCATACCGCTTCATCGATCGCCCGGGCGGCCGCACGCGCACCGCGGCTCGTCGATGTCGCCCGGGTGGCGCGCCTGTCGCCGATCACCGTTTCGCGCGCGTTGCGCGAGCCGCACAAGGTGTCGCCGCAAGCGCGCGCGCGTGTCGAAGCCGCGGTCGCCAAGACCGGCTATGTCCGCGACCTGGTCGCGAGCAGCCTCACGAGCCGGCGCACGCGTCTCGTCGGGCTCGTAGTGCCGACGATCACCGCGTCGATCTACGCGTCGACGGTTGCCGGGCTCACCGCGGTGCTGCGCAGCCGCGGCTTCGAAGCGCTGATCGGTGACAGCGGCTACGCGCTCGAAGGCGAGGAGAAGCTCGTCGCAGCGTTTCTCGGCCGGCGCGCCGATGGCATCGTGCTGGGCAACGTTGCGCACACGCCCAACGCGCGCCGCATGCTCGAGCGCGCCCGCATTCCGATTGTCGAGACGGGGAACCTGACGTCCGACCCGATCGACATGGTCGTCGGGTTCTCGAACTACGACGCCGCGCGCGCGATGATGACGCACCTCGTCGCCCGCGGTCACCGGACGATCGGGTTCATCGGCGCACCGACCGCAGGCAATCCGCAGGCGGCCGATCGCCGGCGCGCCTATTCGGACGCGGTCGACGCCCACCGGCTGGCGCGGAACAGGACGCTGATAGCTGAATGCGCATCGGATCTCGATGCCGGCGGCAGCGCGCTGATGTCCATCGTCGAGGCGAATCCACGCTGCACGGCGATCTTCGCGGCGAGCGAGGTGCGCGCCACCGGCGCGCTGCTGACATGCCTGCGTCGCGGCATCGCCGTGCCGGCGCGCATCGCGATCGCCGGCTTCAACGACGCCGGGCTCGGCGCGCATCTCGTTCCCGCGCTGACGACGGTGCGCGTCCCGCGCGAGGCGATAGGCCGTCGCGCGGCGCAGATGATTCTCGACCGTCTCGAAGGCCACGCCATCGCCGATCCGATCGTCGACGTGGGCTTCGAGATCATGGCGCGCGAGAGCGCGTGAGCTTCTCGCGAAGAACCGTTCAATGCGCGTAAGACGCCGCGCCGATCGCTGGTGGACGCTCGCGCCGGCCGTGCTGCTGGTCGTCGCGGTGGCGCTGGTGCCGATCGGTGAGCTGATCGCGATGAGCGTGTCGCAGATCGACTGGGTGCAGGGCAAGGCGCAATGGCGATTCGTCGGGTTCGATCAGTACGCGCGTGTGCTCGGCGACGCGCTGTTCCGTACCGGCGTGACGAACACGCTCGTGTTCGCGATTGCCGGCGTGGCCGTGCAAATGGCGCTGGGCTTCGCGCTCGCGCTGCTGACGACGAAGGTCGCGCGTGGACGGCTGGTGTACCGGACCGTGTTCATCCTGCCGATCCTCGTTCCGGGCATCGTGATTGGCGCGATCTGGAAGCTCATGTACAACTTCGACTTCGGCGTGCTGAACCAGATCGTCGGCCTGTTCGGCGTGCGACCGATCGACTGGCTCGGAAGCACGGCGACGGCGCTGGCCGCCGTCATCGCCGTCGACGTCTGGCACTGGACGCCGTTCGTGTTCCTCTTGATGCTGGCCGGCCTCGAGAGCCTGCCGCAGGACGTGTACGAGGCCGCGCGGGTGGACGGTGCGACGTTCCTGCAGGAGTTGCGTTACGTCACGCTGCCGCTGATGCTGCCGGCGATCGTCGTCACGATGCTGTTCCGGATACTCGTCGGCGTGAAGGTCTTCGACGAGATCTACCTGCTGACCGGTGGCGGCCCGGGCACGGCGACCGAAGTGGTGAGCTACACGATCTTTCGCCGCTTCTTCACCGAAGGCCAGACGGGATACGGGTCGGCAATGTCCGTGGTGGTGCTGTTCGCGATCGCGCTCGTCTTCATCGCGGCGCGCGGCGTGACAGAGCGGCGGAGGGTGGTATGACGGAACGGCACGGAGGCCCGGCATTTTGAAGCGACGAAGGCCTTCGGCATGATCGTGCGCGCATGGGAACGAGCTCCATGAAGCGCGCCGGTTTGCGTGCGGTTGCCCTGCACGCCGGCCTCGTCGCCGCGGCGATCATCGTCGTGTTCCCGTTCGTGTGGATCGCGCTGGCGGCATTCAAGACGCAGATCTCGCTGATGATGGGCGAGGTGGCGTTCACGCCGACGCTCGCCAACTTCAGGGAAGTGCTCTTTTCGGGCACGTCGGACTACCTCGCGAACTATCGCAACAGCCTCGTCGTCGCGAGTGCGAGCACGGTGATCGTGCTCGTCGTCGCGACGCTCGGTGCGTATTCCATCGAGCGCCTCGGCTGGCCGCGTCTCGCCGTGCATGCGTTCCTGCTTGCCGCGGCCGTGTTCAATGCGATCCCGGCGATCACGCTGGTCGGCGCGTGGTACGTCGGGTTTCGTGCGCTCGGCCTCTACAACACGTACGCTGCCGTCATCCTCGCGCATGCGACGCTGAACCTGCCGATCGGGCTCTGGCTGATGGCGACGTTCATCCGCGAGGTGCCGCGCGAGCTCGAGGAGGCGGCGCGCATCGACGGGTGCGGGACGCTGCAGATGCTCTGGCGCGTCGTGGTCCCGGTCGTCATGCCGGGGATCGCGGCCACGGCCATTCTCGTTTTCATCCATAGCTGGAACGAGTTCGTCGTGGCCCTGAATCTGACGGCGAGGCAGACGGCCACCGTGCCGGTCGCCATCGCCAAGTACGCGCAGGAGAACGAGACGAAGTACACGGCGATGGCCGCAGGCGCCGTGCTGTCGGTGCTGCCGTCGCTGGTGCTGCTGTTCTTCGCGCAGCGCGCGATCGTGCGCGGGCTCACGGCCGGTGCCGTCAAGTAGGGCGTGTAGACACGCGCCATGCCACGCATTCTCTACCACGGTGTGAACACGCCCTGGGCGGCCGAATGTTGATCGTGTTCGGCTCGATCAACGTCGATCTCGTCGCGCGCGTGCCGAGATTGCCCCGCCCAGGCGAGACACTCGCCGGCAGCCGATTCGCAATCGCGCCGGGCGGCAAGGGCGCCAATCAGGCGCTTGCGGCTGCACGCGCGGGGGCGGCGGTCCGGTAGGTTCGCGAGCAGCCGGCGCCGCGCATCGAGGCCGTCGACACGGTAGGCGCCGGTGACGCTTGGACGGCTGCCATCGCTGCGGCGCTCGATCGTGGCGAAGACTGGCGCACGCCGTGCGCGCAGGCGTAGCGGCCGGCAGCCTTGCATGTCTTCGAGAAGGCGCGCAGGATGCGGCGCCGACGCGCGAGGAAATCGCGCGGCTCGCGGCGACGCTCGTGTAACGGAATCGAATCGGACATGAACCTCCATCACATGCTGCAAGCGCGCGCGGCCGCGGGCCAGCCGCTGCGTGTCGCGCTTCTCGGCGCCGGCAAGTTCGGCTCGATGTTCCTTTCGCAAGTGCGCACCACGCCGGGAATGCATCTCGTCGCCGTGGCCGACCTGTCGCCTGATCGCGCACGCGGCGCACTGACGACGACCGGCTGGCCCCCCGAGCGAATCGACGCGCGCTCGTGCTCGGATGCGATCAAGCGCGGCGCCATGCACGTCACCGACGACGCGCTCGCGCTGATACGCGCGGGCGAGATCGAGATCGTCATCGACGCGACGGGCAATCCGGCGGCGGGCATCGCGCACGTGCTCTCGTGCTGCGACCACGGCAAGCACGTCGTGATGGTGAACGTCGAAGCCGATGCGCTTGCCGGGCCGTTGCTTGCACGGCGCGCGGAGCAGGCGGGCATCGTCTACTCGCTCGCGTACGGCGACCAGCCGGCGCTGATCTGCGAGATGGTCGACTGGGCGCGCACGGCGGGCTTCGAGGTCGTCGCGGCGGGGAAAGGCACGAAATACCTGCCGGCCTATCACGCGTCGACGCCGCAAACCGTGTGGGGCCACTATGGCCTGACGCCGGAAGACGCGCGGCTCGGTGGTCTCAACCCGCAGATGTTCAATTCTTTTCTCGACGGCACCAAATCGGCCATCGAGATGGCGGCGGTGGCCAACGCAACCGGTCTTTCCCCGGCGCCGGACGGTCTCGCGTTTCCGCCCTGCGGCGTCGACGATCTGCCTCGCGTGCTGCGCCCACGCGACGCGGGTGGCGCGTTGCATCACGCCGGGCAGGTGGAAGTGATCTCGAGTCTCGAGCGCGACGGCCGGCCGGTATTCCGCGATCTGCGCTGGGGCGTCTTCGTGACGCTGCGGGCCGGCACGCCGTACGTGGCGCGCTGTTTCCAAGAATACGGCCTCGTCACCGACGACAGCGGGGACTACACGGCGATGTACAAGCCCTTTCACCTGATCGGGCTCGAGCTCGGCATCAGCGTCGCATCCGTGGGCTTGCGCCGCGAAGCGACCGGCGTGGCGCGCGGATTTCGCGGCGACGTCGTAGCCACCGCGAAGCGCGACCTTCGCGAAGGCGAAACGCTCGACGGCGAAGGCGGCTACACCGTCTACGGAAAATTGATGCCGGCTGCCGATTCGCTGAGGCGTGGCGGATTGCCGCTCGGGCTCGCGCACGGCATCCGCCTCGTGCAGCCGGTGGCCGCGGGGAAGCCGGTGAAGTGGGACGATGTCGTCGTCGACGAGACCAGCGTCGCGGTCAAGTTCCGCCGCGAGATGGAAGCGGCGTTTGCGGAACCGCGCGCGGCATCCGCATGAGTGGCCGGCATCGATGAATCAGCGCGCTTCAGGCATGGCGTCGGGCGAGATTTCGTCTGCCGATCCCGGCGCGGGTTATCGGGGAACGATCGGCCGCACGCTGGAGGAATCGTCGCCGTGGTGGCCCGAACCGACCCGTGCGCCCGACGGTGCGCCGGACGTCGTCGTCATCCTCCTCGACGATCTCGGCTTCTCCGATTTCGGATGCTACGGCGCGGAAATCCGCACGCCGAACATCGACGCACTCGCGGCGGGTGGCTTGCGATTTGCCAACTACACGACCGTGCCGATGTGCACGCCCGCGCGCGCCGCGCTGCTCACGGGAAAAAATCCGCATTCGGTCGGCGCCGGCTGGCTCACGTTCAACGCGCCCGGCTATCCGGGTTACCAGGCCGGTGCAATCTCACGCGACGCGCCGACGATGGCCGAATTGCTGCGGGACTGCGGCTACGCGACATACGCGGCGGGCAAATGGCACAACACGCCGGACTATCGCGTCGGTCCGTCGAGCGACCGCGGATCGTGGCCTCTCGCGCGGGGCTTCGATCGCTTCTACGGCTTCATCGGCGGCGAGACGCATTATTTCGCGCCGGCGCAAATCGTTTGCGACAACGCGATCGTCGACCGCGACGCGTACGCGCCGGATTATTACTGCAGCGACGACTGGACCGACGCCGCGGTGTCGTGGCTGAAAGCGCACGTCTCGGCAACGCCCGACAAGCCGTTCCTGCTCTACCTGCCGTACAACGCGCCGCACGCGCCGCTGCAGGCCAAGGCGGCCGATCTCGCGCGCTACGCCGGTGCCTACGATGCCGGCTGGGACGCGGCGCGCGCCGCGCGTGTCGAGCGGCAGCGGGCGATGGGGCTATTTGCGCATGAATGGGATTACGCGCCGCGCAGCCCCGGCGTGCCGGCGTGGGACACGCTCGACGGCGATCGCAAGCGACTGTTCGCGCGCTACATGGAGCTCTATGCGGCAATCGTCGACAACGTCGACCAGAACGTCGGCCGCGTCGTCGACACGCTGCGTGCGCTCGGCCGCCTCGACAACACGCTGATCCTCGTCACCTCCGACAACGGCGCCAATGGCATCGGCGGCGTCGACGGCGCCGTGAACAATCTCGCAAAGCGCCTCGCGCGGTCGGAAGATCCCGAGCTTCTGCGCCGAACGCTCGCGGAGAATCGCCTCGGCGCCGCCGATACGTGGCCCGCGTATCCGCTCGGGTGGACCGACGTCTCGTCGGCGCCGTTCCGGTTGTACAAGACCACGACGATGAACGGAGGCATCCGCGTGCCGCTGATCGCGCACTGGCCGAAGGGCGTCGGCGATCCAGGTGCGATACGCGAGCAATGGGTGCACGTGACGGACGTGGTTCCCACGCTGCTGGAGATGCTGGGCGCGACCTACCCGGACAGGTTCGCGGGTCATCGCACGCGCGGGCTCGACGGCGTCAGTTTCCGCGAAATGCTCGGAAGCGAACAGGCCGCAAGCCGCCGGTCGCGCCAGCACTACGAGCTCGCCGGCAACCGCGGATACATCGCCGACGGTTACAAGATCGTGTCGCTGCAGCCGCCCGGCAAGCCGATGGACCTCGACAACTGGATGCTGTTCGACATCGAGCGCGACGCGACCGAAGTGCACGACCTTGCGGCGGCCGAACCGGCGAAGCTTGCCA
>DATEIQ010000020.1:0-3567 GCA_035278845.1 Casimicrobiaceae bacterium | reverse complement strand
CGCAGCTGTCGTGGGCGCAGCCGCCCGAAGCTGCTGCAATTGGCGGCTGGAAAGCGGTCGCCCCGGATTCTGCTCGAGCGCCTGCAACCTCGCCGTGTCGCGAACCGGCGCCGGCGGCGGCGCGCGGCGGGCGACGACGGCGCGATCGACAACGGCTGCGGGCGGCTTCGCCTTCGCGACCGGTGCGGCGCCGAGAAAGGCCGCGCGGGCGGGCGCAACGCGTGCGACCGGCTGCACTTGCGCGCGTGACAGCGTCGACGCGGATACCGCCACCGCGGCGCGCCGGACGTTTTGTGATTGCGCGAACACCGTCGGCGGCACGGCCGTGACCGCGTTCGGCGCGCGCATGTTCACGTAGTTCGTTTGCGTGACGTTCGTGTTGCTTCGGTAATTGTTGTAGACATTCGTTATGTTGACGTTGTTGATCACCGTGTTGCTGACGTTGACCTGACGGAAGTAATCGCGGCTCACGTAGTACGGCGGCCGATAGATTTCGCGCGGACCCAGCGGGAACCAGCCGATCGCCGGCCCCGACGACACCGATATGCTGAAGCCGGCGCCTCCGATGAATGCCACGAGTGCAGGCGCATAGACCGGTCGCACGCTGCGCGGACCGGGAATCCAGCCCCATCCGCGGTCGAACCACGCCCAGCGGCCATAGTGGAATGGCGCGAAGCCCCACGGTGCGTCGTCGACCCACGTCCAGCCCCACGGGTCGATCCACGCCCAGTGACCGTCGCGGTACGGCACCCAGCCCGCTGCCACCTGGCGCGGAAACCAGACGTTGCCGTAGCTCGCCTGAACGCTCCAGTTGCCATACGTATCGAGATCCTCGTAGCCGATCACCTCGGGCGAAACGTAGCGCGCCGATACGACCTGGTCGTAACGGCGATCGCGCTCGGCGGCCCAACGATCAAGCTCGTCGGACGGCGGCACGTCGAGATACTCGCTGTCGCGCAAATCGGTGCCATAGAAGCGATACGCCTGGCCAGACGCAAGCGCGTACGACGCGCTCTCTCCGTACACGTCACCCGCGCCGGCGCGCACGATCACCGTCGTCGCGCCACCCTGCGGATCGACAACCAGACGATAGCCGCCCGGCCGCGTGACGGTGAACGCGAGATTCGGCGTGTCGACTTCGACGATCTGCCCCGACGGCATCCTGCGCACGCGGAAATCGAGCGTTCCCTGCTGCAACTGGATCTGCGCGACGCGGTCATCGAGATTCGACACGGCCACGCTCGTGTATTCGCCGAGCCACCACGTGCTGTTGTCGATCGTGAGCTCGGCACGGCCGTTGTTGTCGCTCCACAACTGGTCGCCGGTGACGATCGGGCGGTTCACGCGCGCATGCACCCATTCCTCGTTGCCGGCGGGCGAAAAGCTCACGTCACCGCTTACGTACGACATGCGGCCGACGCGCACCGGCGGGTCGTCACCGGCCTGCTGCGGCTGCTGCGCGTGCGCCAGGGTCCCGGAAAGCGCAATGGCTGCGATCGCGAACAGCGTTTTCAATGATGGAAGCGGGTGGCATCGGGTCATGATGTCTTATCCTCGACGTGAGTCGTTTCCTACGGCAGCCAAAGGAATGCCGGCCAGCGGTTGTAATACGTACACCGCTGCTCGACGATTTCCGCGCTCGCTTGCAATTCGTTTCATGTTACGCAAACATCGCACCACCGCTTAACGCTTCACGCGGCGGCCGCGCCGACAGCTGCGCCGGCCGTCGCTTTGCAGCGACACGCGGTACCGCAGCGGTCCGTCCGCGCTCGCGGCGTATGATGCGCGCGGGAGTGAGAACCGGTGTTTGCGGTCACGGTCGAACGAGCGAAAAAGTGGGGCCGATTCGGCTCGACAGCCCGCGATGAAACAATTGATTGCACTTTCCGAAAGCATGCTCGCGTACGCGGCGTCGATCACCCGTCTGACGGGGTCCTGACATCGCGACGCTGCGCGCCATTTCCCTCGCGCTCGTCGCATTCCTCCTTCCGGCGGTCTGCGCGGCGTTCGGCTTCGACGACGTCGCAATCCGAGCGAAGCAGCTCGCCGCGAGCTCGTACAAGAAGCCGGACGTCAGCCTGCCGCGTGAGTTGACCGAGCTCACGTACGACCAGTATCGCGACATCCGCTACAAGCCCGAGCGCGCGTACTGGCGAACCGCCAAGCTGCCGTTCGAGCTCATGTTCTTTCACCAGGGCCTCTATTACAACCAGCCGGTGCGGATGCACGAGGTCAGCGCAGAAGGTGTCCGCGACATCCGCTTCGATCCTGAGAATTTCGACTACGGCGCGAACCGGCTCGATCCCAAAGCGCTGCAGAACCTGGGCTACGCCGGCTTCCGCGTTCATTACTCGATCAATTCGCCGCGCTACAAGGACGAGGTGCTGGTGTTCCTCGGCGCGAGCTACTTCCGCGCGCTCGGCCGCGGCCAGCGCTATGGGCTGTCAGCGCGTGGCCTCGCCATCGACACCGCACTCATGTCCGGCGAGGAGTTCCCGCGGTTCACCGAATTCTGGATCGAACGGCCCGATGCGCAGGCGCGCGAATTGCGTATCTATGCGCTGCTGGACTCGCCGCGGGCCACCGGCGCTTACCGGTTCCTGCTGAAGCCGGGACTCGACACCGTGCTCGAAGTGCGCGTGCAACTCTACCTTCGCCAGAACGTCGCCAAGCTCGGCCTCGCACCGCTGACCAGCATGTATTACTTCGGCGAGAATCACCGCATCGGCATCGACGACTTCCGACCCGAAGTGCACGACTCCGACGGCCTGTCGGTGCAGAACGGTACCGGCGAATGGATCTGGCGGCCGCTCGTCAATCCGAAGCGCCTGCTCGTGACGTCGTTCGCCGTGGCCAATCCGCTCGGCTTCGGCCTGCAGCAGCGCGACCGCAGTTTCGCCTCCTACGAGGATCTCGAGGCGCGCTACGAGACGCGGCCGTCGGTATGGATCGAGCCGAAGGGAAAATGGGGCACGGGCCGCATCGAGCTCGTGCAGATTCCGACGCCCGACGAAACCAACGACAACATCGTCGCGTTCTTCTCGCCGGACGGCTCGCCGCCGCCGCAAACGCCGTACGACTTCGAATACCGGATGCTGTGGCAGAAGGACAACGAAATACGACCGAGCCTGGCGTACGTCGCGCAAACGCGGCGCGGGCACGGCTACATACGCAAGCCCGACGACAGCATCGCGATGATCGTCGACTTCGAGGGCCCGGTGCTGCGCAAGCTGCCGGCCGACACGCCGGTGCAGGGCGTCGTCACGGCCGACCCGAACATCGAGATCATGGAGTCCAACGCCTATCGCAACGAAGTCACCGGCGGCTGGCGGCTGGCGCTGCGCTTCAGGCGCCAGGACGACAAGAAACCGGGTGAGCTCCGCGCGTTCCTTCGCAGCGCAGGCGCCACGCTCTCCGAGACATGGAGCTACGTTCTCCCGATCAACTGAGCACGCTGCCCGCGGTTGCCGACACGTTGCTGCGTTACCTCGAGCGGCTGCCGTTTGCGGGCGAGCGGCGCGCCGTCGTGTTCGCCGACGGGCTCGCGCACGGCGTCACGCCCGGGCG
>DATEIQ010000019.1:0-31848 GCA_035278845.1 Casimicrobiaceae bacterium | reverse complement strand
GACTACGTGCGCGCGCTCGAATACGGCCTGCCGCCGACGGCGGGCGAGGGCATCGGCATCGACCGTCTGGTCATGCTGCTCACCGACAGCCCGTCGATTCGCGACGTCATCCTGTTTCCGCAGCTCAAGCCGGAGGTCTAGCGCACCTCTGCACGCCCTTCACGCCTGCGTGGGCCGTGCAGAGGCCCTCTGGTTTTCCGCGAGATGGTTCCGGCGTATACCCTGATGGGGTATAATGCGGCCATGGCCCAAGCGACGCTCGCACGAAACGACGGCAATGCCGTGGCGGCGCCGTCCGCCGCGCCGGATCGCGTCGACCTGGCACTCGAAGGCATGACCTGCGCCGCCTGCGCGGCGCGGATCGAGACGACGCTGAACCGGCTGCCGGGCGTGCAGGCATCCGTCAATTTCGCGACCGAATCGGCGCGCGTCGACTACGACCGCGCGCAAGCCGGCGTCGACGCGCTTCTGGCCGCGGTGACGCGCGCGGGCTACGGCGCGCACGTCAAGCGCGACGATGCTGAAGAGCGCGAGCGCGAAGCCGCGCGCCGCAGGGCGCAATGGAGCACGCTGCTTCGCGAGCTCGTCGTCGCCGCGGTGCTGACCGCGCCGTTTCTCGTGCAGATGGTCGTCATGTTTCTGCCGGGCGCTTCTCACGAGGAAATCCTGCCGCGCTATTGGCAGCTCGCGCTCGCGACGCCGGTGCAGTTCATCATCGGTCGCAGGTTTTACGTCGGCGCCTTTCACGCGCTGCGCGGCGGGGGCGCCAACATGGACGTGCTGATCGCGCTCGGCACGACGATCGCGTGGCTCTGGAGCGCGCTCGTCACCGTACTGGGGCTCGATCAGCACGTCTACTTCGAAGCGTCGACCGCGATCGTCACGCTGGTGCTGCTCGGCAAGGCGCTCGAGGCGCGCGCGCGGGCAGGGGCATCGGCGGCGATCGAGGGCTTGCTGAAGTTGCAGCCGGCGATCGCGCACGTCATCCGCGACGGCACGGAGATCGACGTGCCGCTGGCCGATGTTTCCGTGGGCGATCGGTTCGTCGTGCGCGCAGGCGAGGCGATTCCTGTCGACGGCACGATCATCGACGGCGCGTCTTCCGTCGACGAATCGATGCTCACCGGCGAAAGCCGGCCGGTATCGAAGGCGAAGGGTGGCAAGGTCTATGCCGGAACGCTGAACCTGGACGGGTATCTGCATGGCGATGCGACGGGCGTCGGCCGCGCGACGCTGCTGGCCGGCATCGTCCGCCTCGTCGAAGAAGCGCAGGGTTCCAAGGCCCCGATCCAGCGGCTCGCCGACCGCGTTTCCGGCGTCTTCGTTCCCGTCGTCCTCGTGATCGCGTTTCTGACGTTCGCGCTGACCGCGTGGCTCGCAGGCGATGCGATAGCCGGCGCGATTAACGCCGTGGCGGTGCTGGTCATCGCGTGTCCGTGCGCGCTCGGGCTCGCGACGCCGACGGCGATCATCGCCGGGACCGGGCGCGGCGCCGAGCTCGGCGTACTGATCCGCAACGCCGTCGCGCTCGAGCAGGCGGGGCGAATGACGACGCTCGTCGTCGACAAGACCGGAACCGTGACCGAAGGCCGCCCGGCGGTGACGCGCGTGCTTGCGCAAGGCGATGCCGCGCCGGAACAAGCATTGGCGGTGGCCGCGGCGCTCGAGCGCCAGGTGATGCATCCGCTGGCGCAGGCAATCGTGGCGAAGGCCCGCGCTGACGCCCTCGCGTTGCCGATCGTGGCGGACTTCGTCGCGGTTCCAGGCATGGGCGCCCGCGGATTGGTCGGCGAGGCATTTCGTCCCGCGGCGGTGGGCTCGCTCGCATTTCTCGCAAGCCGCGGCATTCCGATCGATGCCGAAAGCACGCAAACGTGGCTCGCAAGCGGCGAGAGCATCGTCGGTGTCGCGATCGATGGCGCACTCGCCGCCGTGATCATGCTCGCCGACACCGTGCGCCCGACGTCGGCCACGGCCATCGCGAGCTTGCGGAAGAGCGGCATCGACGTCGTCATGCTATCGGGCGACAACGCGGCGACCGTCGAAAAAATCGCGCGCGAGACCGGCATCGCGCACTATGCAGGCGCCATGACGCCGGCCGACAAGCGCGCCCGCATCGACGCATTGCGCGCGGCGGGCGAGGTCGTCGGCATGGTCGGCGACGGCGTCAACGACGCGCCGGCGCTCGCAGCGGCGGACGTGAGTTTCGCGATCGGCGCCGGCTCGGCGGTGGCCGTCGAGGCGGCCGACATCACGGTGATCCGCAACGACCTCGCGGCAGTCGCCGACGCGATCCTGCTCTCACGCGCGACGCGAACGAAGATCCGCCAGAACCTGTTCTTCGCATTCGGCTACAACGTGCTCGGGATTCCGCTTGCCGCGCTCGGATTCCTGAACCCGGTGATCGCAGGCGCGGCGATGGCGATGAGCTCGGTGTCGGTGGTCGGCAATGCGCTGACGCTGCGGCGCTTCCGCCCGGTCGCCTGAACAGGCCCCAATGAAGGAGCGAAAATGGACAACCTCGAGCTGAACGTGAAGGGCATGAGCTGCCAGGGCTGCGTCGCGAGCGTCACGCGCGTGCTGAAAGCGGTCCCCGGCGTGGACGACGTGAGCGTGACGCTGCAGCCGCCGCTCGCGCGCGTCACCTACGACGGCACGCGGACGAACGCGGCGGTGCTGAAGGCCGCGGTGGAAGACGCAGGGTATGGCGTCGCGCCCTGAGGTGTCTCATCCGCCGCACCCCGCGGTTCCGCATGGCGAAGCGGAAACCGCCGCGCTCGGCAAGCGGCTCAACCGCATCGAGGGACAGATCCGCGGCATCGCACGGATGATCGAGGACGACCGCTACTGCGTCGACATCCTGACGCAGGTGGCCGCCGCGCAGTCAGCGCTCGACGCGCTCGCACGCAAGCTGCTCGAGCATCATCTGCACGGTTGCGTCACGCACGCGATCGCATCGGGCAACGGCGCGCACGCGATCGACGAGGCGCTCGCCGTGATCCGCAAGTTCGGCCGCTGACGTCAGCAGCGCAACGCGCGAGCCATGCTCGCGCATAGGCTTCGCGCCGCCGATTCCTTCGCGCTACGGGAGGCCGGTCGACGTCAGCGTTTCGAGGAATGCGACCAGGTCGTCGATCTCGGCATCGGAGAAGTGCAGCGGCCGCAGGAGCGATTCGCCGTCGGCGTGAAGGCGATTCTCGTCGAGATCGGAATAGTGACGGATCACGTCGCGCAGCGTCGCGAGGCTTCCGTCGTGCATGTAAGGGGCGGTACGCGCGACGTTGCGCAGCGACGGCACGCGGAACTCGCCGTAGTTGCGGTGCGCGAGGGTTACGTGACGCGTGCTCGTCGCGGTCGAGCGCACGGGGTCGTCGTTGAACGCGCCAAGCAGGTTGTAAGGGCTGGCCTGCAGCCGGCGGATGCCGTCGTAGCGGCCGCTGTCCACGCGCGTGCGTTCGACGAAAAACGGCACACCCACGTCGTGGAATTCGCCGTTGCTGAAGCGGGGACCACTATGGCAGAGGTCGCAGCGCGCCTTGCCGACGAACAGCGCGAGGCCGCGGCGCGCGGCGGCGGGGTAGCGAGCCGCCGTGAAGTCGTCGCCGCGCGCGAGCGCATCGCGATAGTCGTCGAACGCCGCGCGCGTCGAGCGGAGCGTCTCCACGTAGGCCGCGAGCGCTTTGGCGCTGTCGACGGCGATCGTTTCATCGCGCGTTCCCGGCGCCGAGTCGAACGTCCGTACGTAATGTTGCCGAAGCGCCTCGTCGCTGCGCACCAGCGCTGCGATTCGCGCAATGTCGCCGTTCATCTCGCGCGGATCGACGATCGGCCGCAGACTCTGCGACCACAGGCTGTCGTTGGCGCCGTCCCAGCCGTACCAGCGCTGGCCGCCCGCGTCGAGCAGCGTCAGCGTATTGCGATCGCCGCGCGCCGCGCCTTGGCCACGGTCGCGGCCGTCGGTGAATGCGCGGTCGGGATGGTGGCAAGTCGCGCAGGCAATGCGCTGTGATGCCGATAACCGCGTATCGATGAACAGCGCGGCGCCGAACGCGACGGCGTCGGTATTGCCGGACACGCGGTTGGATGGATCGTTTCGCGCCGGAACGGGCCACGGACCGAGCTTCAGGATGCGCTTCAGCATCTCGGCATCGGGACGAGCGCCGGTACGGGGCTCGGCGACGGCGGCCAGCGGAAGCAGCGCCATCGCGATCGCGGCGGCGAAGCCTGATACGCCGATGCGAGCCCGACGCAAGCGGGTCATTCGAGTTGCAGCATCGCCGTCAGCCGCTCGGTTCCCGCCACCGTGGTGAGGTCGAACGTCAGATCCCAGCGGCCGCTCATATGGAACAGCAGCCCATCGGCACGATAGCGGCCATTCTTCATGGCCACGATCTCGGCACGATAGTTCATGCCGTGCCGGTGCTGCGGCATCGTCGCGTCGACGCGCACGCTGTCGGGCGCCGCGACAGCGGTGCGCGCACATACGACGAAGTCGATCGCGAAATGTTCGCCGGCGACGATCGGTGCCGGGACCGTGACATACGCGACGACGTAGCGGGCGCCTTCAACGCGGCGCGGGGAGTGGAGTTCGTCGCCGCATGCCGCGGCGACGCCGCCTGGCACGCTGCCCGCGAGCGCGATCGCCAGCAGCGACCGCCGTTTCACTGCGCGCCGGCGGGCTTCCACGACGCGAACAGCGCCTCGCCGTTGCGCCACGCGATACGTTCCGCGAGGACGGGGGGCAGGTCGGCAAGCCACGCGCGCGACCACGCGGCGTGCTCGACGATGTAGTGCCACCGCTCGGGCGTGAATGTGTCGGTTCCGACCATGAAGCGGTCGGGAAACTCCTCGAATGCTGCGCGCCACTCGGGCGGCACCTTGCCGCTCGAGCCCTGCTCGGTGCGAAACGCCAGGTCGCACCAGAGGTTGCGATGCTTGCGCAGCAGCGCACGTACGCGGTCCGGCGAGTCGAAGCCCGAATGCGCCCACAGGATGCGCGCCTGCGGATCCTGCGCGAACAGCCGCTCGATCGCATCTGCATCCGAATGCGCGTGCAGGATCAGGTCGTGGGTCTTCGCGAGCGCGATCAAGCGCCTCGGCACGGGAAGATCCGCGTCGGCGCCGTAGAGATGAAACTCGCCGATCGCCGCATAGCGGCTCTTCGCCAGCCGCTCTTCGAGGAACGCCGTCACCGTTTCATCGCGCACCCACGTCGCGATGTCGCCGCGCTTCCGGTAGGGGCGCAGCGACGGAATGACGAGGTCGGGCGCGGCCTCCACGAGGCGTTGTGTGCCCTCGTCGCCGGAGCTCGACACGACTGCGCGCTTCAATCCCGCCTTGCGCAGGATCGCGATCGCATCGGGCGGCGGCAGGTTGTCCCACGCGTCGTGGCTGTAATGGACGTGCGCGTCGAAGATCGGCAGATCCGCCGCGCACGCGTCGGTAGCGACGAGGGTGCCGGCGAACGCGACGGCAGCGATGGCTGTGACGGCGACGTTGACGTTGCGCATGTCGATCCTCCTGCAGCGGGACGCGCCTTCGCACATGTGACGGGTGGCATAATAATCGGCGGCGGGGTGTAGCGCAGCCCGGTAGCGCGCTTGCTTTGGGAGCAAGATGTCGGAGGTTCGAATCCTCTCACCCCGACCACATATCACGGTTCGAACGAGACCAAGGGAGACTCGATGAACGCGTGCACCTTTCCAGCCGTCGCGACGCTGCTCGTGCTATTCGGCTGCGCATCGACGAACCCGCAACCCCAATCGACTCGGAGCCTCGGCTGGCAACTGCCGCTTGGTCACGGCAGCGTCGCGAGCTACGCGGAAACGGACGGCGCAGGTGCGCCAATGGCAATCGGCGTCGTGTTCTCGGCAACGGCGCTCGACGGCCTGTCGATGGATTCCGACATGCACCGCTGCCACGGCCGTACGCACGAGGGCCACGTCGACGCGAAGACCCAGTGCATGCAGATGCAGGAGCACGTCATTCCACTTCCGGACAGCGTCGCGCGGCGCGCCGACGTTCCATTCAAGTGGGTGCTGCTCAACTGGAATCCGCGCGGCCACATCCCGCCGGGTGTCTACGACGTCCCGCACTTCGACGTCCATTTTCAGATGGTGCCGATCGCGGACGTCTTCGCGATCGAGTCGGGTCCCTGCGGGCCCGAGCGCGTGCGCTGCGACCAGTTCGCAATCGCCAAGAAGCCGCTGCCTGCGAACTACATTCACGCTGATTTCAAGGACGTCGATGCCGTGGTTCCGGCAATGGGCAACCATCTGATCGATGTCACCGGCCCCGAATTCAACCGCCAGCCATTCACACGAAGCTGGATCTACGGCGTGTACGACGGCAAGGTCATCTTCTACGAGCAGATGGTGAGCCGCGCCTACATGCTCGGCAATCCGCAAGGCTGCGAACCGATAAAATCGCCGCGGGCCGTTGCCGTGAGCGGGTTCTATCCTAGCGCTTCATGCGTGCGGCGCGATGCAAAATCCGGCGAAGTGACGGTGTCGATGGAACAGTTCGTCCACCGAACGGCGAGTGCGCCGGAGGCGCCGGCTGCGAAATAGCGACGGCGAGTCGCGCGCGGCGTGCCGCCGCGCTCCTCGCGTCGGCGGCCCTGCTCGCCGGCTGCGCCGGCGTCGAGACGCCTTCCCCTGCATACCCGCCAATCACGGCAAGCGAAGGCCGCGCGCGCGTGCAGCGGCTGCTGCCCGATGGGCTCGCCGATCGCAGCGGCTGGGCGACGGACATCTACGCGGCCATTGCCGCGCTCGAGTTGCCGCCGACGCCTGGAAATATTTGCGCGGCCATCGCGGTGACGCAGCAGGAGTCGACCTTTCGCGCCGATCCGCCCGTGCCGGGCCTGCCGTCGATCGCGAAGCGGGAGATCGAGCGGCGACGCGAGCGCGCCGGCGTGCCGAAGCTCGTGCTCGACGCGGCGCTCGCATTGCCATCGACGAATGGCAAGAGCTACGGCGAGCGCCTCGACAGCGTGAAGACCGAGTTGCAGCTTTCCGAGTTGTACGACGATTTCATCGACCGCGTTCCGCTCGGCCGGACGTTCTTCGCTGATCGCAACCCGGTGCGCACCGCCGGGCCGATGCAGGTCAGCATCGCGTTCGCCGAACGGTTCGTCGAGACGAGGCCGTATCCGTATCCACGCAAGGGCACGATCCGCGACGAGACGTTTACGCGGCGCGGCGGCCTGTATTTCGGCATCGCGCACCTGCTCGCGTACGACGCACCCTACGACCGCTACCTTTTCCGTTTCGCGGACTTCAACGCCGGTCGTTACGCGAGTCGAAACGCCGCGTTCCAGAGCGCCGTGAGCGAATTGTCGGGCATTCCGCTCGCGCTCGACGGCGATCTTCTGCGCTACGACGGCGACAGTCCGAGCCGGGAAATCGGGAGCACCGAGAGTGCAACCCGCTTGCTGGCGCGACGGCTTGGCGTCGACAATGACGAAATCCGGCGTGATCTCGCCCGCGGCACAGAGGCAGACTTCGTGCGCACGGACGTCTACCGGCACGTGTTCGCGCTCGCCGACCGCACGTCCGGCAAGCGCGTCGCACGCGCGGTGGTGCCGGACATTCCGCTCTCGAGCCCGAAAATCACGCGCAAGCTCACCACCGACTGGTTCGCCCGCCGCGTCGACACGCGCTACAACGCCTGCCTCGCGCGGCGCGACGCATAGGCGACATGGCGGAAGCTGTAATCGCCAACGACGTCCCGGCGCTCGACGTCGCGGCCTACCTCGCGCGCATCGGCTGGCGAGGGACGTTGCAGCCATCGTTCGAGACGCTCGCGACGCTGCTCTCAGCTCACATGCGCGCCATTCCGTTCGAGAATCTCGACGTGCTGCTCGGCCGTACACCGAGGCTCGATCTCGCGTCGCTCGCGGCAAAGCTCGTCACCGCCCGCCGCGGCGGCTATTGCTTCGAGCACGCGACGCTGTTCGCCGCGGTCCTCGAGGCAGCCGGCTTCGCGCCGCTCCGGCATACGGCGCGCGTCACCCTGTTCGTGCCGCGCGCGCAGGCTGCGCGAACGCACATGTTGCTGACGGTTGCTTGCGACGGTGGCCGCTTCGTCGTCGATCCCGGCTTTGGCACCCACGCGCCGCCGTTTCCGGTTCCGCTCGCCGACCACGAAGAAGCGCCGGCCGATGCGACGCACTGGATGGCGTGCGTCGATGGCCACTGGGTGCTGCGTGCCCGCACGCCGAAGGGAGTCGTCGATTGCTGGGCGACGACACTCGAGGCCGACAACCTCGTCGATTTCGAGGTCGGCAACTTCTTCACATCGACCTATCCGAGCTCGCCGTTCGTGAACCGGCTGCTGCTGCGCGCACAGACGGACGACGGCTATGTCAGCGTGATGAATCGCGACGTCACCCGCGTTCACGGGAGAAACCTGCATCAGACGACGCTCGCGAGTCGCGCTGCGTTGCGCGCGCTGCTGAACGAGCGCTTCGGCTTCGACCTGCCGGAAGTGCTGTCGCTCCGCGTGCCGACGATCGGGGAATGGAAGTAACGATGCAGCGCTACCGCTTCGACGCGAGCATCCGGGATGACGTCGCGCGCGTCCTCGCCGAGCCGAAGGTCGATTGCCACTGCCACGTCCTCGACCCCTTGCGGTTTCCCTATGGCGACGCGACGCCGTACCGCCCGGCCGGCCAGGAGATCGGCACCGCCGAGCAATATGCGCAGGTGCGCGCGGCGTACGGCATCGAACGCGCGCTGCTGGTCGGGCCGAATTCCGGCTACGAGCAGGACAACCGCTGCCTGCTCGACGCGCTTTCGCACGGCGATGGCAACCTCAAGGGTATCGCCGTCGTACCGCATGACGTTTCCGACGCGGACCTCGTGCAACTCAAATCGGCGGGCGTCATCGGCGTCGCGTTCAATGCGACTTACCATGGCGTCGATTACTACCGTGACACCGCAGGCCTGCTCTCACGCCTCGCCGGGCTCGACATGTGTCTGTCGCTGCAGGTCGAGGGCGATCAGCTCGCCGCCGTCGCGCCGCTGCTGGAGCGCTCGGGCGTGCGCGTGCTCGTCGATCATTGCGGCCGGCCGTCGCCCGACGCCGGCCTTACCCAGCCTGGATTTCGCGCGCTTGTGGCACTCGCCGCGACGAAGCGCGTGTTCGTCAAGCTTTCGGGCTACGCGAAGTTCGCACGCGCCCCGTACCCGTACGACGACGTTCGGCCGTTCGTGGACGCACTGCTCGATGCGTTCACGCCCGATGGCTGCTTGTGGGCGACCGACTGGCCGTTCCTGCGCGCGCACGCGCGCCTCGACGTCGGCCCGTTGCTCGCGCTCGTTCACCGCTTCGTGCCCGACGCCGCTGCGCGTCACCGGGTGCTGTGGCAAACGCCCTGTCGCGTGCTGGGTTTTTCGCCCTGATACGATGCCGCGATGAACACGTTCACCTGTGCCGAAATCCTCGCCGGCCGCGCACCGCAGGACCGGCCCGTCGTCGTCAAGGGCTGGGTCCGCACGCGCCGCGATTCCAAGGCGGGCATCTCCTTCATCCACGTCTCCGATGGCTCGTGCTTCCATCCGGTGCAGGCGGTGGCGCCGAACACGCTGCCGAACTATGCGAGCGAAATCGCTCGCGTCACGGCCGGCTGCTCGGTGGCGGTCACCGGAATGGTGGTGCCGTCGCCTGCGAAGGGGCAGCCGTTCGAAGTGCAGGCGAGCGCCGTCGACGTGATCGGCTGGGTCGAGGACCCCGACTCGTACCCGATCCAGCCGAAGCCGCACACGCTCGAATTCCTGCGGGAGGTGGCGCATCTGCGGCCGCGCACGAATGTCATCGGCGCCGTGACGCGTGTGCGCAACGCGATCGCGCACGCGATTCACGGCTTCTTTCACGACCACGGCTTCCTGTGGATCGGTACGCCGATCATCACGGCGTCCGATGCCGAAGGCGCGGGTGAGCTCTTTCGCGTGTCGACGCTCGATCTCGCGAATCTGCCGCGCACGGAAGACGGCCGAGTCGACTTCGCGCAGGACTTCTTCGGGCGCGAGGCGTTTCTCACCGTGTCGGGACAGCTCAACGTCGAGGCGTACTGTCTCGCGCTGTCGAAGGTGTATACGTTCGGTCCGACGTTTCGCGCGGAAAACTCGAACACGAGCCGCCATCTCGCCGAATTCTGGATGGTCGAGCCGGAGATCGCGTTCGCCGATTTGTCCGACAACGCGACGCTCGCCGAGGCGCTGCTCAAGCACGTGCTGCGCACGGTGCTCGCGGAACGCGCCGACGACATGGCGTTTTTCGAGGAGCGCATCGAGAAGGGGCTGATCGCCAAGCTGACCGGCATTGTCGACGCTGAATTCGCTCGGATGGATTACGCCGAAGCGATAAGGATCCTCACGCAGGCGAAGCAAAAGTTCGAGTTCCCCGTGCATTTCGGCGTCGACCTGCAGTCCGAGCACGAGCGCTATCTGTCGGAGAACTACGCGAAACGTCCCGTGGTCGTGATGAACTACCCGCGGGAGATCAAGGCTTTTTACATGCGGCTCAACGACGACGGCAAAACGGTGGCGGCGATGGACGTGCTCGCGCCTGGCATTGGCGAGATCGTCGGCGGCAGCCAGCGCGAGGAACGCCTCGACGTGCTGGATGCGCGAATGGTCGAGTCAGGTCTCGATCCCGCGCACTACGGCTGGTACCGCGATCTGCGCCGCTACGGCACGGTGCCGCACGCCGGTTTCGGGCTTGGCTTCGAGCGCACGGTGGCGTACGTGACGGGGCTCGGCAACGTGCGCGACGTCATTCCGTTTCCGCGGACGCCGGGCAACGCGCGGTATTAGGGTCAGTCCACCAAACCAAACTGGTCGTGGCCGAGGTAGGTGTAGAAGAGCCCGATCGTGCCACGCGTCTGCGAGCTGTCACCGACATCAGGATAGAACGCGTCGCGCCGGTTCAGCAGATAGCGCAGCGACACGCCATGGCGCTCGTGAACGCGCACGGTGAACGACGCGTCCAGCCGCACGATGTTGTCGTGCCCGCCGCGCGATGCCGCGGCGACGTCGCTCACGAAATACTCGCGTGCCGTCAGGTCCAGTGCGGCGCGGTCGCCGAAAATGAAGCGGAGCGCGAGAAGTCCCTGCGGCGACACGCCGTAGTGATAGTCGTTCTCGGCGGTGCTGCGCGTCGTGCCCACCGCCGTATAGCCGGCCCCGATCAGCGCGGTGCCCTGCACCGCGAACGCGTCCGCGGGGCGCCACTGCGCGGTGGTCCCGAGCGCGGCGGCGGTGCTTGACACCCGAAACGTTTGCGGCGCGATGTAGTCGTAGATGCCGTAGAGCCCCCATACGCCGCGGTAGTCGTCACCCGCCTCGTAGTCGCGGCCCAACAGCAGTCCGCGGGTCAGCAGATTCTCGGCGCCATTTGCGCTGGATGCGGTCGCTTCGAGATTGAAATAGTCGAACGGCCGGTCATACGTGTACCCGCGCTTGCCCGGCAGTCCGTAATCGATCGCGTAGTTGACAAGCGCCTCGTTGCGCTGCAGATCGGTCGCCGATGCACCCGCATCGGATTGCACGGTGCCGCTGTAGCCGACCTGCAGACGGCTGAAGTAGACCGGATCGTTGGCGGGAAACAAACCCTTGAAGCGATCGCCGAAGGCGAGGCGGTTGAACGCCGTCGACGGCGAGATCAGCCCCGCAGCCGTTTCACGCCAGAACGGCGGGATGTTGTCGTGCGACAGCGTGAGATTCGCGAGCCGGAACAGGATCTCGCCCAGGAAACTGCCGCCGATGCCGGTATTGATCTGGTCGTTGCGCGACGGCAGCGTGCTTTCGCCAGCGATCTCCCACAACGCGCTGCCGGCGAAAGCGTATCCGAGCGATTCCCAGTAATTCAGTCCGGCGGAGCGCGCGAATGCGTGATACATCGAGCCCTGGTAGGGATGCCCGAGTTGGTTGACCTCGAACGGATCGCGATCGACGACCCAGCTGCTGTGCAGATTGCGCCTGATCGTCGACAGGTTGCTGTCGAAGTCCGTGCCGTCCGTGTGGCGGTTGACCTGGTTCAGCAGGAACGCGAAGCCGAACATCTCGGCCAGCGGAATCGCGTAGCTCTTCCGCGCACCGTAGGGTGGAAGCGCCTCGTCATCGCGCTTCACCCGGCCCGCGTGCGCCGCATCGGCGGAGTCTGCCGGGAGGGCCTGTGCCGACTCCGCGCGAGCTTCCGCCCAAGCGGCGGGCAGGCTTTCGGGGGTGCCGGTCGATTGGTCTTGTCCGTGGGCGCCAGCGGCCGCGGCGAACGCCGCGACGGCGAGCGCGAGACGCAGCCGCCTCGTCCGCAAAACGCTACTTCGGCTGCTGGAACGTCGCGCGCGAGAATTCGTCGAGCGACAGCATGCCGTCGTGATTGAGGTCCAGCTGGTCGAAGATCCGCTTTGCCTGGTCGTCGCCCGCGCCGGCCGCACCGGGCGACGTATGCGGCGTGGCGGCGGCATCGTTGCCGCGCGGCGCCATGTTCGTATCGCCGGTCCCTGGCATCGAGGACGCCGTCGATGGCGACGCGGACGACGCGCCCGGTTTTCCATTTGCAGAGCTGCCCGTTGCAGCCGGTTCGGCGCCGCTGGCGGCCGTCGCCGCGGCGAGCGCAACGGTTGCGACGATCAACCCGTATGCAAGCCTGCTTTTCAGTCGAAGCGTCATGGCGGTCCTCGTAATATGCGTGCGTGTTGGACCCTGCACGCGATGCAAGGAGCCTGCCCGGGTAAGCGCTTGATTCGCCGGTTCGTTTGCGGCTGCCCGCGTCAGCGAGGCGCGGCGCGGATGTAAGTCGCGCGCGCATGTAGGTCGGAACCCGTCAATGCGTCGAGCGAACGCGCACGCAAGCAGCGTCGTGCTCCGGCGACACGGTGCCGGCAGGATGGCTTTCCATTCACGTCCAGTTCCGCGACAATGCTGCGCCAATGAAACCACCGGAGAGCCCGATGTCGATGCGCGCCTTAGGCGGAGCGCTGCTCGCGTGCCTGTTCGTGACCGGCTGCGCGACGATGGAGCCGCGCGTCCAGCGAGCGGGCAACAAGCTTGATTGCGACGGCAGCCGCGAATGCGCGGTCACCGTCAACGTCGACTGCAAGCGCTACTTCACGTGCGACGTTTGGGTGGACTACGACATGGTCGCCGTCGTGAACGAAAACCGTGCGCAGGACATCCGGTGGAAGCTGGTCGGCGAACCGAACGCGGAGTTCACGAGCGACGGCATCTCGTTTCGCAATTCCGCGTTCGACTGCAACCCCGAAGGCAAGCAGGCGTTCGTGTGCCGCGACTCGCACCCCGGTTTCGGGGTGTTCAAGTACACGGTCAACGTCACGCTGAAGGACAGTCCGTTCGGCCCACGCGGCGTCCAGTCACTCGACCGGTGGGTGGCAAACCGCTGACGCACGTGGCAGTCGCTCACCGCGTCCTGCCGGGTGCAATTGCCGCAGACTTACTTCGCGTCCCGTGTGAGCCAACGACGTAGCTCGGCGATCGCTGCTTCGTCTCCCAGGTCCCGGCCTGCCTGATCCGCGGCGGCGAACGCCGCCTCGCCAAGTTGCTCGCGCGCGTTCGCGATGAACGGCGCGAGGAGCGCTGCGTCGGCGGGATCGAGGTGCAGGCCTGTCTCGGCCGTTTTCGCTTCCGCCGCGCCGAAGAGGCGCGCGGCCTGCTCCCATTCACCGCGACCGGATGCAAGTCCCGCGGCCACCTCGAGCAGGCTTTGCGCCGCCGGCCGCAAGCCGGACCCCGCGACGATGCCGAGCACTTCGAGCAACAGCGATCGCGCCCGATCGTGCGCGCCGCGCGCTGTCGCAACCAGCGCGAGGTTGAGCAGGCTGACCGCGATGATGTCGGCGTCGCCGGCCTTGCGCGCGATGTCGAGCACGCGCTCGTAAAGCGGATCCGCGGCGGCGAAGTCACCCTCGGCGCGCGCGGTATGCGCCAGCGCGTTCAGCGCGCCTGCCACTTCACGCGGCGTGCCGATCTTTTCGGCGAGCGCCAGTCCCTCTGTCAGATGACGCCGGGCGTCGGCGGATTCGCCGCGGCCGAGCAGCGCGAGACCGAGCGGCTGTAACGCCGCCGATATGCGCACCGGATCGCCGAGCTCGCGGGCAATGACCAGGCACTGCTCGAGATCTTCCTGCGCTTCGGCGTAACGGCCCATGAACGCTCCCACCTGCCCGGCGCCGAGCAGCGCGTCGCAGCGGAGCTCGCGCGGTGCCTGCGCCGATTTGCACGCGAGTGCCTCGCGGGTCGTGCGGTAGCCGAGTCCCAGCAGCCCGCGGAAAATCCAGTAGCGACGCAGCGCCGAGACGAGCTGCAATCCGTGCCGCTCGGCGAGATCGGCCTCGCATGACCATGCGCACGCGGCCAGCAGGTTATCGCGCTCGACGTCGAGGCGCGCGAGCCACTCGCTCTGATGCGGCCCGACGAGCTCGGGACGCGCGCGCTGCGCGAACGCCGCGTAGAACGCGAGATGGCGCGTGCGCGTGTCCGCGGTTTCACCGGCGGTGTCGAGGCGTTCGTGCGCGTACTGGCGCACTGTTTCGAGCAGGCGGTAGCGCTCCTGCGCAGGTTCGCGTTCGACCAGCGACTTCTCGACGAGGTGCGTGAGGGTATCCAGCACGTCGGATGCGTCGACGTCCGTACCGGCGCCGATGGTCTCCGCCGCTTCCAGCGTGAAGCCGCCCGCGAATACGGACAGCCGGCGAAACAGCGCCGCTTCGTCCGCCGTCAACAGCTCGTGACTCCAGTCGATCAATGCGCGGAGCGTGCGCTGGCGCGGCAGGCTCGTGCGATCGCCTCCGGTCAGCAGCCGGAAGCGATCGTCGAGGCGAGCGGCGATCGCGGCGACCGGCAGCGCGCGCACGCGCGCCGCGGCGAGCTCGAGCGCCAGCGGAATGCCGTCCAGGCGCCGGCAGATCGTCGCCACCGCGTCCGCGTTTGCCCCGGTCATGGCGAATGCGGGCTGCACGGCCTGCGCGCGCTCGATGAACAACCGCACCGCGTCGGATACGGCCTCGGCACGCTCGATGAACAACCGCGCCGCATCCGAACGCACCTTCGGCACCGGCGTCGGCGCATCGCCCGGCAGCGCGAGCGCCGGGAGCGCGTACGTGGTCTCCCCGGAAATGCGCAGCGGCTCGCGGCTGGTGGCGAGGATCTTGATGCCGGCACTGGCCTGCAGCAGCTGCCGCGCGAGCTGGGCCGACGCCTCGATCAGATGCTCGCAGTTGTCGAGCACGATCAACAGCCGTCGCTCGCGCACGTGCGCGCAAAGCGCGTCGACGAGCGGTTTGCCGGCGATCTCGGTGACGCCGAGCACCGACGCCACCGCCTGCGGCACCCGCCGCGGATCGGCAATCGCGGCGAGCTCGACCAGCCAGACGCCGTCCGCGAAGTCGTCGATCATGTTGGCCGCGACCTGCACCGAAAGGCGCGTCTTACCGAGGCCGCCCATGCCGACGACGGTGACGAGGCGGGCGTGCATGCAAAGGTCGGTGAGTTCGCCCGCCTCGCGCTCGCGGCCGATGAACGACGTCACCTGCTGCGGCAGGTTGTTGGGCGTCGATTCGAGCGAGCGCAGCGCCGGGAACTCCTGTCGCAGCGACGGGTGCACGACCTGGTACACGCGCTCCGGATGCGCGAGATCGCGCAGGCGAACCAGCCCCAGGTCGCGCAGCGTAACGTCGCGCGGAAGACGCTCCCCGGCGAGGTCGACCGTCGTCTGCGACACGAGAATCTGGCCGCCGTGCGCGGCCGCCATGATGCGTGCCGCACGATTGACCGAACTTCCGAAAAAGTCGCTGTCGCGGCTTTCGGCAACGCCGGCATGCACGCCACAGCGCACGGCAAGCGGCAGCCCGCCGGTGGCGCCGGGCTCGTGGAGCGCCTGCTGGAACGCGAGCGCAGCGCGCACGGCATCGAGAGGGTCGGCAAAGACGGCGTGAATGCCGTCGCCCGTCGTCTTGACGAGCTCGCCGCGGTTGCTCTCGACCGCGCCGCGCGCAAGCTCGTCGTGGCGGGCAAGGGCGGCGCGCATGCGCTCGGGCATCTCCTCCCAAAGGCGGGTGCTGCCTTCGATGTCGGTGAAGAGAAACGCAGTGACCGAGAACTGTTTTTGCACGCCGGCCTTCGCTCTCGCGCTTTCTTGGCGCCTACTCTACCGTGCGGCGCGTCTGCACGGCGAGCGGCGTATCATCCGCAGCGAAATCGTCGCGCCCGTAGCTCAATCGGATAGAGCACCGGCCTTCTAAGCCGGCGGTTACAGGTTCGAGTCCTGTCGGGCGTGCCAAACGCGGCGGCGATCGCTTCGGGATGCCCCGCCACGGCCCTTCCGTCCGTTCCAACGTGCCGACAGCACGCGTGCCCCACACCGTGTTGACTTGTTGCGGGAAAAGGCGTTGTATGCAAGCCGCGCCAAACAACGCGCGACCAGAATTGTCGCGCTACATACAATCTGGCGCCACGTTTTCGACGATCATCCGACGACCATTCGACGCGGCTGTGCCGTGACGCGGTCTGTGCGTGCGCAGCGGCTCCGCAGGGAGGTGCGAGCAATGCGTTCCAGCATATCCAGGAAATGTTTCAGCACGACCGGCGTGGCGGCGGCTCTCGCGACGCTGTTCATCGCATCGGCGCCATCCGAAGCACGGGTGACGCGAATCGTCATCGACGACACGCTGTCGCTTGGTGGGCAGGACATTGCCTACGAACGCGTCATCGGCCGCGCGTTCGGCGAGCTCGATCCGAACGATGCGCACAACGCACTGATCACCGACATCGACATCGCGCCGAAGAACGCCAACGGGAAGGTGGAATACATCGCGAGCTTCCAGATCGTGAAGCCGGTCGATCTTTCGCAGTCGAGCGGCCTCGTATGGCACGACGTGCCGAACCGCGGCGGCCGCATCACGATCACGACGGACCTGCGCAATTCGCACGACATCGGGATCAGCAGCGCATGGCAGGGCGACAACGCCGGTCAGAGTCCCGGTTCGGCCACCACGGTGCCCGACGACGCGGGCTCGCTGACCCCCGTCGATCCGAGCAGCAACGAATGGGTGAAGGTGCCGGTGCTGACGGGCGTCACGGGCCGCATCCTGGGTCGCATCGTGAATCGCAGCGGTCTCGATGCGCAGCCGCTCAACGTGATGAGCAACCCGATTCCCTATTTTCCCGAAGACGCCAACGACAATTCGGGTGCGGTACTGAAGGTGCATCTGAAGGAAACGATCGACGGCACGATCACCGAGGGCGAGACGATTCCGAATGCCGACTGGAAGTTCTGCGGCGGTGGAACGTTCTCCGCGCCCATGCCGGTGACCGAGCTGCCCGTGCGGCTGTGCCTGAAGAACGGCTTCGATCCGGCGAAGCTGTATCAGCTCGTGTACACGGCGAAGGACCCGTACGTGCTCGGCGCCGGTACCGCGGCGTTCCGCGACGTGCAGTCGTTCTTCCGCTACGAGGCGACCGACGACCACGGCAACGCGAATCCGCTCGCGGGCGCGATCAAATGGGCGATCATCCGCGGCTCTTCGCAATCGGGCAACTTCACGCGGCACTTCATCCATCTCGGCATGAACCAGGACGAGGCGGGGCGCATCGTGCACGAAGGCGCGTGGCCGCTGATCGCCGGTCGGCGCGTCGCGAACAATTCGCGCTGGGGCCAGCCGGACGGCGTGCTCGAGCTCTACCAGATGGGCAGCGAAGGGCCGCAGTGGTGGCACTCGTTCCCCGATCGCGTTCGCGACATCCATCCGGGCGGCATCCTGACCCGCTGCAACATCACGAACACCTGTCCGAAGATCATCGAGACGTTCGGCGGCGCGGAAGTATTCGCGCTCAAGATGACGACGTCGTGGGTGGGCACCGATCCGAAGAACGACATCCCGCTGCCGGACAACGTGCGGCGCTATTACCTTCCGAGCTCCACGCACGGCGGCGGCGGCGGCGGCTTCACCGAGACGCCTTCGGCGAATCCTGTCAACTGTCCTGGCAATAACTGGGGGCGGGGCACGCTGCGCGCGAATCCGGTGCCAGCCACGCAGCTCGTGAGCCGCTTGCGCGTCGCGCTGCGCGACTGGGTGATGCACGACATCGCGCCGCCGCCGTCGCGGTGGCCGCAGCTGCGCGGGCCGAAGAACGAGCGCTCGCTGGTCGAAGCGACGAAGGCTGCGATGGGTTTTCCGACCGGCGTACCGGGTATCCCCGACTCGATTTTCCTGCCGGAGAACTTCGTCTTCCCGGTGTTCGACTATGACTGGGGTCCCGATTACGATCACTACGACGCGACCGGCAATCCGACGAACGTCCCGCCCCCGATCAAGGCCGTCGTGAAGATGCTCGTGCCGAAGGTCGATTCGGACGGCAACGAGTTGGGCGGCGTGCCCACCGTCTTGCGCGACGCACCGCTCGGGACGTATCTCGGCTGGAACATCACCGCGGGTCCTGCCGATTCGACGTACGACGGCAGGCCGTTCCACGCCGGTCAGGTGTGCAACTACGTCGGAGGCATGGTGCCGTTTGCCAAGACACGGCAGCAGCGCCTCGCGGCCAACGATTCGCGGCCCTCGCTCGAGGAGCGCTATGGAACGCACGACGGCTACGTCGATGCGGTGAAGAAAGCTGCCGACAACGCGGCCTGCCAGGGTTATCTGCTCGCCGGCCCGGTGGCGGCGTCCATGGGCGCCAAGTGCACGGCGACGATCCCGGCCGGATTCGCCGACGATTGGGCGGCGCTCGTCAACCAGGCGATGAGCAGCAACGTGTGCAACCAGCCGGGCGACAACGGTCGATGCAACCCGTAATACCGCATTTTCACCGAACAGGAGGAGCAACGTGAGAGCCAACCGATACGAAGCACCGTTCCGCGTCACGCCTGCGTACGCGAACCGCAAGCTGTTGCAGGCCAGCATTGCGAGCGCGCTCGCAGCCGGCATGCTCGTTACCGCGCCGGTCGATGCGCGGACGACCCGAATCGATATTCTGTCGCGAGGCATCGCCTTCGGCGGGCACTCGTTCGCGGGTGTCGGCCAGTACGAAAAGATCGTCGGCATCGCGTACGGCGAGATCGACCCGAACGACCGCCGCAACGCCGTCATCACCGACGTCGAGCTCGCGCCGCGCAACGCGCGAGGCAACGTCGAATACCGCCACAACTTCTACATCCTGAAGCCCGTCGATCTCGCGAAAGGCAATCACCAGGTTATGTACGAGCCACCGAACCGCGGCGGCAAGACGTACGGCTCCATGAACCGCAGTCCCGGCGGCAACGACCCGGGCGGCATCACCGACGCGGCGGCGCTCGATAACTCGTTCCTGTGGCCGCGCGGCTACACGACGGTCTGGAGCGGGTGGGAGAACCGCCTCGCAAACCTCGCGACGAATCCGACGACGACGACCGCGACCGCCGACTTGCCGACCGTCCACAACGCCGACGGCAGCTCGATCACCGGCCCCGGGTACGAGTACATTGTCACCGGCGGCGGTTCGTTTGGCCTCTACTATCCCGCGTCGTCCTCCGACCAGTCGCAAGCGAAGCTCACGCATCGCGTGCACCTGAACGACCCTCCGGAAGAGGTGCCCGCGAACGGGTGGGCGTATACCGATGCGACGCTCACGGCGATCAAGCTCACGACCGGCAACTTCGTCGCCAACGACATCTACGAGTTCTCGTACGTCGCGAAGGACCCGACCGTCAACGGGATGGGGTTCGCCGCAGTGCGCGACTTCAACTCGTTCCTTCGCTATGCCACCGTCGACGACGAAGGTAACCCGAACCCCCTCGCCGGCGACGTGACGCGAATCTACACGGAAATTTCGTCGCAACCGGGTCGGATGTTCAACGACTACACGCATCTTGGCTTCAACGAGGACGAGAGCGGCCGCAAGGTCATCGACGGCATGATGCAGTGGATCGCCGCAGGCGACGGCCTCAACATGAATTACCGCTGGTCGCAGACGAAGCGGACGAATCGCAACCGCCAGGACCTGCTGTATCTGGAAGGCCGTTTCCCGTTCGCGAACGTCGAGACGCATGACCCGCTGACCGGCCGAACCGACAGTCGCTACGCACGCTGCGAAGCGACGGATACGTGCCCGCTGGCGGTCGAGATCTATTCGGCGAACGAGTACTGGGTCAAGGCGGCGTCGCTGCTGCACACCGATCCGACAGGCAGTGTCGACCTGCCCGATTCACCGTACGCGCGGAACTATTTCATTTCGAGCCATCAGCACGGCACCGGTAACGGCAGTTTCGGCAATTGCCAGCAGCGCACGAACCCGCTGAACTCGGCGCCGATTCAGCGCGCGCTGTTTCTCGCGCTCGACGACTGGGCGAACGGCATCGCACCGCCGCCGAGCGCCGTGCCGCGTCTTTCCGACGGCACGATGGTCCCGCCGCTGCCACAATCGGGCGTCGGCTTCCCGAACATTCCCGGCGTGACTTACACGGGCCTGCAAACGACGCGCTATCTGTTCAACTTCGGGCCGAACTTCGAAGCGACGGGCATTCCGACGATCAATCCGCCGGTGCTCTCCGCGCCCTATCAGGACAACCCCGCGAACGGACCGATCTACCAGAGCTACGTGCCGACGACGGATAGCGACGGCAACGACATCGCGGGCGTCCGGTTGCCCGACGTCACCGTGCCGCTGGCAACGTACACCGGCTGGGCACTGCGCAGCGGCGTTTGGGCGAACGACGGATGTGAAGGCTCGGGCCAGTACATTCCATTCGAGGCGACGAAGGCCGAGCGCATCGCGGCCGGCGATCCGCGGCCTTCGGTGGAAGAGCGCTACAAGTCGTTTGGCCAGTATCGAAGCGCCGTGGTCAATGCTGTCGATGCTCTCGTCAAGCGCCGACTGATGCTTTGCGAGGACACAGACGATCAGGTGACGCGGCTGATCGACGCCGGACTCGCCGCCGGCGTGCCCACGCCGACGGGAGATCAGCCGATGTACCCGAAGGTTCCGCACTGCAACTAGCGCCTGGAGTCCGGGCCGCCTCGGCGGCCTCACGGCCCTGGTGATGTTTGTCGTGGATGCGACCAAGCCCTTCTCGACGCCGGCGACGGTGCCCTGATCGGGATTGCTGGCGAAGGTCCCAAGACCTTCGCCGGGCCGCGAAGGGACCACCCCTCGCTCATGAGACCGGACCCACCGTCGCGCCGCGGCGGTGGGTCCTTTTCGAGCGTTCGCGTTTACAATGGCCGCGCCCGGCGCTCTCAAAAGACCAGAACCGGATACGGATCGCGCGCCGGATCTCGCTTGCGACCGCTCGACATCTTGGAGGAATGGCTCATGAAACGCGTAAGTTTTGGTGGCCTGCTGGCCGCGCTCGCCTTCGCATTCGCCAGCAGCTCGCTTCTGGCCGCGCCGGTCGTGCTGCGCGCATCGCATCAGTTTCCCGGCGGCAAGGGCGACGTGCGCGACGAAATGGTGCAGATGATCGCTCGCGACGCGAAAGCGGCCGGCGTCGACCTCGACATCCAGGTCTATCCGGGCGCCGCGCTGTTCAAGCCCAACGAGCAGTGGAACGCGCTCGTCAACGGCCAGCTCGACATCTCGTCGTTCCCGCTCGATTACGCGAGCGGCAAGGTGCGCGACTTCGGCGCGACGCTGATGCCCGGTCTGGTGCGCAGCCATGCGCGCGCGGCGCGGATCAACGGGTCTCCCTTCATGAAGGACATCCGGGCGAAGATCGACCAGGCGGGCGTTGTCGTGCTGGCGGACGCCTGGCTCGCGGGCGCGGTGGCTTCTAAGAAGGGCTGCATCCGCACGCCGGCCGACATGAAGGGTCTCAAGATCCGTTCCGCCGGGCCGACGTTCGCCGCGATGTGGCAGGCGGCAGGCGCTTCGATCGTGTCGATTCCGTCGAACGAGGTGTACAACGCCCTGCAGACCGGCGTCGCCGACGCCACCGACACGAGCAGCGGCAGCTTCGTGTCGTTTCGCATCTACGAGCAGGTGAAGTGCATCACGGCGCCGGGCGAGAACGCGCTGTGGTTCATGTACGAGCCGGTGCTGATGTCGAAGAAATCGTTCAACCGGCTCGACAAGAAGCAGCAGGACGCGCTGCTCGCCGCCGGCAAGAAGGCCGAAGCGTACTTCGCGAAGGAGGCGCCGGGCCTCGACGAAGAGATGGTCAAGACGTTCAAGCAGCACAACGTCGAGGTGGTGACGCTCACGCCGGCCGAATACGACCAGTGGCTGAAGGTCGCGCAGCAGAGCTCGTATGCGGAGTTCGCCAAGGAAGTCCCGAACGGAAAGAAGCTGATCGACGAGGCGCTCGCGGTCAAGTAGCGCGATGACAATCCGGACCGGCGCGGTGCGTTACGGTTCGCGCCGGTGGGCGTCGCCTTGAGCCGCGACGCCGGCCGGCACAGCGCCCTCCCCCGCTTCGCGCGCGCGGTGCGGCGGGTGTCGCAGTTCTGCGGCTACATTGCCGCGGGCCTGGTCGCGCTCGCCGTCATCGTCGTCTGCCACATGGTGTTCGTCCGCTACATGCTGAACCACAGCACGATCTGGCAGACCGATCTCATCACGTACTGCATCACGGCCGCGACGTTCATCGGCAGCCCCTACGTGCTGCTGACGCGCGGCCACGTCAACGTCAACGTGCTGCCGCTGCATCTCCGGCCGCGCAAGCGCTACTGGCTTGCGCTCGGCGCGAGCCTCATGTCGGCGGCGTTCTGCGTCGTCATGACGGTGATGACCTTCCTGTTCTGGAAGGAGGCGTACGAGAACCGCTGGGTGTCCGACACGATGTGGCGTGCGCGGCTGTGGATTCCGTATTCGGCGATGCCGATCGGACTTGGCCTGCTGACGCTGCAATACGCCGTCGACATCTGGGCGCTCGTCACCGGCCGCGATGCACCGTTCGACATTCCGGACGAGCCCGTGACGCTATCTTCTCCGTAGACGAGTTCACCCGATGAGCCCGACCACGCAGGGACTGATCGTGCTTACGGTGACGCTCGCGACGCTGCTTTCGGGTGCGCCGGTGGCGTTCGGCCTCGGCGCGATCTCGATCCTGTTCGTGATCATCTTCCAGGGCTTCGACGCGCTGCACGTCGTGGCGGAGACGTTCTACGCAGGCCTGAACGACTTCACCTTGGTATCGATTCCGATGTTCGTGATGATGGGCGCCGCGATCGGCAGCTCACCCGCGGGCAAGGACCTCTACGAGGCGCTCGACCGCTGGCTCTACCGCGTACCGGGGGGGCTCGTCATCTCGAACCTGGGCGCCTGCGCGCTGTTCGCCGCGCTGACCGGCTCTTCGCCTGCGTGCTGCGCGGCCATCGGCAAGATGGGCATTCCGGAGATGCGAAGGCGAGGGTATCCGGCGGACGTCGCCACCGGATCGATCTGCGCGGGCGGCACGCTCGGCATCCTGATCCCGCCGTCGATCACGTTCATCCTCTACGGCATCGCGACGGAGACATCGATCGGAAGGCTGTTTCTCGCCGGCGTGTTCCCCGGCGTCCTGCTGACCGGCCTGTTCATGCTGTGGACGCTGTTCATCATCTGGAAGCGTGGCTTTCGCGCGCACGCGGCGGGCTTCCGGTATTCGTGGCGAGAGAAGTTCACGTCGATCCCCAAGATCGCGCCGTTCCTCGTGATCGTGATCGGCGTGATGTACGTGCTCTACGGGGGCGTGGCAACGCCGTCGGAAGCCGCCGGCGTCGGCGCGGCGCTGTGCTTCGTGCTGGCGGTCGCCATCTACAAGATGTGGAAGCCGGGCCAGTGGTGGCAGATTCTTCGCGACACGACGCGCGAGTCGGTGATGATCCTGATGATCATCGCCGCCGCCGTGCTGTTCGGCTACATGCTGACGTCGCTGTACCTGACGCAGACGCTCGCGCAGGCGATCGCCGACGCGCACGTCAACCGCTGGGTGCTGATGCTGCTGATCAACCTGTTCCTGCTGGTGTGCGGCTTCTTCATCCCACCCGCAGCGATCATCCTGATGACGAGCCCGATCCTGTACCCGATCATCACCGCCGCCGGGTTCGACCCGGTGTGGTTCGGCGTGATCCTGACGATCAACATGGAGATCGGCCTCATCCATCCGCCGGTCGGGCTCAATATCTACATCGTGCAGGCGATCGCGCCCGACGTGCCGGTGACGACCGTCATGTGGGGGACCATTCCGTACGTCGCCTGCATGATCCTCGCGATCGTCATTCTGTGCGTTTTTCCCGAGATCGCGACCTGGCTGCCTGATTACCTGATGGGCCCGGTGCGGCACTGACCGCTCGGGGGCAACCGACGCGCGTGGACAGCCTCATCTTCGAGCCCGCCGTTGCTGCAGCCCGAACCGGGTACCTCATTTCCATTGCGCGAACCGCCGATGCGCGCAAGCTTCGACAGTGGACGCGCGATCGGCTTCTCGATGTAGGCACACGCGCTGCGTGGCATGCGGCCCGACTACGCATGCTGGCATACGAGGCGCTGCCCTTCAGAGGGCGCCTGCCGCCGGGTCCGCTCGCGATCACGGCGACGCGGCGATTCTTTCGTGACGACCAACTGCAGCTGAAGCTGTTCGCACGGCATGGTCCGGTTTTCAAGTTCTTCTGGACGTCCGGCGACCTCAAGGTCTGCATCGTTGGACTGCAATACGCCCGCGAATTGCTGAACCGGCACCGCAGCTCCCTGCGCGTGGTGTCGGGCGACCTGACGTCGCTCTTTCCGGGGGACTACCTGCGCGTCATGCCTGCGAAGATTCACTCCCGCTATCGCAGCGCGTTCGCGGGCGCGCTGCGTAACGATCTCGTGGCGGGGCACGAGGCGGATTTCCGGCGGATCATCCGGACAGAACTGGATGCACTGGCGGGCGTGGGCACGCACGACGAAACGCTTGCCGAACGTCTTCATTCGACACTCGATCGAATCAGCATCAGGTTGCTTTCCCTGACCGTGCTCGGCGTCGCGCCGGACGCGCCGGAGTTTCCAGCGCTCGAAGTCGAGTATCGTCGTCTGGGGCCGGGCGGGTACGTCGCGGCCGTCGGACCCGGCCAGCGGGACGCGTATGCGGCGATTCGTGCCGTCGTGCTCCGCGTGGCCGCGGCAAGGCGGTCCGGCGATAGCGCGGGTTACCGCGACAGCGTCCTCGCTCGGCTTGCGCGGAACCCCGAGCAGGTGATCGACGACACGATTGTCGGCAACGCCATCTACATGGTGGAGCGCGGCCGCCACGATCTGCGTGATCTGCTGCGCTGGGTCGTCAAGCACCTGAGCGACCATCCGTCCGTCGTCGCAGAAGTTCGTGCCGTTTGCGCGGAGCCCGGTGCCGACCGGCGGCTGTCGGAGGCCTGCGTGCAAGAGACGCTGCGCCTCGAGCAGGCCGAACTTCTTCTGCGCAAAGCGACGGTGCCGTTCACGCTCGAGGGTTACCACGTGCCCAAGGGCAGCTGGGTGTGCGCACTCATGCGGGAGTCGCATCGCGATCCGGCGCATTTCCCGGAGCCGGAGCGCTACCGGCCCGAGCGGTTTCTCGAACGGACTTACACGGTCAACGAATACGCGCCGTTCGGCATCGGCGATCATCAGTGCCTCGGCCGCACGTTCAACCTGCGAGCCGGGGCGACGTTCGTCGAGGAAATCTCGACCGGATACGACTGGACGACAGTGGGGGACGGGCCGCGCGTGTTCGGGCCGTTTCATTGGAAGCCCTCGGCGTCTTTCGCAATCGCACTCCGGAGGTTGCCGCCGACACGTGCCGGCGCCCCGCGCGTGGCGGTATAATGCACGTTCCGCGCGGCATTACCCGCGACGACACTTCGACGGTGGCTGTAGCTCAGCTGGTAGAGTCCCGGATTGTGATTCCGGTTGTCGTGGGTTCGAATCCCATCAGCCACCCCAGTTTTTCCGCCGCGCTTTCCTGACTGCAATCGCGTTTCCTTGTGAACGGAGCGCTCATGGATTGCCTGGTCGTCGGTGCAACGGGCTTCGTCGGCGGACACGTCGCACGGGGCCTTCGCAAGCGGGGCATGTCCGTTCGCGCGCTCGTTCGCGGTGGTGCGTCGCATCCAAAATCCGGTGAGTTGCGGGCGGTCGGAATTGAAGTCGTCGACGGCGATGTGACGCGACCCGAGTCGCTCGCATCCGCCTGCCGCGGAGTGGACTGCGTCGTCTCGACAGTTACGTCCATGCCAACGGGTGCGAACGACGGCTTGCGTCGTGTCGACCACGATGGCGTGCTCGCGCTGATCGCCGCCGCTGAGCAGGAGGGCGTCCGCAAATTCGTCTACGTCTCGTACTCGGGCAACATCGACGAGCCCTGCCCGCTTGACACAGCGAAACGCGATTGCGAAGAGCGATTGCGGGCGAGCGCGATGACGGCGGTGATTCTTCGCCCTTCGTATTTCGCCGAGATCTGGCTGAGTCCCGCGCTCGGATTCGACGCGCGCAACGGCAAGGCGCGGATCTTCGGCTCGGGCGACGAAAAGGTCAGCTACATCTCCGCGCCGGACGTGGCCGCGTTCGCGGTTGCCGTGGCGACGCGCGAGCATGCAGCGAAGACGACGGTGCTCGAGCTGGGAGGGCCGGAAGCGCTATCGCTGCGGCAAGTGATCGCGACGTTCGAGCAGGCGACGGGCCGAAACTTCAGCGTCGAAAGCGTTCCGATCGAAGCGCTGCAAGCGCAACTCGGCGCGCCCGATCCGCTGCAGGCGACCCTGGCCGCGCTGACGTACGCGTACGCCAAAGGCGACGTGATCGAAGGCGCGCGGGAAACGGCCGCGCGCCACGGAATCGAGCTTCGTTCCGTGGCGCAGATTGCGTCGGAGACAGCTGCATAATGGTTTGAGCAGCGGGTCGACGGCCGCCGGCAATTGTCCGAACGACCGATTCACTCAACGGCTCGTCTCGCGAATGCACCTGCTCGGATGACAAGGCAATGCGCGCCTTGACGGGCCCATGCGACTCAATAGCTCAGCGAGCCGACCGTTATGTAAAGCCGGTAAGGGATACGGCCAACGCGTCGCTTTCGAGATGGCTGGTGCCGGATGCGCCGGAGAAACGGCCCGTTCCACCGCCTATCGTTTCGGTTCCCTGGAAGTCGATCGTGCCGCTTGCGAAGTCGATGCTGGCCATACCTTCGAAATCCGCGTGCAACTCATCGCCATTCGCCGCGATATACGTGATGTGGCCTGCGATCCGGAACGGCGACCGCTTCGTTGAACGCTTGCTTCAGATCTGTCTGCCCGCCTGACGGGGCCGCTTGCCTTTTGCGGTCGGGATCCTCATTTCCGGCGCCATGACGCTGCTCTCGCACGCACGTCGGATTCAGGCGGAGCGTTGCGCTCCGTTGCTGTCCGGCCGCGATAAGATTCATTCCATGGCAACCGCCCAACCCGTCCGCTTCACCGTCGCTACCTACAACATCCACAAGGGCTTTTCGCAGCTTGCGCGGCGGATGGTCATCCACGAGCTACGCGAGCGGCTGCATGGTCTGGCGGCCGACATCCTGTTCCTGCAGGAGGTCTTGCACACGAACGACCGGCACGCGATGCGCTATCGCGACTGGCCGGGAAGGCCGCAGCACGAGTACATCGCCGACGCGTTCTGGCACGAAGTCGCGTACGGCCGCAACGCCGTGTATCCGCACGGCCATCATGGCAACGCCGTGCTTTCGCGTTTTCCTATGCTGACGCAGGAGAACCTCGACATCTCCGCGCACCTGTTCGAGAGCCGCGGCCTTTTGCACTGCGAAATCTCGCTCGGCGACAAGGCGCCGAGTCTGCACTGCATCAACGTCCATCTCGGCCTGTTCGAGCGCGGCCGTCAGTGGCAGATCCGCACGCTCGTCGAGCGGATACGAGCGGAGGTGCCCGACGACGCGCCGCTCGTCATCGCCGGCGATTTCAACGACTGGCGCAGCAAGGGCGACCGCGCGCTGACCGAGGCGCTCGGCTGCGTCGAGGTGTTCGAACGCGTGAACGGACGGCCGGCGCGGACGTTCCCGTCGCTTTTGCCGGTGTTCCGGCTCGACCGCATCTATGCCCGAGGCTTGAAAGTCGTCGACGCCCACGTCCACTACGCGACGCCGGGCGCCCGCATGTCCGACCACGCTGCGCTCGCGGCGACGTTCGAAGTCACGCGACCTGCCCGCCGCCGCTGACCGTGCAGGCCGGCGGCTTCGCGATGAACCGCTACACGGCGGGCAACGCCGTGACGCTGCTTCGCAGCGGCGCCGAATACTTTCCCGCGCTGACGCGTGCGATCGCCGAGGCGGAGCGCGAGATCTGGCTCGAGACCTACATCTTCGCCGACGACGCGACGGGGCGCGAGATCGCCCGTGCGCTGATCGACGCGGCGCGGCGCGGCGTGAGCGTGCGCGTGCTCGTCGACGGTTGGGGTGCGCGCCATTACCTGACGCGCGCGCTCGAGCGGCGCCTGCTCGACGGCGGCGTCGACCTGCTCAAGTACCGCCCCGAGGTACACCCGTGGCATTTCAGGTCGCACCGGATGCGCCGGTTGCATCGGAAGCTGTGCCAGGTCGACGGCCGCGTCGCGTTCATCGGCGGCATCAACGTCATCGACGACATGAACACGCCGGGGCACACGCCGCCGCGCGTCGATTTCGCCGTGGCAGTGCGCGGCCCGATGCTCGTGCCGGTCATGCAGACGATGCAGCGTGTTTGGGCGATCGTCGAGATCACGCAACTGCGCAGCTCGGACGTGCCGCTGTTCCCGGATGAGGAGCCGGCGGAATCCGCCGGCACGCAGGTCGCCAAGCTCACGATCCGCGATAACCTGCGCCATCGGCGCGACATCGAGCGCGCGTATCTCGCGGGAATTCGGACGGCGCGCGACGAAATCCTGATCGCGACCGCGTATTTCTTTCCGGGCGTACGGTTCCGGCGCGCGCTTGTCAACGCCGCGGCGCGCGGCGTGCGGGTGACGCTGCTTCTGCAGGCACGCGTCGAATACCGGTTGCTGCATTATGCGTCGCGCGCGCTTTACGGCCAGCTGCTGTCCGCGGGCGTCGCGATCCAGGAATACCACCGCTCGTTCCTGCACGCCAAGGTAGCCGTCGCGGATTCGCAGTGGGCGACTGTCGGCTCGTCGAACATCGACCCGTACTCGTTCCTGATGTCGCGCGAGGCGAACGTGTTCGTGCGCGACCCGGTTTTCGCCGGGCAACTGCGCGTCGAGCTCGCCGGGATGATCGAATCGGGATCGCGGCCGGTACCGCCCGAGGATTGGGCCCACCGGTCGCGGCTCGCGAAGGCCATGACGTGGATCGCGTACGGCGTCGTCCGCGTCGCGATGGGCATGCTGCGCTACGGCGGCGACGAATGGTGGCGCTCGGGCTGGCCACGCCGATAGGGCGGCGATAATCCGGGGTCCGAGATGTATTTACCGGCAAGACGGAGCCTCGGCACGCACTCCCGCGGGAAAAAATCTCTGGCCCGGATCATTGACAATGCGACGCACCACGACACTGCCCCTCCCCGCCGAGCAGGACGTCCCGCGTCCCGCGCGCAGCGACTGGCAGACGATCCGCACGCTTCTGCCGTATCTGTGGGGTTACCGCGGGCGCATCGGCGCCGCGCTCGCCTGCCTCGTGACCGCCAAGCTCGCGAATGTCGGCGTGCCGGTCCTGATGAAGGAGATCGTCGATGCGCTCGATCCGCGGATCGCGGTCCTGTCGGTTCCGCTCGCGCTGCTCGCGGCGTACGGGCTGCTCCGCCTGTCGACGACCGTATTCACCGAGCTGCGGGAGTACCTGTTCGCGAAAGTGACGCAGCGCGCCGTGCGCCGCATCGGACTTACGGTGTTTCGCCACCTGCATGCGCTGTCGCTGCGATTTCACCTCGCGCGGCAGACCGGCGGGCTCACGCGCGACGTCGAGCGCGGCCAGCGCGGCATTTCGACCCTGATCAGCTTCGCGCTGTTCTCGATCCTGCCGACGCTCGTCGAGATCTCGCTCGTGTCGGCGGTGCTGATCGTCCGCTACGACTGGACGTTCATCGCCATCACCGTCGTCGCGCTCGCGCTCTACATCCTGTTCACGATCCTGATCACCGAATGGCGCACGCATTTCCGCCGGCAGATGAACGAGCTCGATTCGAAGGCCAACACGCGCGCCATCGACTCGCTGCTGAACTACGAGACGGTCAAGTACTTCGGCAACGAGGCATGGGAGGCATCGCGCTACGACGAGAGCCTGCAGCGCTGGGAGCGCGCGGCCGTCAAGAGCCAGACGTCGCTGTCGGCGCTGAACATCGGCCAGAGCGCGATCATCGCGATCGCGGTGTCGCTGATCATGTGGCGGGCCACGGTCGGCGTCGTGAACGGCACGATGACGATCGGTGACCTCGTGCTCGTCAACGCGTTCATGATCCAGCTCTACATTCCGCTCAACTTCCTCGGGGTGATCTACCGCGAGATCAAGCAGGCGCTCGCCGACATGGAGAGACTCTTCCGGTTGATCGACGAGCACGCGGAGATCGTCGATCGTCGCGGTGCGTTGCCGCTTGCGGTGCGCGGCGGCGAGATTCGCTTCGAGCACGTCGACTTCGCGTACGAACCCAATCGGACGATCCTGCACGACGTGACGTTCACGATTCCTGCGGGCCGCGACGTTGCCGTCGTCGGGCCATCGGGTTCGGGCAAGTCGACGCTCGCGCGCCTGCTCTACCGGTTCTACGACGTGAAGGACGGGCGCATCACGATCGACGGCCAGGATTTGCGCGACGTGCAGCAGGCGAGCCTGCGCGCGACGATCGGCATCGTTCCGCAGGACACGGTGCTGTTCAACGACACGATCGAGTACAACATCGCGTACGGCCGGCCCGGCGCGTCGCATGACGAAATCGTCGCCGCGGCGAAGCTCGCGCAGATCCACGACTTCGTCGCGCGCCTGCCGGAAGGCTATGCGACTCCCGTCGGCGAGCGCGGGCTCAAGCTTTCGGGAGGCGAGAAGCAGCGCGTCGCCATCGCACGCGCGATCCTCAAGAATCCCGCGATCCTGATTTTCGACGAGGCGACATCGGCGCTCGATTCGCGCTCCGAGAAGGCCATTCAGGCCGAGCTCGCGGCGATCGCGCGCGACCGCACGTCGCTCACCATCGCGCATCGCCTGTCGACGATCGTCGACGCGCATGAGATTCTCGTCCTCGACCACGGTCGCATCGTCGAGCGTGGCACGCATGTTGCGCTGCTTGTCGCGAACGGCGTTTACGCGCGCATGTGGCAGCTGCAGCAGGACGAGCGGCGTCCGGGTTCGGAGCCCCCAACCGAAGCCGGCGCCGCTTTGTCGCCGGAGCCGACGGGTCTGCCTGACCTGAACGAGGCACCGGCGGCCGCGGCGGCCGCCACGCTGCGCAGCGCGTCGTAACTGCCTGATTTGCGAGATACCCGTTGACCAACGGGCGGCGATCGTGCGATAACGCCGCCGGAGTACTTGAGACTTTTGCTCATGAAACGGCTGCTTTTGGTTGTTTTCCTGTCGGTTTCCGCAGGGTCCGGGTGGGCCCAGGTTGACTCGCCCGACCCCGCCCGACTGAAGGTCTCGTCCGCCAACGTCCTCGTGCTCGACGCTGCCGCAGACCGTCAGATTTACGCAAAAGCGGCAGACGAGGTGACGCCGATCGCGTCGGTCACGAAGCTCATGACGGCGATGGTCGTACTCGATGCCAAGCTGTCGCTCGACGAGATGCTCGACATCGACACGGGCGATTTCGATTACCTGAAAGGCAGTCATTCGCGCCTCGCAATGGGCTCGACGCTGACGCGCCGCGAAATGCTGCGGCTCGCGCTCATGTCGTCGGAGAACCGTGCGGCCTCTTCGCTCGCACGTCACTATCCGGGCGGCAAGCACGCGTTC
>DATEIQ010000018.1:0-23131 GCA_035278845.1 Casimicrobiaceae bacterium | reverse complement strand
CGATCGGCCTCAACGGCCTCGCCGGCAACCTGGGCGTCGCGCTGTCCGCGGTCATGACCGGTGCGCTCGTCAAGTACGCCGGCTGGCGGATGGCGTTCGCCGTTCCGGCGCTGCTCGCGCTGGCGTGCGGCGTGCTGTTCGCGCGGTTCGCGCCGATCGAGGCGGAGGCGCCCGCGCGCCGTGCGCCGACGCGCGCGATGCCCGGCAGGCGCACGCTTGCGCATGTGTTCGCGATCGTCACCGCCGCGTCGATCTCCGGCAGCCTGCTGTTCAACTTCACCACCAACGGCAACGGCGAGCTGCTGCGCGAGCGCTTGCGCGGCATCGTCGAGGATCCGGCGGCGCTCGGCGCATTGCTCGCGCTCGTCTACGTGTTCGGCGCGCTGACGCAGGTTGCCGTCGGCCATCTGCTCGATCGCGTGTCGCTGAAAGCGCTCTATGCCGGCATCGTCGCGGCGCAGGCGCCGCTGTTCCTGCTCGCGGCCAACTCGCAGGGCTGGACGCTCTACGCGCTGATGATTGCCTTCATGGTGGCCGTGTTCGGGGCGATTCCGTTCACCGACGCGATCATCGTCCGCTACGTCGACGACCGCATGCGATCGCGCGTGTCGGGCATGCGCCTGGCGGTCGCCTTTGGCGTCAGCTCGCTCGCGGTGTGGATGCTCGGCCCGCTCGTCAAGACCGCGGGATTCGACGCGCTGCTGCTGCTGATGGCGGCGATTGCCGCGGTGACGCTGGCGGTCGTGCTGATGATGCCGCGTTCCGCCAGCACGGGGCTCGGACCAACCGAGGACGCGGCGCGAAGCCCCGGCGATTAGGTTGATCGGGCTATTTGACGGCTTCGAGCTCCTCCTGCTCCATCCTCAGGTACGTTCCCCACGCGTTGATCCGGTTGGCGGGCTCGAACGCCGGCAGCGCTTTGTAGCGCGACCAGTCGGTGGCCGCATACGCTTCATCGAACGGTGTGAGGTCGTGCACCGCGCGTCCCATCGTCTCGCGCATGTAGACGAGGTAGTCGCGCGTCAGGACAAGGTCGCGCGCGACGTCGTGCGATGCGGGGCCGTGCCCTGGTACGACGACGCTTGGCGAAAGCGCGAGCATCTTCTGCGTCGCCGCAAGCCATCCCTTGCTGTCGCCGTTGCCCACGAACGGAATGCGACCCGCGAAAATCAGATCGCCCGCGAACAGCAACCGGTCCTCGACGATGTACATCATCAAGTCTTCCGGCGAGTGCCCGCCGCCTGACCAGACGAGCCGGAACGTGAGTCCGCCGAGGCGAAAATCGGTGTCGCCGTCGAGCCAGAGATCCGGATGGACCACGTGCGTCGTCTCGTCCACCCACGGAAACAAGTCCGCGCGGCGCTGCGCGAGGCGCTCCTCGGCGAGCCCCGACGTGAAATACGCCTCGCCCGCGCGATAGGCACAGATTTCCGCACCTGCCGCCTTCAGCGGCTGCAAACCGTACACGTGGTCCGCGTGATAGTGGCTGACGATCACCCGCCGTATCGGTGCAGGCGTGACCGTGCGGATCGCGGCGACAAGCGCGCGGCCCAGCGCCGGCGTGCCGAGCGCGTCGAACACGACGACGCCCTCGCCGGTGACGACGAATCCCGCGTTCGACATGAAGCCCTTGTTGGCCGCGCTGGCCATGCCGGCCTCGCCTTGCACGAAATAGCCGTGTGCCGAAACACGTTGAGGCTCGAGGACGATGTCGTCGGCGGCGCGCACCGGCGTGGACATCGGCGGCGCGAGGACGAGCAGGAGCGCCGCGAAACGGGCGATGGACAGCATTTTCATCGCCGCGATCATAAGCGAGCACCGCTTGACGCGTCGTCGAAGCTCACGCGAACGCCGGCCCAGATGCCGCGCGGCGCGCCGAGCGCGCGGAACTGCTCGTTCACGGCGGCAATGCCTTGCGCGGGACCGAACGTACGATCCGGGCCGGTGAACACGTTGGCGCCCAGCAGGCCGAAGTTCGCGTAGCGCCGGTCGAACAGGTTGTCGACCTGCGCGAACAGCGTGACGGTGCGCGTGACGCGATATTCGGCGTCGAGGTGCACCACCGCATACCCGGGAACGCGGCCACCCGCATCGGCGTTGTTCTCGTCGCCTCGCGCATATTGGCTCGATGCGGCGATAACCGACGCGCCGATCGTAAGCCCCGGCGCGGCCTCCCAGTCGATGCGCAGCTTCGCGCTGCGAAGCGGTATGCCCGGCATGCGGTCGCCGGGCTGCACGGCGATTGCACCCGCTGCATCGGCCTGCGAGTTGGCCGGGCTCACCGCGGTGAACGGCGAGCGAAAGCGTGCGTCGGTCGCACTGTAGCGGAGCGCCACCGTCACCGGATCGGCGCGCAGCGTCGCCGACAACTCGACGCCCTGGCGCCGCGTGCGCCCGACGTTGGTGAAATAGCCGGCGTTGGTCGCACCCGCACCGCTCGCGATGAACGCGATGTCGTCGCGCAGGTCCGTGCGGTAAACGGCGGCTGCCCAGTCGCCCATCGGGAAGCGCCCGCGCGCGCCGGCTTCGAGCGTCGACGAGACGATCTTCGCGAGCGGCGGATCGGCCAGGAACTGATTGGGCAGCTTGCACGGCGCGTCCGGATCGGCGCACGTGAGCTCCATCGGCGTGGGCGCGCGCATGCCTTCGTTGTAGCTCGCGTACGCCGTGAATTGCTCCGACGGATTGAACGTGACGCCGAGCGCCGGGTTGACGCGCGAAAACGTATGCGTGCCGTCGAGCGCCGGATCCTGTCCGCTGCGATCGCGGATCTCGACGCGCGCGACGTTGTAGCGCGCGGCCATCGTCAGCGTCCATTGCGCCGTGATGTTGACCGTATCGCTCGCGTACACGCCGCCGTCCGCGTTGCGGAGATCGGCGTCCGTCGTCGGCGTGAACGGACCGGTCGCGACGGTGCCGCGGTCATCGGCAAACGCGGCGGGCTGCGTCGCCTGCATGAACGTCGTTCGTCCGGCGTTGCCGCTCGCGCCGAGCGCGATCTGATGCGCGACGCCGTCGCGCTTCGTCCGGTACGTCCACTGCAACGCGCCGCCGTAGGAGCCGGTATTGGTCGTCGAGCGGTCGTTGGCCGCCGGGTTGGCGTCGTCATCGCCGAAGTCGTCGTTCACGTTGCTGCTGAAGTTCGTGTTGCGATAGCGGCGGTAATAGACGTTCGCATCGACGAGCTGGTCGTCGCCGAGCAGCCGGCTCGCCTTGGCGACGACGAAGGCGAGGCGATTGTCGTTGACGTCGGGATACGTGTACGGCTCGCGCGGCCGATCGATGAACGAGACGGGCAGCGTCTGCGAGCCGTTCAGCGTGTTGTCGGCGAGCGTGACGCTGACGTCGAGATCGGACAGGTCGGTGCTGAATCCGGCCTTGCCGAAGAATTGCCGCACGCGGCTCGCGTTGTGCTGCGCCCATCCGTCCTCGTCGGCCAGGTTCGCGGTCGCGAAGAAATCAGCTTGCGCATTTGCATGTCCGTATTCGGCCTCGAGCGTGCGCCTTCCGAACGAGCCGCCCGACAACTCGGTCGCGGCGCCCGGGTACTGCGCGCCGCTTCGCGTATAGATCGCGAGCGCACCGCCCAGCGTGTTGAGGCCGAACGCGGGCACCGAGCCTGGCACGAGTTGCACGCTCGAAATCGCGGAGCGCGGCAGCAGGTCCCAATTGACGACGTCGCCGAACGCCTCGTTGATCCGCACGCCGTCCTGGAACACCGACATTCCCTGGGGGGTGCCGAGCAGCGGCGACGCCGAGAAACCGCGAAAGTCGAGCGATTGCTGATACGGATTGCCCTGACCCGACGCGGCGCTGGCGCTCGCGGCGTTCCGGTCGAGGAACTGCGTGAGCGCCAGCGGGCGCGAGCGCGCGAACAGTCGCTGGTCGAAGCTCTGGACGTTCGCCGGCACGTCACGCAGCGGCGTCCCGAATCCGGGCAGCGGCGCGGTCCCGACGACGTCGACCTTCGGCAACTCGAAGATCTCGACCGGATTGTCCGCGCCGCGGAGCGGGGCTGCATAAAAGCAGAGCGCGATCAGCGTCGGTGCCGCAAGACCGCGTGCCTGGCGCGTCACCTCAGCGGATTACCACACCCCAGGGGAGCTGTCCGACCGCAATCTCGCCGATCTTGCGGTTTTCGACCGTGTCGACGACGGCGACGAAATTCGATCGACCGCAGGCGACGTACAGCTTGTGGCCATCCGGCGTGAGCGCCATGTTCCAAGGCCGGCGGCCGACGGGAATCGTCGCGACGATGGTGTTCGACGCGACGTCGATGACCTGCACGGTGCCGTCGCCGCCGGTGGATACGTAGACCCGCTTGCCGTCCGGATGCACGGTGATGCCGTTGGAGCGCACGCCGGCCTTGATTTTCGTGACCAGCGTTTGCGTCGCGACGTCGATGACCGCAACGGTGTCCGCATGTTCGGCGGCGACATACGCGCGGCTGCCATCCGGCAGGAAGCCTATGCCGCGCGGACGCTCGCCGACGGTGATCGACTTCACGACCTCGCCGCGCGCGACGTCGACGATGTCGACGCTGTCCGCTTCTTCGGCACTCACGTAGATCCAGCGGGCGTCGGGACTCCACACCGCGTGCTCGGGATTCTTGCCCCGCATCGCGACCCGCTTCTCGATCGCGAGGCTGGCCGCGTCGACGATCAGCACCTGGTTGGCCTCCTCGATCGCCGCGGCGAGCCTGCGGCCGTCGGGCGACAGGTAGATGCCTTCAGGAGAACTGCCGAGCGAGACGCGGACCGGGGCGGCGCTCGTGCCAACGTCGAAGACGGCAAGTCCGTTGGCGGTCTGGTCGCTCACGTACAACCGCTTGCCGTCGTGTGCGATCGCGATGCCGCGCGGTTTCCCGCCGGTCGTGATCGTCGACGTGACACGATCGGTGGCGGTGTCGATGACCGACACCGTGCCCGATCCCTCGTTGGGAACGAAAGCGACAGGCACCGCGGCGACGGCGCCGCATGCAAGCAGCGCAAACGCGCACGTGATGAGGCACGGCAGACGCAAATGCATGTCGACCCCTCGCTGGTTCGAGACCCGCGACGCATGCTCGGCATGCATCGAATCTGGCCGCGACAACGGCAATCTCGTATCCTAACCGACTCGTATGTGAAAGCGGAGCGTTCGATGCCGTTGTGCGAACCGGGACGTGAAGCGCTAGCGCGCGCGACGCAGGCATGCCTGTGCGCGATCGGCGCGATATCGCTGCTCGTGCCCGCACTGGCGTACGCGCAGACCGCTTCGCCGGGCGTCACGGTGCTCGATCCGATCACCGTGACCGCGACGCGCCGGGCGGAACGCGCATTCGACGTGCCGGCTTCGGTCGACCTGATCGACGCCGCGACGCTGCACGACGGCCAGCCGCAGGTCAACCTGTCCGAGACGCTTGTTCGCATACCCGGCGTGTTCGCGGCCAATCGCCAGAATTACGCCCAGGACTTGCAGATCAGCTCGCGCGGCTTCGGGGCGCGCGCGGCGTTCGGTGTGCGCGGCGTCCGCCTCTACCAGGACGGGATCCCGGTGACGATGCCGGACGGACAGGGTCAGACCGGCAGCTTCAGTTTGTTCTCGGCGGAGCGCGTCGAGATCCTGCGCGGACCATTCTCGGCGCTCTACGGCAACGCGTCCGGCGGTGTGATTTCTGTTTTCACCGCGGATCCTCCGGCGTCGCCGCTGATGACGTCGAACGCCGGCGGCGGCAGCTATGGCACGGGGACGCTCGGCCTGCTGCTCGCGGGACGCGCGGGGCAGGGCGGTGCACTCTTCGCTGCCAGCGAATTCGTGACCGACGGCTATCGCGAGCACTCGTGGGCACGGCGCGACCTCACGAACCTGAAGCTCGTGCTCGACGCGAGCGCGGACACGCGCGTCACGTTCATCGGCAATACGCAATACCAGCCGGAAACGGAGGACCCGCTCGGCCTCACGCGCTCGCAATGGAGCGCGAATCCACGCGGCGTCGATCCCGCAGCGATCCAGTTCGACACGCGCAAAACGATCAACCAGATGCAGGGCGGGGCCGCACTCGACCATCGCTTCGGCGGCGGTCTCGACCTGCACGTGGATGCCTACGGCGGCCAGCGGCTGATCCGCCAGTACCTCGCGTTTTCGGGTGCGGCGCTGACGTCGTCCGGTGGCGTCACCGATCTCGATCGCGATTTCGGAGGCATCGGCGCCCGGCTCGCATGGCACGCGAGCGCGCTCGGCAGGCCGCTCGTCGTGACGATCGGTGCGGATACGGATCGCCAGCACGAGCGACGCCGCGGCTTCGTCAACAACGATGGCTCGCTCGGCGACCTGCGCCGCGACGAGGACGACACGGTCCGCAGCACCGACTTCTACGCACAGGCGGAGTGGGCATTCGCGGCGAAGTGGTCGGCGCTGCTCGGCATTCGCACGAGCACCGTGCGCTATTCGTCGGACGATCATTACGTCACCGCGCAGAATCCGGACGACAGCGGCAGCCAGCGCTTCGACGACACGAGCCCGGTCGCGGGCATCGTCTTTCACGCATCGGATCAGCTGAACCTCTATGCGAGCTATGGCGAGGGATTCGAAACGCCGACGTTCGCCGAGCTCGCCTACCGCAGCGGCGGATCGGGCCTCAACTTCGCGCTGCAGCCGGCGACGAGCCGCGCAAGCGAGGTCGGCGTCAAGTACCAGGCCGGCGAGCGCCATCGACTGAACGCCGCGGCGTTCTACATCGACACGAAAAACGAGATCGTCGTCGATGCTGCGACCGGCGGACGGACGACGTTCAAGAATGCCGGCGCCACCCATCGCCGTGGCATCGAGGCTTCGTGGGACGGCAACTACCGCCATGGCCTGTCGACGCGCGTCGCATTGACCTGGTTGCGCGCGGAATTCGCGGATCCGTATACGACGGGTTCGCCGCCGGTCGTCGTGCCGGCGGGCTCGAAGCTGCCGGGCGTGCCTTCGCAACAGGCATACGCCGAGCTCGCATGGACGCCGGGCCGATGGTCGAATCTCGATGCGGCGCTCGAGGCGCTGTACGTCGACAAGCTGTATGTCAACGACCGCAACACGGACGCCGCCCCTGCCTACGCGGTGATGAATGCGCGCATCGGCTTCTCGCAGACGAGCGGCCGCGCGACGTGGCGTCAGTTCGTGCGCGTCAACAACCTGTTCGACCGCAATTACTCGGGATCGGTGATCGTCGGCGACACCAACGGCCGCTACTTCGAGCCGGCGCCGGGGCGCAACTGGTTCGTCGGCGCCAGCGTCGACGTGAAGCTGTGACGATGCGCACAGATCCTCCGAGGCGCTACACGGCGACGGCGGTCGTGCTGCACTGGGCGATCGCCGCGCTGCTGATCGCCGAGTTCACGCACGGCTGGTGGATGCAGGGAATCGCGAAGGAGCCGCCGGGGATCCGGGCCGATGCATTCAACCTGCACAAGTCGTTCGGCCTGGTGCTGCTCGCGCTGGCGCTGTTGCGGCTCGGGTGGCGGCTCGCGCACCGACCGCCGCCGTTTCCGCCGATGCCGCGATGGCAGGCGATCGCCGCGCGCACCAACCACGTGATCCTCTACACGATGATGCTCGCGATGCCACTCTCGGGTTATTTCGGCTCGGTGTTCAGCGGCTATCCGATCAAGTGGTTCGGCGTCGTGCTGCCCGCATGGGGCGGCAGCGATCCCGCGCTCAAGGAGCTGATGAGCACGATTCACCTGACGACGAGCTGGATCCTGCTCGTGTCGATGTGCCTGCACGTCGCCGGCACGATCAAGCACGCGCTCGCGGGCGACGCGGTGATGGCGCGGATGGGCATTGGCGCGAGGGCAGGGACCGCGCCGCGTGCGGATGCGGTGACGTCGGCGCGTTTGCGCTAGACGTCGGCGTTTTCGTTAGACGTCGCGCTCGCGTCGAACGTCGCGCGACGATCAGTTTCGCGTCTTCGCAGCCCGCTCCAGCATCTCGACCGTCTCGGTGTGGCGGAATTCGCGCGCCATGTCGAGCGCGGTCTTGCCGCGATTGTCGACGGCCTCGACGCGCGCGCCGGCGTCGAGCAGCACGCGGACCGTGCCGGTGTGGCCGTAGCCCGCGGCCCACATCAGCGCGGTCAGGTCGTTGCGATAGACCGCGTTCGGGTCGACACCCTTCGCGAGCAGCAGGCCCACGATCTCCGCGTGGCCTTCGCCTGCCGCGTACGTCATCGCGTTCTTGCCGATGCGATCGACCGGGAGGGGGTCGGCGCCGCGCGCGAGGAGTGCGCGCGTCATGTCGGCGTTCCCGGCATACGCCGTCGCCATCAACGGCGTCACGCCGTTCACCGCCGCCTCGTTGACGTCCGCGCCGGCGGCCAGGAGCGTCTGCGCGAAATCGGCGCGATTCTTCTTGAGTGCGATCAGCAGCGCCGATTCGCCGAGCCGGTTGCGCGAATTGACGGCGGCGCCATCGCGCAGCGCGCGCTCGATGCCGCCGGCGTCGTCGTTGCGCACCGACGCCAGCAGCCGCGCGTTCGTCGCGAACGCGTCGTCGGAAGCTGCGGGCTGCGTATCGGCAGCGGTGGCCGAAAAAGCCATGAAAAGTGCCGCAATGGCGATGTTGCAATGCAATAGCGACGCCCACCCACGAAGCAGGCGACGCCGGACCGCGGTTTTGCAAGCAGAATGGAACACCATCCTCTCCCGTGCGGCAGATGGTTCTTCCGCAGCGCACAAATCCGTTTGCAGATTGCAACTTGTTGCGAAACGCACTATAACGGCGTTTGCCACAGGACACCAGGCAGCACGCTTTAGTCTTCGACGCGTTCCACGGGAGGAAGCGCAATGATCGATCGCAAGCGAATGACACGCATGGTTGCGGCAGCCGCCGGGTTTGCGCTGTCGCTCGGCATTCATGCGCAGGAGACGGGCACCGGCGCTACGACGACCGCGAAACCGGTCCCCGACACGCTGCCGCAGATCACGCAGGCAATGCTCGATGCCGCGGCATCCGACGCGAAGAACTGGATCCACCCGAACGGCAGCTACACGCAGACGCGCTATTACCCGGGCAACCAGATCAACGCCACGAACGTGAGCAAGCTCAAGCCGGCGTTCGTCTTCCAGACCGCCGTGCTGGAATCGATGGAGACAGCACCGATCGTCGTCGACGGCGTGATGTTCCTGACGACGTCGTTCAACCACGTGTACGCGATCAACGCGACGACCGGCGAGGAGTACTGGCACTACAAGCACAAGATGGGACCGATCACGACGTTCTGCTGCGGTCCCAACAACCGCGGCGTCGCGATCGAGGGCGACCGGCTGTTCATGGGCACGCTCGACGCCAAGCTCGTGGCGCTCGACGCGAAAACCGGCAAGCTGCTGTGGGAGACGCAGATCGCCGACCCCGAGAAGGGCTACTCCGAAACGATGGCGCCCGCCGTCGTCGAGGGCAAGGTGCTGATCGGCACCAACGGCGGCGAGTACGGCGTGCGCGGCTTCCTCAAGGCGTTCGATGCCAAGGATGGCAAGCTGCTGTGGACGTTCTACTCGATCCCCGAGAAGGGCCACGAGGGCGTCTGGGCTCCGAACGACGCGACCGGCCGCAACATGCATCGCGACATCGCGGCGGAGAAGGCGGCGTTCGCGAAGGACAGCTCCTTCTACCAGACGCTCGGCGGCGGCGTATGGATGACGCCGGCGATCGATCGCAAGTCGCGGACGGTGTTCTTTCTGGCGGGCAACCCGTCGCCTGATCTCTACGGCGCGATCCGGCCCGGCGACAACCTGTACACCAATTCGATGGTCGCCGTCGACCTCGACAAGGGCACGTACAAGTGGCATTCGCAGTACATCGCGCACGACGTGTGGGATCTCGACGCCGTCAGCCCGGCGATCCTGACGCAGGCGAAGGACGGCAGCGGCAAGGTCGTCGACGTCGCGATCCATGGCGGCAAGACGGGCCACATCTACGTGCACGAGCGCGGCACCGGCAAGCTCATCCGTTTCTCCGAAGCGATGATTCCGCAGGAGAACATGTGGGTGTTGCCCACGAAGGAAGGCGCGCGGATGCTGCCCGGTGCGAACGGCGGCGTCGAGTGGTCGCCAATGGCCGTCAATCCCAAGCTGCACATGGCGTATGCGGCCAACCTGCATCAGCCGATGACGTACCACGTCGAGGAAGCACAGTACCCGGGCGGCAGCAAGCTGTGGCTCGGCGGCGCGTTCAAGACGATACCGGGCGAGGAGCAGTGGGGCCGTCTCGTCGCAGTCAACCTCGACACCGGCAAGGTCGCGTGGGGCGTTAAGACGCCGCAGCCGTTGATTGGCGGCGTGCTCGCCACCGCCGGCGACATCGTGTTCAACGGCGAGGCAAACGGCTGGTACAAGGCGTACGACGCGCGCAACGGCAAGGAGCTGTGGAAGTACTTCTGCGGCGCGGGCGTCAATTCGCCTGGCGTCTCGTACATGGTCAAGGGCAAGCAGTACGTCGCGATTGCCGCCGGCGGCAACAACCAGATCGATTCGAAGCGCGGCAACAGCGTCTTCGTGTTCGCACTGCCGTAACGCCGGCCAACGGTCGAAGGCGGCCACTCCTGAACCGGGGTGGCCGTTTTTTTGTCTACGCTGGCGATCGATCCTCATGATACGTCTCGTTTCATCGCTTGCGGCCGTCGTCACGCTCGTGTTTTGGGCGAATGCAGGCGCGCAAGCGCCCGCGGCGTCAGCAGACGTCGCCGCAAAAGCACAGGTGTGCGGCGCGTGCCACGGGCCAAACGGCAACTCGACCGATCCGCAATATCCGGTGCTCGCCGGGCAGAACGCGCGCTACGTCTACCTGCAGCTCAAGGACTTCAAGGAAGGACGGCGGCACGATCCGCAAATGGATCCTATGGCGGCGCCACTCTCGCGCGACGACATGCTCGCACTCGCCGAATATTTTTCGAAGCAGAAGCAGGTACCGACCGGTTTCAAGGCGGACCCTGCGAAAGTCGCGGCGGGCAAGAAGAAATCGGACGAGGTGCTGTGCCCGATGTGCCATCTCGGCGAATTCGCCGGCCAGAACGAAATTCCGCGCGTCGCGGGCCAGCACTACCAGTACGTGAAAAAACAACTCTCCGATTTCAAGACGCGCCGCCGCACGAACGACGCGGGCAACATGACGGCCGTCGCTGGAACGCTGTCCGACGACGACATCGAGAACCTCGCGCAGTACATCGCCAATCTGCGCTGATCGCGCGAGCGCAGCGGGCAGTCCGATGATTCCCTCCGAGAGCGCGGAAATCGACCGGCTCGTCGCCGAGCTCGAGCAGGCCGAAGCCTACGAGCAGCACCTGCGGCAGCTGATCGTCGACGTGCGCGATCAACTCGCCGCAGGCCATCAGCAGGCCGCGCTGTCCATGCTGAACGCGGCGCTCTCCGACATCGACGCGGCGACCGACGTCGTCACGCCGCATCGCGATTGATTGGCCGCGGCGCGCGGCTCTTCCCCGCATTCGGCGCGCGGCGTATCCTTGTTGGCCCGCGCGACAAGATCGGCAAAGTCCGCGCATGCAATCCATCGAACGAAGGAGGACAACGTGGCTGTTTCGCTTGCACTGACCGTCAACGGCAAGCCGGTGAGCGTGGAGGTCGACCCGCGCACGCTGCTCGTCGACCTGCTGCGCAACACGCTGGGCCTCACCGGCACGCACGTCGGCTGCGACACTGCGCAGTGCGGTGCCTGCACCGTTCATCTCGACGGCAAGGCGATCAAAGCCTGCAACGTGCTAGCGCTGCAGGCGCAGGGCAGCACCGTACTGACGATCGAGGGGATCGCCACGAACGGCGCGCTGCATCCGATGCAGGCGGCATTCAAGGAATGCCACGGCCTGCAATGCGGTTTCTGCACGCCCGGCATGGTGATGAGCGCGCTCGACCTCATCGCGCGCCATCCGAATGCTGACGAGAAGACGGTCCGCGAGCAACTCGAGGGCAACCTGTGCCGCTGCACCGGCTATCACAACATCGTCAAGGCGGTGCGGCAGGGCGCCGCCGCCATGGCGAAGTAGGAAGGAGCGCACGATGGGCGCGAACGAAACCGGATACATCGGCCAGGCGGTCAAGCGCAAAGAGGATGCGCGTTTCCTGACCGGCACGGGGCAATACACGGACGACGTGTCGCTGGCGCGCCAGACACACGCGTATTTCCTGCGCTCGCCGCACGCGCACGCGAAGATTCGCGACATCGCCACCGCGAAGGCCAAACAGGCGCCGGGCGTCGTCGCCATCTATACCGGCGCGGATCTCGAAGGCGTGAACGGGCTGCCGTGCGGCTGGCTGATCACGAGTGTCGACGGCACGCCGATGAAGGAGCCGCCGCACCCGGTGCTGGCGAGGGGCAAGGCGCGCTACGTCGGCGACGCGGTGGCGATCGTGATCGCGGAGACGCGCGATCAAGCTAAGGATGCGGCCGAGTTGATCGACGTCGATTACGACGTGCTGCCGGCCGTGGTGAACGTCGTCGATGCGCTGAAGCCCGGTGCGCCGCAGATTCACGACGAGGCGCCGGGAAACAAGTGCTACACGTGGGCGCTCGGCGACAAGGCCACCAACGACGCCGCGTTCGCCAAGGCCGCGCACGTCACGAAGCTCGACCTCGTCAACAACCGGCTGATCCCCAACGCGATCGAGCCGCGCGCCGCGGTCGCTTCCTACAGCGCAGCCGACGACGCGTACACGCTCTACGTGACGAGCCAGAACCCGCACGTCGAGCGCCTGCTGATGACGGCGTTCGTCCTCGGCCTGCCCGAGCACAAGGTGCGCGTGATAGCACCCGATGTCGGCGGCGGCTTCGGCTCGAAGATCTATCTCTACCCCGAAGAAACGGCGATGGTGTGGGCGGCGAAGCGCGTCGGGCGGCCGATCAAGTGGGTGGCCGAGCGCAGCGAATCGTTCCTTTCGGATGCGCACGGCCGTGACCACGTCACGCATGCGGAGCTGGCACTCGACTCGAACGGCAAGTTCCTCGCCATGCGGGTGAACACGACGGCGGCGATGGGCGCGTATTTGTCGACGTTCGCTTCGTGCATCCCGACGATCCTGTACGCGACGCTCCTCGCGGGTCAGTACACGACGCCGACGATCTACTGCGAAGTCGTCGCGGCATTCACGAATACCGCGCCGGTCGACGCCTACCGCGGCGCGGGCCGTCCGGAAGCGACATTCGTCGTCGAGCGCATCGTGCACCAGGCCGCGGCCGAGCTCGGCATCCCGCAGGACGAGATCAGGCGGCGCAATTTCATTCGCGAGTTTCCGTACCAGACGCCGGTTGCGCTCCTCTACGACACCGGGGACTACGACGCGACGCTCGATGATGCGAACAAGGCGGCCGACGTGAAGGGTTTTGCCGCGCGCAAGGCGGAAGCCGCGAAGCGCGGCAAGCTCCGCGGGCTCGGCTATGCGTCGTACATCGAAGCATGCGGACTCGCGCCGTCGAACGTCGCCGGCTCGCTCGGTGCGCGCGCCGGCCTGTTCGAGGCGGGCGAAGTGCGCGTGCATCCGACCGGCAGCATCACCGTGTTCACCGGCTCCCACAGCCATGGCCAGGGGCACGAGACGACGTTCGCGCAAGTCGTCGCGACGCGCCTCGGCGTTCCGGTCGAGAACGTGGACGTCGTGCACGGCGACACCGGCCGCGTGGTGTTCGGCATGGGCACCTACGGATCGCGCTCGCTCGCGGTCGGCGGCACGGCCATCGTCAAGGCGCTCGACAAGATCGTCGCCAAGGGCAAGAAAATCGCCGCGCACCTGCTCGAGGCGGCCGAGACCGACATCGAGTTCAAGGACGGCAAGTTCACGGTGGCGGGCACGGACCGCAGCAAGGCGTTCGGGGAAATCGCGCTCGCAGCCTATGTCCCCCACAACTACCCGCTCGACAAGCTGGAGCCGGGCTTGAACGAGACCGCGTTCTACGATCCGACGAACTTCACGTTCCCGGCGGGCACGCACATTTGCGAAGTGGAGATCGACCCCGACACGGGCGCGGTCGACATCGTGAATTTCACGGCATCGGACGATTTCGGCAACATCATCAATCCGATGATCGTCGAGGGCCAGGTGCACGGCGGGCTCGCGCAGGGCATCGGCCAGGCGCTGCTCGAGAACTGCGTCTACGACGCGGACAGCGGGCAGTTGCTGACCGGCAGCTACATGGACTACGCGCTGCCGCGCGCCGACGACCTGCCGTCGTTCAAGGTGAGCACGCAGGTGACGCCGTGCACGCACAATCCGCTCGGCGCCAAGGGCTGCGGCGAAGCCGGTGCGATCGGTGCGCCGGCCGCGCTGATGAACGCCGTGCACGACGCGCTGTCCGCGGCGGGCGTCAAGCGCATCGACATGCCCGCATCGCCGCATCGCGTCTGGCAGGCGATCCAGTCTGCCAGAGCGTCCGCCTGACGAGGAGCCACGACCATGTATGCAGTCGAGTATCGGAAAGCCAGCAGCGTCGCCGACGCCTCGGCAATATTGGGAAAGACCGGTGGCAAGGCGCTGGCAGGCGGACAGAGCCTGGTGGCGGCGATGAAGCTGCGCCTCGCGCAACCGGGTACGGTCGTCGATCTGCGCGGCATCGCGGAGATGACGGGTATCCGGCGCGACGGCGACAAGCTCGTCATCGGCGCGATGACGCGCCACGCCGAGATCGCGTCATCCGCGGAGGTCAGGCGATCGATGCCCGCGCTTTGCGCGCTTGCCGAGGGCATCGGCGACCGGCAGGTGCGCAACATGGGGACGATCGGCGGGTCTATCGCCAACAACGACCCCGCGGCCGACTGGCCCGCCGCCGTCGTCGCGTTGAATGCCACCGTCGTCACGAACAAGCGCCGGATCGCCGCCGACGACTTCTTCAAGGGCATGTACGAAACGGCGCTCGCGGCGGACGAGATCATCACCGAGATCGCCTTTCCCGTGCCGAAAAAGGCCGCGTACGCGAAGTTTCCGAATCCGGCGTCGCGCTTCGCGCTGGTGGGTGTGTTCGTCGCGAAGCTCGCCGACGACGGCGTTCGCGTCGCGGTGACGGGCGCCGCGCCGAGCGTCTTCCGGTCGAAGGAAATCGAAAGCGCGCTCGCGAAATCGTTCACGGCCGACGCGGCGAAGGCGGTGAAGGTCGGCGCGTCGGGCCTGAACAACGACCTGCACGGCTCGGCCGAGTATCGCGCGCACCTCGTCAGCGTGATGGCTTCACGCGCGGTCGCGGCGTGCGCGTAGCGTCGCGCGCGGTGGCGGCCTCCGCGTAGCGCGCCTTGATCGCGGTCGGCGTCGTCGTCGCCGGCCGCGTAACCGGTGGTGCCGTAAAATCGACCTCCACGCGTTGACGCGGTGATCGATGTGGACGACGAACGAGGCTTTGCGCACCCGCCGGCGACGGTCGACGCGACGCTCGACCTGCTCGGGCGGCAGAACTACGTCGCCGACCGCAAGCTCGCGACGGCCGTATTTCTCGCGCTCAGGCTTTCGCGCCCGCTGTTCCTCGAGGGCGAGGCGGGCGTCGGCAAAACGGAGATCGCGAAAGTGCTGGCCGCAGGCCTTGCGCGCCCGCTCGTGCGCCTGCAATGCTACGAGGGGCTCGACACCGCTGCCGCCGTGTACGAGTGGAACTATCCGCGCCAGATGATCGAGATCCGGCTCGCGGAAGCGGCCGGCAACGTCGAGCGCGGCGAGCTCGCTCACGACATCTTCACGACGCGATTCCTGCTGCGGCGGCCGCTGTTGCAGGCGCTCTCACCCGAGGACGGCGCCACGCCGGTACTGCTGATCGACGAGCTCGATCGCGCCGACGAGCCGTTCGAGGCCTACCTGCTCGAAGTGCTGTCGGACTACCAGGTGACGATTCCCGAGCTGGGCACGATTCGCGCCGCGACGCCGCCGGTCGTCGTCATCACGTCGAACCGCACGCGCGAGATCCACGACGCCATCAAGCGCCGCTGCCTCTATCACTGGGTCGATTATCCGGACGCCGCGCGCGAGCTTGCCATCCTGCGGCGCAAGTGTCCGGCGGTCCCCGAGTCGCTGGCGCGCGAGATCGTCGCGTTCACGCAGCGCTTGCGCATGCTCGACCTGTTCAAGTCGCCAGGCGTGGCCGAGACGCTCGATTGGGCCGAAGCGCTCGTCGCGCTCGACCGCATCACGCTCGACCCGCAAACGGTCGCCGACACGCTGGGCGCGCTGCTCAAGTATCAGGACGACGTCGGCGCAATCACGCCCGACGTGGCGGCCAGGCTCGTGCGCGAGGCGCAGGGTGCGTAACTTCGGCCGGTGAGTGCGCGAATGACCGACGCTGCGCCGTCAGCCACTGCGCAAATGCCAAGCGCGCTTCGCCCGAACGCGTTTCTCGACGCGCTGCCGCGCGGGAGGCTCGCGGAAAATGTCATGCATTTCGTGCGCATCCTGCGCGCGGCCGGGTTGCCCGTCGGTCCGGCGAAGGTCGTCGACGCGCTCGCCGCGGTGGAGGCGATCGACGTCGGCAATCGCGACGACTTTCGCACGGCGCTTGCCGCCGTGCTCGTGTCGCGCCGCGAGCACCAGCCGGTGTTCGAGCAGGCGTTTGCGCTGTTCTGGCGCAATCCACGGCTGCTCGAACGAATGCTCGCGGCGCTGTTGCCGAAGGTCGAGGGCCGCGCAGGCGCGCCCGGCGAGCTGCCGGCTCGCCTCGCACAAGCGATGCTGCCGCCGGCTCCGAAGCTGCGCGAAACAGGCGACGACGAAACGGATCTCGACGCTGCGTTCTCGTTCTCGGCGCGCGAAGTCCTGCAGCACAAGGACTTTGCGTCGATGACGAGCGACGAGCTCGCGCAGGCAAAGATGCTGCTCCGTGCGATGAAGCTGCCGCTGCCGCGCGTGCGCGTGCGCAGGACCGCGGCAGCGCCGCGCGGGCACGCGATCGATCTGCGCGCGACGCTTCGTCGCAGCATCGGCGCCGGCGGCGCGCTGACGCCGCTGCGCTTTCGCACGCGCAGACATCGGCCGCCGCCACTCTGCGTGCTGTGCGACATCTCGGGCTCGATGGACCGCTATGCGCGGATGCTGCTGCACTTCCTGCACGCCGTGACGAACGATCGCCATCGCGTGCACGTCCTGACGTTTGGCACGCGGCTTACGAACATCACGCGGCATCTGCGCCATCGCGACGTCGATGTTGCACTGTCGCGCGTCGCGGAGGCGGTCGAGGACTGGGCGGGAGGCACGCGGATCGGCCGCTGCCTGCACGATTTCAATTTTCGCTGGTCGCGGCGCCTGCTCGGGCAGAATGCCGTCGTGCTGCTGATCAGCGACGGGCTTGATGCCGACGCCGGCGACGGGCTCGCGTTCGAGGCGGAGCGCCTTTCCAAGTCCTGCGCGCGGCTGGTGTGGCTGAATCCGTTGCTGCGCTACGCGGGGTTCGAGGCGCGTCCTGCGGGCATCCGGGCGATCCTGCCGCATGTCGACGATTTCCTTCCGGTGCACAATCTCGAATCGCTGACCGATCTCGCTTACGCTTTGTCGCGGCCGCCGGCGGGCGATCCCGCGCTTGCGCTCGCCGCTTGATGCCCGTCAATCATGGAACTCGCCAATACCCGTATCGTTCCTGCATCGCCGTCCGCGGTATGGGCCGCGTTGAACGACCCTGCAATCCTGAAGGAATGCCTGCCGGGCTGCGAGTCGCTGGAACGTGCGGGCGACAACGCCTTCCAAGCAGTGATGACCACCCGCGTCGGCCCGGTCTCGGCACGCTTCACCGGGCGCGTCACGATGAGCGACATCGATCCGCCCAATGCGTATACGCTGCAGTTCGAGGGGCAGGGCGGCGCGGCCGGATTTGCGCGCGGCGAGGCGCGCATCACGCTCGCTCCGGAGGGTGACCGGCAGACGTCGCTGCACTACGCCGCGAAAGCGCAGGTGGGCGGCAAGCTCGCGCAGATCGGATCGCGGCTCGTCGACGGTGCGGCCGCGAAGATGACCGACGATTTCTTCACCCGGTTCGTCGAGCGCGTCGGCGCGCCGGCCGCGGAGGCGCCCGTTGCCGCGGCCGCATCGGCGCCGACAACGACGCTCGCGCCGCCAGGCGGATCGGTGTGGATTCGCTACGCGGCGATCGTCGCGATCATAATCGTGTTGATCGCCCTGTACTGGAAGGGCTATCGTTGAAGGAGTGACCGGCATGGACAGCGTCGATCTCGAAGTCCTGCGCAAATGCGCCGACTGGGTGGACGAGGGCCGCCGGACGCTGCTGGTCACTGTCGTCAAGACGTGGGGCAGCTCGCCGCGCCCGGAAGGCGCGATGCTCGCGGTGCGCGAGGACGGACACGTCGTCGGTTCCGTCTCGGGCGGCTGCATCGAGGACGACATCGTCGATCGCACGCGACGCGAGGGCCAGCGGGCGACGAAGTGCGAAGTCGTGACGTACGGCGTCTCCGCCGACGAAGCGCGCCGCTTCGGCCTTCCATGTGGCGGCACGCTGCAGCTCGTGCTCGAGCCGCTCACACGCGAGTCCGGCATGCGCGCCTTGCTGCGCGAGGTCGAAACCGGCCATCTCGTCGCGCGTCGCCTCGATCTCGCATCGGGATTCGCGACGCTGCATCCGGCGCGCGCGAGCGACGGTCTCGCGTTCGACGGCAAGGTGCTCCGCACGATCCACGGCCCGCGCTATCGGATGCTCGTGATCGGCGCGTCGCAACTGTCGAAGTACCTCGCGCAGATCGCCGTCGGGCTCGACTACCAGGTGACCATCTGCGATCCGCGCGAGGAATACACGGAGACGTGGGACGTGCCCGGCGTCACGCTCGTGCGCACGATGCCCGACGACACCGTGCAGGCGATGAACCTCGACGAGCGCTGCGCCGTCGTCGCGCTCACGCACGATCCGAAGCTCGACGATCTCGCGCTGATGGAAGCGCTCAAGTCGAAGGCGTTCTACATCGGCGCGCTCGGCTCGCGCGCGAACAACGCGAAGCGGCGCGAGCGCCTGCGTGAGTTCGATTTGGCCGACGACGAAATCGCGCGCCTGCACGGGCCGATCGGCCTCTACATCGGCAGCCGCACGCCGCCCGAGATCGCGATTTCCATTCTCGCCGAGGTCACCGCCGTCAAGAACGGCGTCGACCCCGGTCGCGTCGCGCCGGTCGCCGTCGCCAAGGCCGAGATGGACGCGACGCCGCTTTGCAGCAGCGCCGTGGAATGACGCGCGCGTATCAACCGGGATTCGCGAGCGAGCTTTCGACCGAGGCGCTCGAAGGGGCGCTGCCGGTCGGCCGCAACTCGCCGCAGCGCGCGCCGTATGGGCTCTATGCCGAGCAGCTCTCAGGCACGGCGTTCACGGCGCCGCGGCACGCGAATCGCCGCACGTGGATGTACCGGATCCGCCCGGCGGTCCTGCACGGCGCGTTCACCGAGCTCGCGCATCCGTCGATCGAAACCGCGCCATTCGGAACGGCGATGACGTCGCCCAACCAGTTGCGCTGGGACCCGTTTCCGATTCCGGACGCGCCGACCGATTTCGTCGACGGCCTGATCACGATCGCCGGCAACGGCAATGCCGCTGCCCAAGCCGGCATCGCGATCCACGTGTACGCGCTGAACCGGCCGATGCGCGAGCGCTTTTTCTACGACGCCGACGGCGAGCTGCTGCTCGTGCCGCAGCAGGGCGGCCTGCATATCGCCACCGAGCTCGGCGTGCTCGAGGTCGCGCCCGGCGAGATCGCGATCGTGCCGCGCGGCGTTCGCTTCGCAGTCGAGCCAACGGCCGGCGACGGGCGCGCGCGTGGGTACGTGTGCGAGAACTACGGCGCGCTGCTGCGGCTGCCCGAGCTCGGCCCCATTGGCGCGAACGGTCTCGCGAATCCGCGTGATTTCCTGGCACCCGTCGCGGCGTACGACGAGCGCGAAGGTGCGTTCGAGCTGGTCGCGAAATTCTGCGGGAAGCTGTGGCACGCGCCGATCGACCTCTCGCCGCTCGACGTCGTTGCATGGCACGGCAACTACGCGCCGTACAAGTACGACCTCGCGCGCTTCAACGTCATCAACACGGTCAGCTTCGACCATCCCGATCCGTCGATCTTCACCGTGCTCACGTCGCCGTCCGACACGCCGGGAACGGCCAACGTCGACTTCGGGATCTTCCCGCCGCGGTGGATGGTCGCGGAAGGCACGTTCCGTCCGCCGTGGTTCCACCGCAACGTCATGAGCGAGTACATGGGCCTGATCCGCGGCGTGTACGACGCGAAGGCGCAAGGCTTCGTGCCGGGTGGCGGCAGCCTGCACAACGCGATGTCCGGGCACGGTCCCGACGCGGCGACGTTCGAGCGCGCGTCGACGGTGGAGCTCGCGCCGCAAAAACTCGACGGGACGCTCGCGTTCATGGTCGAGAGCCGCTACGTGATTCACCCGACCGCACGCGCGCTCGCCGCGAAAGAATTGCAACCTGACTACCAGGCGTGCTGGCTCGGCCTCGTGAAGCAGTTCCGCAGCGACCGGCGATGACGACGCGGGCGCATTGGCGAGGCCATGTCGTCGGAAACTGCACGGGCCGCGGTTTCGCGGGTCTTGCATCAGGCTGCTGAAGGCTGATCGCCGTGGATCCGAACGATCCCAAGCTTCGCACGTTCGTCACGGTTGCCCGCGATTCGCACTTCCCGATCCAGAACCTGCCTTACGGCGTGTTCACGACGCCCGCCAACTACTCGCCGCGCGTCGGCGTGGCGATCGGCGACCAGGTGCTCGATCTGTCGGTGCTCGAGCAGGCCGGACTGCTCGACGTCGTTCCCGGCGAGCGCCTGTTCAACCGCGCGACGCTCAATGCGTTCATCGAGCGCGGTCCCGACGTGTGGAAACGTGCCCGCGCCGCGATCAGCGAGCTGCTGCGCCAGGAAAACGCGCGGCTGCGCGACGACGCGCCACTGCGTGCCCGCGCGTTCGCGCCGCAATCCGCGGCGAAGATGCTTTTGCCGCTCGCGATTTCCGGATACACCGACTTCTATTCGTCGAAAGAGCACGCAACGAACGTCGGATCGATGTTCCGAGATCCCGCACACGCGCTGCTGCCGAACTGGCTGTACGTGCCGATCGCCTACAACGGACGCGCGAGCTCGGTTGTCGTCAGCGGCACGCCGGTGATCCGGCCGAACGGCCAGACGAAGCGCACCGACGCGAAGCGTCCGGAGTTCGGCCCGTGTCGCAGGCTCGACTTCGAGCTCGAGATGGCGTTCATCGTCGGCGCCGGCAACGCGCTCGCCGATCCGATTCCGGTGGCATCGGCGCTGCGGCACGTGTTTGGCATGGTGCTGTTGAACGACTGGAGCGCGCGCGACATCCAGCAGTGGGAATACATCCCGCTCGGGCCGTTCAACAGCAAGACGTTCGCGACGTCGATCTCGCCGTGGATCGTCACGATGGACGCGCTCGAGCCGTTTCGCGTCGACGGGCCGGTGCAGGACCCGGCGCCGCTGCCGTACCTCGCGACCGAGGGGCCGCAGGCCTACGACATCCGTCTCGAGGCCGCGCTTGCGCCGGCGGGCAAGGCATCGGCAACGATCTGCCGCACGAATTTCCGCACGATGTACTGGAGCATCGCGCAGCAGCTCGCGCACCACACGGCGTCGGGGTGCAACACGCGCGTCGGTGACTTGATGGGCTCGGGCACGATCAGCGGCGCGACGCCCGACTCGTACGGCTCGCTGCTCGAGCTTGCGCGTAATGGCGCGCAGCCGCTGCGGCTGCCGGACGGCAGCACGCGAACGTTCCTCGAAGACGACGACGAGGTGATCATCACCGGCTTCGCGCAGGCGAAGGACTACCGGATCGGCTTCGGCGAGGTGCGGGGAAAGGTAATCGGCGCGCGCGCGGTCTGAGTGCCGATGCGTGTGCGCGATGCAACCCGTTCGCGAGCGGCGGAGCGAGCGGTGCTAGTGAAAATCGCGCGAGCGCGTCGGCAGCGCGCCGAGCAGCGGTGTCATGTCCACGAGGCGGCCGGCCAGCACGTGCACGACCGCGCCTTCGCGCTCGACCTTGCCGTACACGCCGAGCAGGCGCGCACCGAGCAATTCGCGGCGCTGGCGATCGCCGAGATCGCGCCAGACGATGACGTTCGTCGCGCCCGTTTCGTCCTCGATCGTCACGAACACGACACCGCTCGCCGTGTCGGGGCGCTGGCGGCCGATGACGATGCCGGCCGTGCGCACCAGGCGTCCGTGCGGCGCTCGCAGGACGTCCTCGGAGGTGGCCAGGCGCCGCTTGCGCAATTGCCCGCGCAAAAGCGCGAGCGGATGCCGGCGCAGCGTGAGGCCGAGGCGGCGGTAGTCGGCGACGATGTCCTGGCCTTCGGTGGGCGGCGAAAGCGAAGGTTGCGCCTCGTCGAACGCGGCGCCGGCGAGCAGCGCGGGCAGCTGGTCGACGCCGGCGACGTCCCAGGTCGCCTCGTGCCGATGGCCGCTGAGCGAGGCGAGCGCGTCAGCATCGGCAAGGGCTGCGAGATCGCGTTTGTCGAGCCTTGCGCGATGCGCCAGATCCGCCGCGTTATCGAATGCGCGCTCGCGCCGCGCCGTGACGATGCGCGTCGCGCCCGCTTCCGTGAGCCCGCGGACGAGGCGCAGCCCGAGCCGCAGCGCGACGGTGCCGGAGCCGGAAATGGGGGTCAGAGATGTATTTCCAGGCGCAGCAGCACAACCCATGTCCTGGTTCCGGGGAAATACATCTCCGACCCCCATTTCCGCGGCGTTCGGCGCAGGCTCCGGAGAGTTACACCTCCGACACCGATCTTCGAGCGTGCAATCCCACTCGCTGATCGTCACGTCGGGCGGGCGCACGTCGACGCCATGCCGGCGCGCGTCGCCGACGAGCTGCGCCGGCGCGTAGAACCCCATCGGCTGCGAATTGAGCAGCGCCGCGCAGAACGCCGCCGGCTCGTAGTGCTTGAGCCACGACGACACGTACACGAGCAGCGAGAACGACGCCGAGTGCGACTCGGGAAAGCCATATTCGCCGAAGCCCAGGATCTGCTGGTAGATCTGGCGCGCGAACGTCTCGGACAGCCCGCGCTGCGCCATGCCGTCGACCAGGCGCTGCTCGAATTTTTCGAGGCCGCCTTTGCGTCGCCAGGCGGCCATCGAGCGGCGCAGCGAATCGGCTTCGCCCGGCGTGAAGCCCGCCGCGACGAT
>DATEIQ010000017.1:0-6598 GCA_035278845.1 Casimicrobiaceae bacterium | reverse complement strand
ACCGGCACCGGCCGGAAGAACAGCCACTCCTCCCCGGCAAAATCGACGGCTTCGACGAAGCCCGGCGGCGTGCGCGGACTCTGCCGGGCGCCCTGCTGGCGCGGGTCGACGAACGTATGAAGGCCCGTCTTCGTCAGCAGGCCGGGGCGACCCGCGGCCATGTCGCGCATGAGCTGCGACAGGACGCCCTGCGGCAGCGTGTACGCCTCGATCTTGTCCTCGGCGGCGAGCCGCACGAGCCCGGGCGAGTCCACGAGCGCGCTGGTGATCGCGCGCCGCAGCAAGCCTTCGTGCGCGAGATGCGTCGCGCCGAGCGCGGCACGATCGCCGACGCCGACGACGCTGACGGACGTAAGGTCGCGAGGCTTTCCTTCGGCGAGAAATCGCCGCTCGACGGCGGCGAGCAGCGCTTCAGGCACCGAGTGCCCGCCGCCCGATCCGCTGATCAGGATCGCGTCGCCGTCACGAACGAGCTGCGCGGCTTCGTCGGCCGTGATCTTTTCCATGCGCTATCCGGGCTGTTCATGCGTTGCAAGGCGGCAGATTTCGAGCGCGTACACGGCTCCGCCTCCCGGCGCCTCCATGCCGTGTCGTGCAAGCTCGTCCTGAATGACAATCATCGCGGCTGCAGCCGCTTCGGCCGTGCTCGCCTCGCAGAGAACTGCCCACGGCGGTACGTCGAAAGCGCGTCCCTTCGATTCTGTCGTGCGCGCGAAACTCGCTGTCATGTCGGCTGCAAACAGATGGCAGGCGACGATGCCTGTCGTGTCGATCACGCGCGGAAAGGCGTCTTCGATCAGCGCGCGCGCCACTGCATCGCCGCGCTCGGCGGGCACGCGCAGCGGCAGCGCGAGCACGTGGCCGCCCGTGCTGTCGCCGACCGAATGCACGACGCGGCAAATGGAGCGCGCCGTGTTGCGGAAATGGGCGACCGCGCTCACCGTCGCCGGCGTCGGCGCGTTCAACCGCGCGAGGTACGCGGGCGAGGTCAGCACCGCAAGATCGTCCGCTTCGTAGAGCGTCAACCACTCCGGCGAATGGCCGCGGCGACCGAACCGGCGGCCGCGGCGGAATCCGGGGATCGCGAGCCGCTCGGGAATGTGCTCGCGGTCGTGCCAGCGGTAGAACTCCTCGCGGCCTTCCGGCGTCACGTCGTTGAAGATCACCACCGCCGCCTCGCCGAGCAACGCGCGCATGCTCATCGTCCTTCGAACGTCGGCGCGCGCTTCGCGAAGAACGCGGCAACGCCTTCGTGCAGATCGCGGCTGTCGAAGATCGCCTGTTGCGCGACGGTCGACATCGCAAGCGCGGCGTCCAGCGGAACGTCCTGCGCGGCGTCAACGAGCTTCTTCGCGTGCCGGTTGGAAAGCGGTCCGCGCGCGGCGATCTCCGATGCAAGCGCGCGCGCTCCGTCGAGCGCACTGCCATCGACGACACGGTTCACCAGTCCCCAGGCGAGCGCCTGCCCGGCATCGATCGCCGCACCGGTGAAGAGCAGCTCCTTCGCGCGCGCCGGGCCGACGAGGCGCGCGAGGCGGATCGAGCCGTTGCCCGCAAGCCCGCCAAGGCGCGATTCGGTGAGGCCCATGAACACGTTGCTGCGGCACACGCGAAGGTCGCACGCGAGCGCGAGCTCGAAGCCGCCGCCGAGCGCGGGACCGTCGATCGCGGCGATCGTCGGCATCGCCATGCCGGCGAGCGTGCGCAGCACCATGTCCTCGAACAGGATCTTGCGCTCGCTCGCATCCTCACGCAGATGCGCGAATTCCCGAATGTCGCTGCCGGCGCAGAACGCGCGCCCGCGACCACCATGGATGATGAGGCAATGGATGCCCGCAGCGCCGGCGACGTCGCGCAATGCGCTGTTCAGGCTGCGCAGCAGCGGCGCGGTCACCAGGTTCAGCGGCCCGCCGTCGAGCGCAATCTCGGCGATCGCGCCGTCCATATGCAGCAGCGCCGACGCCGGCCGATCGCTGGCAGCGGCGGCTGTGTCCGGCTTGCGTCCTTCGGTCATCGCCCCGCTTTCAATGCGTCTGCTGCGCCGGTGCGGCGAAGCCATGGAGCACGCCCAGCCGCTCGAAATGACGGTGGATGCGATCGACGTAGTGCGCGAACTCGGGCACGTCGCCGAGCACGATCGGGCGCGGACGCGGCAGATCGACGCGAATTTCCTCGACGACCTCGCCAGGGCTCGGACTCATGACGAGAATGCGATCGGACAATCCGACAGCTTCCTCGACGCTGTGCGTGATGAACAGCACGGTAGGCCGGCGCCGCAGCCACAGCGCCTCGAGGTCGGTGCGAACCTGCAGGCGCGTCAGCGCGTCGAGCGCGCCGAACGGCTCGTCCAGCAACAGCAGCGACGGATCGTGCACGAGCGTGCGGATCAGCGACACGCGTTGTCGCATCCCGCCCGACAACTGTCGCGGATACTTTTCCATCGCCGCGGCGAGGCCGAGCTGCGCGAACAGCTCCTTCGCCCGCGCCTCGAGCGGCTTCCTGGGCAGCTTGCGGATGTCCGCATGGAGCATCACGTTGTCGAGCGCGGTGCGGAAATCGAGCAGCAGATGATCCTGGAACGCGATGCCGACGTTGGTGATCGGCTTCGTCACCGACTGGCCGGCAATCGCGATGTCGCCGCTGCTGCGCGCAAGCAGTCCGGCCACCATCAGCATAAGCGTGCTCTTGCCGCAGCCCGACGGGCCGACGACCGACATGAACTCGCCGGCACGGACATCGACGGTCACTTCCTTCAGCGCGCGAAACGGATTGTCGGTCGACTCGCCGAAAATTTTGGCCACGCGGGTGATGCGGATCGGAACGCCGCCGCGGTCTTCACCTGTGGCCGTCATGGCGATCGCTCCGCGCTTGGGGTTCCGCTCGACGCGGCGACGGCGGCGAGTGGAACCTTCGACAGCAAAAGCACCTTGCGGCCGCGCTGGACGACGCTTCCGTCCTGCTTGACGACGTCGACGTCGAACGTCGCGATCGCCTGGCCGGGGTTCGACCGGCTGTCGCGAAGCTCCGCAATCCGGTAATCGACGAAGATCGTGTCGCCTACGAAGATCGGCCCGACGAAGCGCCACTCATTGATGCCGAGAAAGGCGATCGCCGTGTCGCGCAGGTCGCCGGTGCGCGCCCACATCAGTCCGTGCGCGTACGCGAGCCCCAGCATGCCGTGGGCGACGCGGCGTCCGAACTGGCTGCTCTGCGCGTACACGTCGCTCGTGTGCAGCTCGGAGTAGTCGCCGGTGAGGCCGGCAAAGGCAACGAGGTCGGCGTCGGTGATCGTACGCCCCGGACTGCGGAACGCCATGCCGACCGAAAGATCGGCGTACGAGTAGCCGTGCCTGCGCTCGCTGCCCATCGCCTCGCTACCTCGCGTCGTTGACGGTGATCACTTGCCTTGCGGCGTCGTCCTGGCCGATCACGACTTGCACGCGCGCATCGACGACGCCGGCGGCAGGTAATCGCTCGAGTAGTACGACTTCGGGTCCTGTCCCGCCGGCAGCAGCTTGACCTCGGAGAGCAGCTGCTGCGACTTCGTCCACAGCGCGTCCTCGGCCTTGCCGATGTACTTCGCGCCGCCGCTGCAGAACAGCGGCGTGATGGCCGCGAGCTCGGCAGTGGCGAGCTTTTCGTTCACTTCCGGGAACACCTTCTTCAGGTCCTTGATCGCCTGGTCCGGGTGGTCGAGCGCGAAGCTCCAGCCCTTGAGGCTCGCGGCGATGAACTTCTTCACGACCTCCGGGTTGCTCTTCAAAAACTCGTCGCTCGCGAAAATCGACGTGCTGACCGTCGGCACGCCGTGATCGGCGAAGCGGTAGACGTCGAGTTGCGCGCCCTGCGACTCCGCCTGGATCTGGTAGGCGTCGATCGAGCCGAGAATCGCGTCGACCTGGTTCTGCAGCAGCGCCGGCACCATCGACGACGGCGGCATGTCGATCGTGTTGATCTGCGACTCCGTGATGCCGTTCGCCTTCCACAAAAGCGGCAGCATCGTCGTCTGCGACGAGCCCGACGGCACGCCGACCTTCTTGCCGACGAGATCCTTCACCGACTTGATGTTGGCCTTCTTGAGCGCCATCACGGCATTCGGGTTCGACTGATAGATCGTCGAGACGACCTTCATCGGCGCGCCCTTGGCGATGAGCTGCATCACGGCAACCGCGTCGGCATACGCGAGCTGCGCGCGCCCGTTCGCGACGAGCTGGGCCGTGTTCCCGGAGCCGTTGCCCTGCACCAGCGTCACGTCGAGGCCGGCCTGCTTGTAGAAGCCTTCGGCGACGGCGGCGGCAAAGCCGGCGTTCGGCCCGCCGGCCATCCAGTTCAGCTGAAACGTGACCGGCGTGTCGGCTGCACGCGCCGGGCTGGCAGCGAGCATGAACGCGACGGCGATGGTGCCAAAGATCTGCGACTTCCTGAATGCGTGCATGTTCTCCTCCTTCGGTGGGGACCGCTAGTTGTACTTCGCGCGCTGCCATGGCGTCATCAGCCATTCGCAGAACTCGACGAGATAATTGATCGCGATGCCGACGAGCGTGAGCACGACGAGCACGGCGAACACGAGCTCGATGTCCATCGTGCTGGTGCCGCGCAGCAGCACGTAGCCAAGACCTTTGTTCGCACCGACGAACTCGGCGACGATCGCCGCCGTGGCCGCGATCGTCGCGGACGTCTTGATGCCGGAAAAAATCACCGGCAGCGCGGCTGGAAAGCGCAGGTAGCGGAACGTGTCGAAGCTCGATGCACCCATCGACTTGGTCAGATAGAGCAGGCGGTCATCGAGGATCATGAAGCCGCTGATGCTCGCGAGCAGGAGCGGAAAGAAAGTCATCAGAATCGTGAGCAGCACCTTCGATTCCAGCCCGAAGCCCAGCCATACCAGGAATAGCGGCGCGACGGCGATCTTCGGCACGAGCTGCATCAGCATGATCGGCGGATAGACGATCTGCTTCGCCAGCGCGGAGAGCGCGATCAGCAGGCCCAGCGGAATGGCGGTCACGATCGTGAGGCCGAAGCCGAGCAGGATTTCGATCAGCGTCACCTGCGAGTGCGTCCACAGCATGCCGGCGTCGCTGATCAGACGCGAGAACACCGGGCCCGGGCCGGGGAGCAGATAGGCGGGAATGGAGAACGCCTCGACCGCGCCCCACCACACCGCGACCATCGCGACGAACGTCAGCGGCGGCAGCAGGTTCCACAGGATGCGCCGCACGCGGCGCATGCTCTTCGAGCTCGCGGCGCGCGGGCTGCCCTTGAACGACGCCGCCGACGGCGCCGCCTGCCAATCGTCCGGAGGCGCGATCGCGCCGGCCCGCCTGGCCATCCGTGCTGCTCCTCCTAGTCGTCCGGGTTCATTGGCGCGCCGGTGGACGCGCCGCCCCGAATCGAACCGTCAATGCATGTTGGAATGGTATTCCAACTTGCTTCGCAAGAAAAGCAGGGTCAGAGTCGATTTAATCGCGCGGGGGCACCGCCACGCTCAACGGCGTTGCCGCGATTAATCGTCTCTGACCCTACTTTCCCGTGGGTTTTCGCGCGACGAAATCGACGAGCGCCGACATGCCGGCGTGCGCGCGCCCCTCCTCGATCACCGCGTCGTATTCGCGCAGGACGAGGACCTCGAAATCGCGGAACTGCGCCTCGAGGAATTCGCGCGTGTACATGTGATCGCGCCGCGGCGGGCCGCCGGTCGCGTAATCGACCTGCTCGGGCCGATAACCCTGCAGCAGCAATACACCACCCGGTGCGACGGTCGCCTGCATGCGGGCGAACGCTTCCTCGCGCTCGCCCGGAGGCAGGAACTGGATGAAGATCGCGACGACGGCGTCGTAGCGCGCGGCATCCCAAGGCCAGTGCGCGAAGTCGTCGACACGATGATCGACTGCGACGCCGCGCGCGGCCGCCAGCGCACGTGCCTTGGCCACGGCGTTCTCGGCGAAGTCGAATGCGACGACATGGAAGCCCTGCTGCGCCAGCCACACGCTGTTGCGGCCTTCGCCGTCGGCGACGCACAGCACCGAGCCGCGCGGCGCGATCCAGCGCGCCTCGCGCGTCAGGAAGGCGTTGGGCGCTTCGCCGAACAGATAGTCACTGCCCGCGAAGCGTGCATTCCAGGTCTCGTGCGGATTGTCGAATCCAGCCATCGTATGGCGCGAGATTACACGACCCGCCCGGGCGCAGAGGCGAGCACCGGCGGACCTCAATACGTCTCGATGTGCAGCCGGCTCTTCGCGAGCAGCTCGGGCTTCAGCGCATCCCAGTCGAGGCCATGCTGGCTGCACACGTCGCGAAACGCGTCGACGACACCCTGCTCCATGCCCTTCAGGCCGCAGATGTACACGTAGCAGTGGTCGTCGCGCAGCATCTGCACGACCTTGTCCGCGCGCTCGCGGATGCGGTCCTGCACGTATGTCTTCGGCTGTCCGGGCACGCGCGAGAAGGCGAAATTGATGTCGATGAAATCCTTCGACAGCTTCATCAGCGGCCCGAAGTACGGCAGCTCCTGCTCGACGCGCGCGCCGAAGAACAGCAGCAGGTCGCCGCCTTCGTTCAGCGCGCGGCGGCGGCGCCGTCGCTCGGTCATCGCGCGCAT
>DATEIQ010000016.1:0-10364 GCA_035278845.1 Casimicrobiaceae bacterium | reverse complement strand
TCGCGCACCAGATCCATTCGGCGAGCACCACGTCGTCGAGCGCGATCGGCGCGTTGATGATCGCGTCCCACGTCCGCTGCACGTGCATGCGCGAGAACGCCGAGTACATGCCCTCGAAGCTCGACGTGAACATCGCGCTCTCGCAAACCATGCCGGTGCCGATGAACGCAACGTACGACATGCCGCCCACCTCGCCGACCAGCGCGCCGATGCCATAGCCGAGCGCCAGCATGTAGAGCAGCGGGTCGGCGATGTTGCCGAGGATGCTCGCGATCGCGAGCTTGCGCCACACGAGCAGGTTGCGCCGCCACACGGGGACGAAGCGGCGCGAGAGGATCGGCGGTTGCAGGACGCGGGCAGTCATTTTGGGTTCGATCTCGCCACAGGTCGATTTCAATCGCGCAGTTCGCGTCCTGTCAGCTTGATGAACAGGTCCTCGAGGTTCGCCGGCCGGTGCAGATAGCGCACGCCGGTGCGCGCGGCGAGGTCGGCGAGCAGCGGTGCGGCGTCGGCCGCGTAGCAGAACGCCGTCTCGCCCGCGACCTCTACCCGGCTCGCGAGCGCGCGTCCGCGCGATTCGGCCCACGTGCGCGCGGCGTCGCCGTACACCTCGACGACCTCGGGCTCGACGTGCGCGTCGAGCAGCGCGCCCGGGGTGTCGCACGCGATCAGCGTGCCGTGATCGATGACGGCGAGGCGCGTCGCGAGCCGCTCGGCCTCGTCCATGAAATGCGTCGTCAGCAGGATCGTCTTGCCCTGCTTGAGCAGTTGCCGCAGGCCGTCCCAGATCAGGTGCCGCGCCTGCGGGTCGAGGCCCGTCGTCGGCTCGTCGAGGATCAGCAGCTCGGGATCGTTGACGAGCGCGCGCGCGAGCGTCAGGCGCCGCTTCATCCCTCCGGACAGCGTGCGGATCGACGTGGAGGCCTTGCCCGCGAGCCCTGCGAACTCGAGCAGGCGCGGGATCCGCGCGTCGAGCACGTGACTGCGGATACTGAAATAGCGGCCGTAGATGACGAGATTCTCGCGCACCGTGAAGTCGGGATCGAGATTGTCCATCTGCGGCACGACGCCGACGCGGATGCGCGCCTCGCGCGCCGCCTTCGGCACGGGCTCGCCGACGAGCTCGATCGCGCCGCCGTCCGGATCGATCAGGCCGAGGCAGCACTTGAGCGTCGTTGTCTTGCCGGCGCCGTTCGGACCGAGCAATGCGAAGCATTCGCCGCGGCCGATCGCGAACGACAATCCGCGCACGACCTCGAGATCGCCGTAGCGCTTGCGCAGCGCCTCGACGCGCAGCACCGGCGCGTCACCCTTCACCTGCGCGGATACATCGCCGTCACGACGCTCGCGAGCTGCGGCAGCCGCCCATGGAAGAAATGACCGCAGCCGGGAAACACGACGACGGGCAACTGCTGCGGCCGCGCCCACGCGAACACGTCGGCGAGCGGCACGACGTCGTCCTCCTCGCCGTGCACGACGACCGTGCCCGCCTGCACGCGCTGGATGCGAAAGCGGTTGACGGCCGGGCCCACCAGCACCAGGCCTTCGGCGTGCACGCGCTCGGCGACGCGCGTTTGCACGTACGAGCCAAATGAAAAGCCGGCCAGCGCGACCGGCAGTGCGTCGCCGAATCGGCGGCGCGCGTGCCCGAGCACGGCGAGCGCGTCGTCGGTTTCGCCGATGCCCTCGGCGAACGTTCCGGCAGATTTGCCGACGCCGCGAAAGTTGAAGCGCGCCGCCGCATAGCCGAGCTTCGCGAACGTGCGCGCGAGCGTCTGCGCGACCTTGTTGTCGAGCGTTCCGCCCTGCAGCGGATGCGGATGGCAGACGAGCGCGACTCCTTGCGGCGTGACCGCGGGAAGGTCGAGCGCGGCCTCGATCGTGCCGGCCGGCCCCTCGATCTCGAAGCGCTCGACGCCGCGCGCCGTCAAATGCGCAGCCTTTCGACGATCTCGCCGCCCACGACGTGGCGGTCGATGATCTCGTCGATGTCTTCCTTGTCCACGTACGTGTACCAGACTTCCTCGGGATACACGACAATCACCGGTCCCTCCTCGCACCGGTCGAGACAGCCGGCCTTGTTGATACGCACGCGGCCCGGACCCGACAGTCCGAGGGCCTTGATCCGCTGCTTGGCATACTGCGAAAGCGCGAGCGCGCCGTTGTTCGCGCAGCAGCGCTCGGGCGGATCGCGCTGGTTGCAGCAGAAGAAAACGTGATGGCGGTAGTAGCTCATCGACGAATTTTACGCCGGCTCGGCGGGCTTGCCCCACGCCGGGCGGCCGGCGAGCACGAACAGCCATGCGGCGGTGAGAATCGGCCACACGAGCAGCGCGGTGCGCGTCAGGCCGTTGAAATTCAGGAGCTGGCCGTGATGCCAGTCGAAGAGCGCAAGTGGTGCGCGCGCCGTCAGCAATTCCGGCGCAAGCACCGGTGCACCGAGCGACGACAGAAGCGCGACCGCGCACGCGGCGACCTGCACCGGGCGCGGCAGCGCGAGCGCGATGCGCAGCGCAACGGCGCCGGCGGCGATCCCGATCAGCGTTCCGGGACGAAGCCAGCTCTCCCATACCGCGGGCTTGAGCAGTATCAGCGCAGCGATCGACTTGACTGCCAATGCGCCGGCGATCAGCGCGAGCACGATCGTCCCGGTCCTGCGGTGCCGCCGCAGCAGCAGTGCGGTGAAGAGGCCGACGCCGAGCATCTGGAAACCGGCCCCGGCCGCCTGCACGCCGGCGTCGGTTTTCTCGTGCGCCGCCTCGCTCACGTCCGGCGCCGGCGGCTGGGCAAGCGCGATCGGCGGCGACGGCGGCACGGCCGCGATCGCTGCCGGCGCGACCGGATCGCTGTCGAAGGTGACGGCGAAGAGCGGGATGCCGGGATTCGTCTGCGCGACGAGCCACAGCAGCAAAAGCGCGAGCCCGATATCGCCGAGATAGCCCGGCAGGATCAGCCGCGCCCGCGCGCGATAGATCGTGTCGCGAGCGTTGCTACGGGCGAGCGCCGCCGCGGCGAGGCCGCCAAGCGCCGCGCCGATCGCGTTCGCCGCGAGGTCCATCGCGCTCGCGACGCGCGGCGGAACGTACATCTGCAGCGATTCCATCGCGAACGACATCGCCGCGCCGATGATCGCCGCGTCCAGGACGCGCTGCGCCGGCGTCGCGCCGCGGCGAAGCAACGCGACGAACAAGCCGAACGGTACGTAAGCCAGGACGTTCAGCAGCGTGTCGTAGCGCAGCCAGCGCGCCGGCGTCGGTGCGAACAGGAAGAACGGCGTCCCCGGCGGCGGCGGCAGCCAGGGGCTGAACGGCTCGAGTGACACGAAGACGATCGCGAGGCCGAACAGCGTCGCCAGCACGTGCGGCAGGCGCGTGCGCGGGCGCGTCGGCTCGGCCGCATTTTTCATGACGGATCATCGCACGCGTTCGCCGCTATTTGCTGGCCTTGATCTCGGTCCATAGCTTGTTACGCAGCCGCCGTTGCGCGACCGTCAGGTCCTTGAGCTGCTCGAGCTTCGCCTGCAGCTCCTTCGGCGGAAAAACGGCGGGCAGCTTCGTGAGCTCGGGCTTGATGTACTTCATCGCGTCGAGGTTCGGGTTCCCTGATCCGATCAGGTTCGTGAGCTCGGCCGAGTTGCGGCCTTCGAGCATGAAATTGATGAACCGCAGCGCGAGGTCCGGCCGCGGCGCCGCCTTGTGGATCACCATGTTGTCGACGGCGAGCACAGCGCCTTCCTTCGGCACGCCCTGGAGGATGTGGAACTTGCGGCCTGCCGCCTGCGCATCGAGGTTCGCCTGGAAGATGTCGTTCGAGTAGCCGTGCACGAGCCAGATGTTGCCAACCGTCAGCTCCTTGATGTACGACGACGCATTGAACGCCGCCCAGTACGGCTTCGCCTTCTTGATCGCCGCCGCCGCCTCGTCCCAATGCTTGGGGTCGACGTCATTGGCCGAGTAGCCGAGATACTTGAGCGCGGCCGCGAAGAGTTCGTTCGCGCTGTCGAGCACCGTGACGCGACCCTTCACCTTCTCGAGGTACTTCGGATCGAAGATCACCGCCCACGTGTCGGTGGGCAGCCCGAGCTCCTTCATCTTCGCGTCGTTGTAGCCCAGGATCGTCGTCGACATCGCATAGGGCACCGAATACTGGTTGCCCGGATCGAACGGCGTGTTCAGATACGCGGGATCGACGTTCTTGATGTTCGGGATCGCCGTCTTGTCGAGCGGCTTCAGCTGGCCGCCGCGAATCAGCGCCTGCACGGCGTTGCTGGTCGGCACCAGCACGTCGTAGCCCTTCGCGCCGGCGGCGAGCTTGGCGAGCAGCTCCTCGTTGTCCGAGTAGTACGTCTGCACGACCTCGCACTGGCACACGCCCTCGAAGCGCTTGATCGTCTCGGGGGCGATGTAGTTGTTCCAGTTGTACAGGTGAAGCTGGTCTTTCGCGTACGCCGGCGCCGTGGTGACGGCGGCGATGGCGAGGATGATGGCGGCGGCAAGAGCCCGCAGGGCCGTCCCAAGGGCGAATGGGCCCCGAAGCGCGTCAGCGCGGAGGGTAGTCCAGTAAGCTCGAACGTTCATCTTCAGGTCTCCCGGTCGGAGCGGAGCAGGGTGGGTGACAGCTTGGCGGCGACGACGATCAGCAGCAACGTCAGCAGCATCAGCAGGGTTGACACGGCGTTCACCTCGGGCGTTACCGAGATCTTGATCATCGAGTAAATCAGAAGCGGCAGCGTGACGGTACCGGCGCCCGCGGTGAAGAACGTGATGACGAAGTCGTCGATCGACAGCGTGAACGCCATCAGCGCGCCGGCGACGACGCCCGGCATGATCAGCGGCAGCGTCACGTGGCGGAACGCCCGGGCCGGTGTGGCGCCGCAGTCGCGCGCTGCCTCGGTCAGCGATTCATCCATACCGGCGAGCCGCGCGCGCACGACGATCGCGACGAAGCCGATGCAGAACGCGATGTGCGCCAACGCGACGGACACGAGCCCCAGCGTGAAGTTCAGCAATACGAAGAAGATCAGCAGCGACACGCCCATCAGGATCTCGGGGATCGCGATCGGCGCCAGCACCAGTATGGGCAGCAGCCGCAGCTTGTAGCGGTGCAGCGCCACGCCGGCCATCGTCCCGAGCACCGTCGACACGACGCTTGCCGTGAGCGCGATCAAAAGCGAGTTGCCCGCGGCGGCCAGCATGTCGTCGTCCGCGGCGAGCTTGCGATACCAGTCGAGCGTGAAGCCCACCCATTCGGCGTTGAGGCGCGAGTCGTTGAACGAGTAGACGACGACGATCACGAGCGGAACGTACAGGAATGCGTACGCGGCGAGCGCCGCGGCCCACAACCAGGGCGAGCGCCTACGCACGCGTTGCCCCCGCAGCGCCGCGCCGGCCCACCCACGCAGCGATGCCGGCAAGGAGCAGCGCCGCCACTGTCAGCATGATCGACAGCACGCTGCCGAACGGCCAGTCACGCGTCTCGAGAAACTGCTGCTTGATCAGGTTGCCGATCAGCGTGTCGTCCGGGCCGCCCAGGATGTCGGGGATCGCGAAAATGCCGAGCGCCGGAATGAACACCAGCGCCGATCCCGCGTAGACCCCCGGCAGCGAAAGCGGAAACGTGATCCGCCAGAAGCGATGCCACGCATTCGCGCCGAGATCCTGAGCGGCGTCGAGCAGCGCCTGGTCGTGCTTCTCGAGGTTGGCGTACAGCGGCAGCACCATGAACGGAAGATGCACGTAGACGAGGCACGTCAGCACCGCGAACGCGCTGAAGAGCAGCGGCACGGGTCCCGCACCGAACCATGCGAGCGCGCCGTTCACCATGCGTGCGAGCGCCGCGTTCGGCCCCAGAATAATCATCCACGCGTAGATGCGGATCAGGAAGTTGCTCCAGAAGGGCAGGATCACGAGCAGCAGCAACAAATCGCGGTGCTTCTTCGAGCTCTTCGCGATCAGCGTCGCCAGCGGGTACGCGAGGGCGAGACACGCGAGCGTCGTCAGCAGCGCGTACCACGCCGACTTGACGAAGACCTGCAGGTAGACGGATTCGGTGAAAAAGCGGACGTAACTCTCGGTGTTGAGATCGAGCCGGCCGGCCTCGTCGACGAGCGGTGCGAGACCGCCGAATTCGCCGGGCGTCCGAAACGACGCGAGCACCATGATGAGCGCTGGCGCGGCGAAGAAGACGAGCAGGTAGAGCAGCGGCGGGCCGCTGACGAGCCACCTGGCGATGCGCGCACCCGAAACGCTGTTGGCAGCCATGTTTTGGCTACTCGGCGATGAAGTGGCCGGCGTCGACGCTGAAGCTCGTCTCGACGGCGTCACCGACCTCGAAGAATTTCGCGCGGCCGCTTTGCGAATTCGCGAGCAAGGCCTCGATCCGCGTGCCGCCCGCCGTTTCGACGCGGTAGACGGTGACGTCGCCCATGTAGAGCAAATCGGCGACGTTGCCGCGGAAATGGTTGTCGGGCGTGTCTCCGGGCGAGCCCGCCACGATGCGGATTTTTTCGGGACGAAGCGCCACGGTGCCTGTCGCGCCGACGGCAACCGACGAGCGCGCGGCAACGTGCACAGGTCCGAGTCCCTTCACGTCGACGGTAACGGTGCCGCCGTCGTTCGTCATCACCGGGCCCGAGAACAGATTGATGTGACCGATGAAATCGGCGACGAATTTCGTTTTCGGAAAGCCATAGATCTTCGACGGCTCGTCGAGCTGCTCGACGCGGCCGCGGTTCATCACCGCGATGCGATGCGACAGCGCGAGCGCTTCCGTCTGGTCGTGCGTCACGTACACGAACGCGATGCCGACCTCCTTCTGCAGGTTGATGAGCTCGACCTGCAGCTCCTCGCGCAGCTTCGCGTCGAGCGCGGCGAGCGGCTCGTCGAGCAGCAGCATCGTCGGATGCGTGACGAGCGCGCGCGCGATCGCGACGCGCTGCTTCTGGCCGCCCGACAGCTCGTGCGGATAGCGCTTGCCGAAGCCGATCAGTCGCACGTCCTCGAGCGCCGCGGCGATGCGCGCCGGCCGCTCCGATACCTTCACGTTCGCCATCTGCAGCGGAAACGCGACGTTGCCCTCGACCGTCATGTGCGGAAACAGCGCGTAGCTCTGGAACACCGTGCGCACGGGACGAAGCTCCGGCGGCCGGCTTGCGAGATCCTCGCCGTTGAGCAGAATGCGGCCGGCATCCGGGAGATCGAACCCGGCGATCATGCGCAGGAGCGTCGTCTTGCCGCAGCCCGACGGACCGAGCAGCGTGAAGAACTCGCCGGCTTCGACGGCGAGGCTCACGTCGTCGACGGCGGCGAAGTCACCGAAGCGCCGGGTGACACCCTGGATTTCGAGTAACGCCACCGCTTCTTAGCACTCCCTGTTCGTCGATCGCCGATTGGCGCGGCGGATTGTAGCGGATGGGTTTTACAGCGCCTGCCGAAGCAGCAGCGCGATCACGATCGCGAGCAGCAAGGCGATCACGGCGAGCCAGCGGTTGCGCGACTGCTGCGCGAGCGCGAGCGCTTTCAGGGCGAGATCGGACGCTGGCGGCGGCGCCGTGAGCTTCTGGTGAATGAGCCGCGGCAACTCGGGAAGCGTCTGCACGATCGATGCGGCTTCCGCGAACAGCCGCCGCTCGAGCGCCCGCAGTCCGATCTGGTCCTGCATCCAGCGCTCGAGAAACGGCTTCGCGGTCACCCAGAGGTCGAGGTCAGGATCGAGCTGCCGGCCGAGCCCTTCCACGTTCAAGAGCGTCTTCTGCAGCAGCACGAGCTGCGGCTGGATCTGGACGTTGAAGCGGCGCGACGCGCGGAAGAGCTGCACGAGCACCTTGGCGAGCGAGATCTCCTTCAGCGGGCGGTCGAAGATCGGCTCGCAGACGACGCGGATCTCGCTTTCGAGCTCGTCGATGCGGGTGTTCGCGGGCACCCAGCCGGATTCGAGGTGCGTCGTCGCGACGCGATGGTAATCGCGGCGGAAGAACGCGAGGAAGTTCTGCGCGAGGTAGTTCTTGTCCTGCTCGGACAGCGTGCCCATGATGCCGAAATCGAGCGCGACGTACTTGCCGTGATTTGCCGCATCGACGGCGACGAAGATGTTGCCCGGATGCATGTCGGCGTGAAAGAAGCCGTCGCGGAACACCTGCGTGAAAAAGATCTCGACGCCCGCGCGTGCAAGCCGCTGCAGGTCGATGCCGGCGGCGGCGAGTTCGGCGATACGTCCGATCGGCACGCCGCTCATTCGCTCCATCACCAGCACTTCGCTGAACGTCCAGTCCCAGTAGACCTCGGGGATCCGCAGCAGGCCCGATCGCAGGAAGTTGCGGCGCAGCTGCGACGCGTTCGCCGCCTCGCGCGTGAGATCGAGCTCGTCGTGGATCGTCTTGTCGAATTCGGCGACGACCTCACGCGGCCGCAAGCGCCGTCCCTCGCGCCACAGGCGCTCGACGAGCGAGGCTGCGGTGCGCATCAGCGCGAGATCGTGCTCGATCACGTCGGCGACGTTCGGCCGCAGCACCTTGACGGCGACCGGCGTGCCGTTCGGCAGCTCGCCGAAATGCACCTGCGCAACCGACGCGCTCGCCACCGGCGTGAGATCGAACGACTTGAAGACATCGGCGAGCGGGCGCCCGAACACACGCACGATCGTCGCCTCGACCTGCGCCGACGGGAACGGCGGCACGCGGTCCTGCAGCAGCGCGAGCTCGTCGGCGATATCGGGCGGCAGAAGATCGCGCCGCGTCGACAGCATCTGGCCGAACTTGATGAAGATCGGGCCGAGATCCTCGAGCGCCTGCCGCAGGCGAACGCCGCGCGGTGGAGTCAGGTCGCGCCAAAACAGCAGCGTGCGCGCCACGGGACGCAGCGGCTGCAGGCGGGCGTGGGCGAGCGCGAAGTCGTCGAGTCCGTGCCGGAGCGCAACGATCACGATCCGGAGGAGCCGGGCAAGGCGCATGCCCGGATTGTACGGCGGCCTTCTTCGCGGCTACCGCGCGAAGAGCGTGCTGCCGATCCTGACGCTACAGCACGAAGCGCGGGCGCCGCCGGCGCGAAGGCTTCGGAAGATCGCTCGTGTCAGCCGGAACAGGGACCGGCGCGTCATCGCGCGGCGGCCGCGTCCGGGCCGCGGCTGGCGGGCGCTTTCGCCCCTGCACAACGCCCGCGGGCTTGCGGCGTGCGTTCGTCATGCGCCGGCGCGGACCGCCTGTGCGAGCGAGGCTTTCGCCTCGACGGGCCGTATCGTCATGAAGACATTGACGACGAACACGAGAATGCCGATCGCGACAGTCAGCGCACCCGTGATCGTGATCGGCATCGCTGCCTCGTGCCCGGTCAGCGCGAAGCCGAGGCCGACCATGAACACCGGCAGTGCGATGTTGTGGATCCAGAAGTGGACGCGGGCGAGGCGCGTCTCGGCCGCCGCGGGATACACGTGATAGACGACGCCCATGATGGCGAGGCTCGCCCATCCGAGCAGATTGACGTGCGCGTGCACGGGCGCCAGCGCGAACTGGTGCGTGATGCCCATCACGATGCCCATCGTCACGCCGATGGCCAGGTACACCGCGGCGATGCGAATCAGTCGTGCGCTCATCCTGCTGCTCCCTTTCGTGTGATGTCGATCAGGCCGCGAGCTCGGCGCGGCGGTCGCTGAACATGTCCGCGATCGCGGCGATCGCCGGATGCACGCGCGTCGCGAGCATCCGGCCGAGCTCGTAATCCGCGTCGCGGGGCCGCGTGCCGGGGCGGAACGCTTCGGCGAGTCGCGCAAGCGGCGCCGTGCCTTCCTGTGCATAGGCGGCATAGACGCCGCGCGTGATCGCGAGCTCCGCCAGCACCGACGGGACGACGTCCATTTCGCCGAAATCGCGCTCGAATGTCGCGAGCGTCGGCAGGTCCTCGTTCAGCAGCGAGGCCGCCTCAGCCAGCGAGCCGACGCGGCGCAGGCCGTCGGGATCGGTCTCGCCCAGCACGGCGACGAGGACGTAGTTGGCGAACGCCTCCTCGAGCCAGCGTGCAGGAAAATTCAGACCGATCTGGGTTGCGTGGAGATGCGCGACCTCGTGCACGATCAGCGATTCGGCGAGCGCGTCGAGCGCCGGGCCGCGGCGATTTTCGGCATCGACGCCATGTACGCGGACCAGTGCGGCGAGCGCCGGCGCCGGCAAGTTGCGGGAGAAATGGTCGCTGACGTCGTGCCAGGGATCGGCGGCGCTCGCGCCGGCGACCAGGTCACCGCTGCCGGCGACGTGCGTCACGCCGTAGGCCGGTACTTCGGCATGCCGATGCCAGTCGCTGCGATCGAGCACGCGCAACGCGATCCTGGGTGCCGTGCCGAGGACGCTTGCGAGGAGGTCGCACGCCGCCGCCGCG
>DATEIQ010000015.1:0-8076 GCA_035278845.1 Casimicrobiaceae bacterium | reverse complement strand
CCGCGCATCTGCCGGATGTCACCTTCACCACTGCGGCCGGCGCATCGTCGTACTGGCTGCGCTTCCCGGCACACGTGGACACGCGCACGCTCGCGGCCGATGCCGCGCAACGCGGCGTGCTGATCGAGCCAGGCGACGTTTTTTTCGACGCCGCCAATGACGCCGCCACTAACGCCCAAGTGCCGCGCAACTACGCGCGGCTCGGCTTCGCGTCGATCGACGCTTCGCGCATCGAGCCCGGCATCGCCGCGCTCGCAGCCGCCTACGCGGTCGCGTATACACCGGCCTGACCGAGCCCACCGGCCTGACCCAGCCACGACACGCGGTCTGGCACTACCGGCGCGATCGTCGCCGGCGTAACCTGTGCCGCCTCGCGTCGCCTGAGTCCATTTCATGCACATCGGCGTTCCGAAGGAAGTGAAGGTGGCGGAGAACCGCGTCGGCCTGACGCCGGCGTCGGTGCGCGAACTTTGTCACCGCGGTCACGGCGTCACCGTCGAGCGCGATGCGGGCAAGGGCATCGGCGCATCGGACGAAGACTATCGGCGCGAAGGCGCCACCATCGCTGCCTCGGCTGCGGACCTCTTCGCGCATTGCGACATGATCGTTAAGGTCAAGGAGCCGCAGGCCGCCGAGCGCGCGATGCTGAGGCCGGGGCAGATCCTGTTCACGTATCTGCATCTCGCGCCCGATGCCGACCAGACGCGCGATCTCGTCGCGAGCAACGCCGTGTGCATCGCATACGAAACGGTGACGTCGCCCTCCGGCGGTCTGCCGCTGCTCGCGCCGATGTCGGAGGTGGCGGGGCGCCTCGCCGTGCAGGCGGGCGCGCACTATCTCGAGAAGCCGCACGGGGGCAAAGGCATTCTGCTCGGTGGCGTACCGGGTGTCGCACCGGCGCAGGTCGTCGTGCTGGGCGGCGGCGTCGTCGGCACGCACGCCATCGAAATCGCCCTCGGCATGGGCGCGCGCGTGACGGTGCTCGACCGCAGTGCCGACGCGTTGAAGCGACTATGGGCGCACTACGGGCCGGCGCTGCAGACCGTGTTCTCGATGGCCGATGCGATCGAGCGCCACGTCGCGGCGGCGGACCTGCTGATCGGCGGCGTTCTCGTCGTGGGCGCCACGGCGCCAAAGCTCGTCACGCGCCCGATGATCGCGCGCATGCAGCCCGGCTCGGTGGTCGTTGACGTCGCGATCGACCAGGGCGGTTGCTTCGAGACGTCGCATCCGACGACGCACGCCGATCCGACGTACGTCGTCGACGGCGTCGTGCACTACTGCGTCGCGAACATGCCGGGCGGCGTTCCGCGCACGTCGACGTACGCGCTGAATAACGTCACGCTGCCGTTCGTGATCGCGATCGCCGACAAGGGCTGGAAGCGCGCGCTCGCTGACGACACGCACTTGCGGCAAGGACTCAACGTCGCGCTCGGCAAGGTGACGTGCCGTCCCGTCGCCGAGGCGCACGGACTGCCGTGGACCGATGCCGCGGCGCTCGTCGCCTGATTCATCTCGGAGATGTCTCAGAGATATCTCCGAGACGTCTCCGACACCGCAGCTAACGGAGACGCACGGTTTTGCCTGACGCCGAGGATTCGCGCACCGCGTCCTGCACCTGCTGATTGCGAAAGCCGTCGCCGAAGCTCGGTGCGGGTGAATTGCCTTCGTCGATGCCGCGGTTGAATTCGCGGACCAGCAATCGAAACGCCATCAACCGGTGATCGCGGGCGTCGGTGAAAGGCGTGTACTTCGCTGGCGTGGCAAGCGGTGCGAGCGGTGCGCCATCGCGGCTTCCGATCACGACGCCGTCCTCCATCGGATTCGGACCGGGCTGCTCGGCGATCAGCGTGCCGCGCTCGCCCATTACGGCGATGCGCGCGCCGCGGGCCGGCGTGGCTGCGAACGAGGCGATCATCGTCGCAAGCCCGCCGTTCGCAAACTCCAGCGTGAACACGAACGCGTCGTCCGTTTCGGATCTCACGACGCGGTTCGTCGCCGGATCCAGCAGCTCGGGACGCAGCATCAGCAACCGGCCGCTGACCGACGCCACTTCGCCGAACCAGTGGCGCAGCGCGTCGATGTAGTGCGAGCCGAGCGCGCCGAGCAGGCCACCGCCTTCGGACTCGCGCGCGAGCCACGTGAGCGGCCGCGGCTCGCGCGTCACGTAACGGTCGAGGAAGAGCTCGATCGTGCAGAGCTGGAAGCGGCCGATGTAGCCCTCGTCGAGCAGCTCCTTGACGTAAGCCCGCTGCGGCGTGTGCCTGAACTCGTGGCCGACCATCGCAGTGCGGCCGCTCGCCTTGGCCGCATCGCGCATTTCGGCCGCCTGCGCGGTGTTCAACGCGAACGGCTTTTCGCACAGCACGTGCTTGCCCGCGCGGAGCGCGGCGATCGACAGCGGATGATGCGTCGCCGGCGGGGAGGCGATGCCGATGGCATCGATGTCGTCGCGCGCGATCATCTCCATCGCGTCCGTGTGGACGTCGCGGATGCCGGCAATGTCGGCGGCGCTGCGCGCCTTGTCGCGGTGGCGGCTGCAAATCGCCGCGACTTCCCAGCCTTCCGATGCGAAAGCCGGCACGTAGACCGTCGAGCCGAAGCCGACGCCGACGATGCCGACCCGCCTGTTCGATGCAGCCATCGTCACCTCCTAATTGCGCATCATCTGTGGCAGCCAGAGCGCGAGCTGCGGAAAGAACAGCACGAGCAGCAGGCCGATCACCTGGAGCACCATGAATTGCATCATGCCGGCGTAGATATCCTTGAGCGGCCAGTCGGGCACGACGCCTTTCAGGAAGTACGCCGATAACGCCACGGGCGGCGACAGCCACGCCGTCTGCAAGCATACCGCCACCAGCGTGCAGAACCAGACGAGGTCGATGCCGAGCTTGTTGACGAGCGGCAGAAGAATCGGCACGACGATCAGCACGATCGGCACCCATTCGAGCGGCCAGCCGAGCACGAAGATGATGCCGAGAATCAGCAGCAGCATGATCGTCGGCGAGAACGACAGCTGCAGCAGCGATTCGGCGATCAGCGTCGCGCTGCCGAGGCGCGAGAACACGGCCCCGAAGTAGTTCGACGCGGCGACGAGCAGCAGAATCATGCACGATACTTCCAGCGTCGAGTAGACCGCTTTGCGGAAACCTTGCCACGTCATGCGCCGGTAAAGCAGCGTGAGGATCAGCGTGGCGAAGGCGCCCACCGCGCCGGCGTCGGTGGGCGTCGCAATGCCGGCCAGGATCACGCCAAGCGTCGCCAGGATGACGATGACGATCGGCGCGATGCCGACCACGAGCTCCTTGACGATGATGCCGAACGACGCGGCGCGCTCCTCGGGCGGCAGTTCGGGACCGAGCGCCGGATTCAGATAGCTCCGCGCGAGTGCATAGATCATGTACAGGCCGGAGAGCAGCAGGCCCGGAATCACCGCCGCGGCGAAGAGATCGGTGGCCGGCACGCCGACAACCGGTCCCATCACGATCAGCATCACCGACGGCGGGATCAGGATGCCGAGCGTGCCGCCCGCGGTTATCACGCCGGCCGACAGTCGCACGTCGTAGCGGCTTCGCTTCATCGCCGGCGCGGCCATAACGCCGAGCAGCGTCACCGACGAGCCGACGATCCCTGTCGCCGCGGCGAAGATCGTCGCCGTCATCAGGACCGCGAGGTACAGCGAGCCGCGCAGCGACGCGAACAGCAGCTGCACGCCGCGGAACAGCCGCTCCATCAGCCCCGACTGCTCGAGCAGGTAACCCATGAACAGGAAGAAGGGCACCGCCGCGAGCGTCGGGTCGCGCATGACCGCGAAGAACTGCAGTTGCATCAGGTACAGCGACAGGTCGCCGAGCGCGACGTAGCCGAAGAACATCGCGACCGAGATCAGCGTGAAGGCGATCGGGAAGCCGACGAAGATCGCGCCGAACAGGACGATCAACGCGAGAATGCCGATCCATTCAGGCGTCATTTCTGATCTCCATCCGGGCGCACGATCACGCGCACGCACTTGATGAGCTCCGAGACGCCCTGAATGATCAGCAGCGCTGCGGTCACGGGCATGACGAACTTGAACGGCCAAACGATCGGCAGCCACGGGCTGGTGACGATCCGCTCGTTCTGCTGGAACGACTTCCAGAAGTACTCGGCGCCGAGCTTCAGGAACACCACCATCGCCGGCAGGTAGAACAGCACGTAGCACGCGGCGTCCACGATCGCCTGGCGCCGCGGCGACCAGGTGGCGTAGAACGTATCGGTGCGGATGTGGCCGCCGCGCTGCAGCGTCCAGGCGGAACCCAGCATGAAGAACGTGCCGTAGAGCATGTACGTCATGTCGTAGGCCCACACGGTCGGCGCGTCGAAGAGATAGCGCGCAAAGACCTCGTAGACGAGCGATCCCACCATCGGGATGATCAGCCACGCCGTGACGCGGCCGACGACGCGCGTGATCGCGTCGAGCGCTTGCGTCAAGCGATTGCCTGCAGCACTTGCATCGGTCATGGGAATTTCCGCGGTACGAAACGGAACCGCCGCGCGCCGCTGGCCGGCGCGCGAACGGAGAAAAGGCGCGTGGACGCGGCCGGTGTGCCGGCCGCCGTCCTTGTTTTTCGTTCTAGCGGCGCTTCGTCACTTCGGCGGCGCTGCCAGCGCGGCGTTGCCGAGGTTCGAGTACAGGTCGAGGATCTTCGTCCAGTACGGCACGACCGTCTTCGCGAAATTGCGCTGCGAATCGAGCACTTCCTTGAAGAACGGATCCTTACCGGCGTAGCGGTCGAGCACGACGTTGGTCGCACGGACGAACTGCGGGAAGAAGTCCTTCGGCGTATCGTGGATCTCGACCTTGTACTCGTTGCGCAGCTTCACGATCGCCTGCGCATTGCGATAGACGTTGTACGTGTACGTCTCCGTCATCGACGCCATCGCGGCGGTGCGGATGATCTCCTGCAGGTCGGGGGAGAGTTTGTCCCACACCGTCTTGTTGATGAGGATCTCGCCGATATCCGTCGACTGGTGCAGGCCCTGCAGGTAGTAGTGCTTCCAGATCGTTTGCAGGCCGAGGTTCAGGTCGTCGGCGGGGCCGATCCACTCCGCCGCGTCGATGACGCCCCGCTGCGCAGAGGTGACGATTTCGCCGCCCGGCAGTGCCACCGCCGACACGCCCATCTCCTTGAAGATCTCGCCGGTGATCCCGGGTGGCGCACGGTACTTCATCTTCTTGAAGTCGTCGGTGCTCGCGATCGGACGCTTGAACCAGCCGAGCGGATCCGGACCCATCGGCTGCACGAAGATCGGCTCGACGTTGACCTTGAGCACGTCCTTGTAGAGCTTGCGATACAGATCGTAGCCGCCGCCCTCGTAGATCCACGCCATGTGCGAAAGCTGGTCGAGGCCGACGCCGGCGCCCGCCATCGGGTTCGAGAACAGCCCCGCGGCCGCGTTCTTGCCCGACCAGTAGTGCGTCCATGCGTAACCGCCTTCGACGACGCCCTTGTCGACGGCATCGAGAATCTCGAATGCGGCGACGACCGCGCCGTCGGGCAGCATTTCCATCTTGACGCGCCCGGCCGACATCTTGTCCACGCGCTCGCCCATCTTCTTCAACAGCTCGAAATAAATGCTGGCCGAGGGCACGGCGGTCTGAATGCGGATGCGAACGGGTGTCTGCGAATGCGCGGTGCCGGCGGACAGCGTGACGGCGGCGGTTGCGGCAACGACTGCCCGCAGAAGCGAACGACGCAACATGAAGCCTCCCTTCGGAATCGATCGGAGCGCGCGTTCGCGGCCTCTCGTGCGAGAAGCGTGCACGACGGTCGGGATTTCTGCGCGCGCGTGGAACGATAGGCGATTTGCGGCGCGCCCGCCACCTCTTTCGGCGCGCTGCTTGCATGGTTTCCCGCTGGACTCAACCGGATCGCCACTCTGGCCCTAGCGGCGGCGCGGCGACGGGCTCACAATTCTAAGGTTCGACAGGGCGAGGATCCAACGAAATGAACACGATGACCGAATCGAAGAACCTGGCCGTGCGCGGCCGCCAGAAAATGACGCCGTCCGAGGCGTTCGTGGAGACGCTGGTCGCGCAGGGCGTCACCGACGTGTTCGGCATCGTCGGCTCCGCCTACATGGATGCGCTCGACCTGTTTCCGGCGGCGGGCATCCGCTTCGTTTCGGTGGCGCACGAGCAGGGCGGCGGTCACATGGCCGACGGTTACGCCCGCGTCACCGGCCGCCACGGCGTATGCATTGCGCAGAATGGACCCGGCATCACGAACTTCGTGACGTCCACGGCGGCGGCGTTCTGGGCGCATTCGCCGGTGGTCGTGATCACGCCCGAAACCGGCTCGATGACGCTCGGACTCGGCGGCTTCCAGGAGACCGAGCAGCTGCCCATCTTCTCGAAAATCACCAAGTACCAGGCGCACGTCAACAATCGCGCCCGCATGGCAGAGCTCACGAGCCGTGCGTTCGATCGCGCGATGCTGGAGATGGGCCCTACGCAACTCAACATCCCGCGCGATTTCTTTTACGGCGACATCGAATGCGAGATTCCGCGTCCGCTCGCCATCGAACGGGGCGCCGGCGGCGAGGCGAGCCTCGACCAGGCGGCGGCGCTGCTCGCGAAAGCGAAGTTCCCGGTGATTCTCGCGGGCGGCGGCATCATCATGGGTGGCACGCAGGGTGATGCGGTCGCCCTCGCCGAGCTGCTGCAAGCGCCGGTGTGCGTGAGTTACCTGCACAACGACGCGTTTCCGTCGCGCCATCCACTGTGGTGCGGCCCGCTTGGTTACCAGGGCTCGAAGGCGGCGATGAAGCTGATCGCGAAGGCCGACGTCGTGCTCGCGCTCGGGACGCGGCTCGGTCCGTTCGGCACGCTGCCCCAGCACGGCCTCGACTACTGGCCGAAGGAGGCACAAATCATCCAGATCGACGCCGACCCGAAGATGCTGGGGCTCGTGAAGCCGATTTCGGTCGGGATCTGCGGCGATGCCGGGGCTTCGGCGCGCGCGCTCGTTGCACGGCTTTCCGGCAAGGACCTGGCCTGCAACGCCAACCGCGACGCACGCCTCGCGACGCTGCGCGACGAGAAGCGGGTGTGGGAGTCGGAGCTCGACGGCTGGACGCATGAAAAGGACACGTGGTCGCTCGAAGTGAGCGCGCAGTCGTCGCACATGCATCCGCGGCAGATGCTGCGCGAGCTCGAGCGCGCGATGCCGGACGGCGCGATGGTGTCCACCGACATCGGCAATATCTGCTCGGTCTCGAACAGCTACCTGCGCTTCGACCGCCCACGCTCGATGTTCGCGGCGATGAGCTTCGGCAATTGCGGCTACGCGTTCCCGACGATCGTCGGCGCAAAACTCGGCGCGCCGGATCGCGCGGCGATCGCCTACGTCGGCGACGGCGCATGGGGCATGAGCTTCGGCGAATTGCAGACGTGCGTGCGCGAAAAGATTCCCGTGACCGCCGTCGTCTTCAACAACGGGCAGTGGGGCGCCGAAAAGAAGAACCACGTCGATTTCTACGACAACCGCTTCATCGGCGTGAATCTCGACCATCAGCCGTCGTGGGCCGCCGTCGCCAAGGCGATGGGCGCCGAAGGCGTTCGCGTCGACAAGGTGTCCGACGTCGGCCCGGCGCTGCGCGCAGCCGCCGCCGCGCAACGCGAGGGCAAGACGACGGTGCTCGAGATGATGGTGACCCGCGAACTCGGCGATCCGTTCCGCCGCGATGCGCTGTCGCTGCCCGTGCGTCACCTGGCGAAATACAAGGGCACCGCCGCGAAGTAAAATTCGCGGGATGAGCGTTTCCACGGCGGGCGTCGAGAGCGACGCCCGCGAAGTCGTCGGCCGGGTGATCGACAGCGCGCGCGCCGCGCAGGCGATCGCCGATCGCTGGACGCAGGCGCAGGCCGACGAGGCGGCCGTGGCCGCCGGCTGGGCGATCGTCGAACCGTCGCGAAACCGCGCGCTCGCCGAGCTCGCGGTGCGCGACACCGGCCTCGGCAACGTCGCCGACAAGATCGCCAAGAACCGGCGCAAGACGATCGGCCTGCTGCGCGACCTTCGCGGTGCGCGCTCG
>DATEIQ010000014.1:0-21100 GCA_035278845.1 Casimicrobiaceae bacterium | reverse complement strand
GATCTCGATCGGCTGCGAATAATCGCCGCGGCTGATGCGGGCGGCGCCCTTCGCGAGCCGGTTGAGCGGGCCCGTGATGCCACGGGCGATGAAGATGCTGCCGATCAGCGAGCCACCGAGGCTCACCGCTGCGAGGCCCATCAACAGCGTCTGCAGTTCCGCCGCGCGCGCGAGCGTATCTCTCGGCGACCGCTGCAGGACGGCCATCGTCTCGGTGCCTTGGCCTGGCGAAACTTTCAGCGCGCGAATCTGGTAGTCGCGACCCTCGAGCGTGACCTGCGCGCGGCCGTCGCGCAGCGCGGACGCTTCGGGCAGGCGCGCGGCAAGCGTGGCGTGGCTTCCCGCCGGCAGCGTGGATGCGGCGATCGACCACGGGCCACCGGGTTCGCGCACCGCGAACGAGACCTGCACCTCGGCGAGCCGCGCAATCTCGCGCACGAACGCCTCGTCGTAGGCGAGCGCGCCGCTCAAAAGACGCTCGCGCTCGTGCTCGAGCGCGCGGCGGACGATTCGCTCGCCGGTCGCGAGCTCCTGGTCGACGATGCTGCGCGCGTTGTCGGAATTGGCGGCGTTGACGAGCAGGAACGCGGCGCCCTGCACGAGCACGAGCAGCACGGTGAAGAAGACGACGATGCGCGTGCGCACGCGATGCATGCCGGAGCGCTCGGGCTTCAGCGTTTTCATGCGGGCAAGCAGCCGAAGCGCCGCCTTGCGGTTGGCTGAATGACCTGCGGGTTTGCTTGCGAATCGCATCGAGCGGCGGCGGCACGATCAAGTCGACCTCGTCAAGCAAGTTGCGCACCCGGCAATCGCGCGCGCCGCGCGTCGGGTGGCGGTGCGCGATGTAACGCCAGCGTGTTCCACGTTGTTGTGATGAACAGCCTGCAGCGCACGCATTGCCCGCGGCGATGCACGCGAGCGGACACGTCGGCTTTTATTTATCTATGGCGAGTCGTAGTGCGGGGTCTTCACGCTTCGCGCGGAAAGCTGGCGTGCAGCAGTCGCGACAGCGCCCGATCGGCGAGGATCACGCCGTTCGTCTGGCAGCCGGGACAGTAATTGCTCTCGTTCTCGGCGTAGACGATCCGCTGAACGGCGGTGCCGCACACCGGACAGGGCTCGCGGAACTTGCCATGAACGGCCATCTCGGCGCGGAAAGCGGTCACGCGCTCGGGAAATCCGCCTCCAGTCTCGGCCGCGAGCCGCGCGGTCCACTCGGCAAGTACGGTACGCGTCGCCCCGAAGAGTCGCGTCAGCGCCGCGTCGTCGAGCTTTCGCGTGTGCGCGAGCGGCGACAGCCGCGCTCGATGCAAAATCTCGTCGGAGTACGCGTTGCCGATTCCGCTCAGGATGCGCGGATCGGTCAGCGCGCGCTTGAGCGTGTGATTTTCCTCGCGCAGTCGCGCGGCGAATGTCGCGAAATCCGAGCTTTCCACCTCGAGGCCGCCCATGTCGAACGCCGCGAGTGCCACCGCGCCTTCGACGACGTGCAGCGATGCGCGGCGTTTCGTTCCAGCCTCGGTGAGCGCCAGCGTGCCGCCGTCGAAGTCGAGCAGCGCCAGCGTGATTCGCCCGGGCGGCTTGCGGCCTTCGGTCAGCCAGCGCAGGCGGCCGGCGATCATCAGATGCACGACCAGATAGAGATCGCCGTCGAACGCGAGCACGATGCGCTTGCCGAGTCGCCGCACGTCGACGACGCGTCGGCCGACGAGCGTTTCGAGCGGGGGAACCGCCGTTCGCAGCACGAATGGACTGACGATCCGGGCATCGCGCAGCGGCTTGCCGCGGATGCGCGCGTTCAGCGCATCGCGATAGACGGCGATGTCGGGAAGTTCAGGCGCGGCCGAGCCTCGCGGCGATTCGCATCCGCAGCGCGTTCAGCTTGATGAATCCTGCCGCGTCCTTCTGATCGTACGCGCCCGCGTCGTCGTCGAACGTCGCGATCCTGGCGTCGAACAGCGAGTCGGCGGCGGACGAGCGGCCCACGCACATCACGGTGCCCTTGTAGAGTTTCAGGCGCACCGTGCCGTTCACCGGGGCCTGCGATGCATCGATCAATCCCTGCAGCAGGTTGCGCTCGGGGCTGAACCAGTAACCGTTGTAGATCATCCGCGCGTAGCGCGGCATCAGGTCGTCCTTGAGCGCGAGTACCTCGCGGTCGAGCGTGATCGACTCCATTGCGCGGTGGCCCTTCAGCAGGATCGTTCCGCCGGGTGTCTCGTAGCAACCGCGGGATTTCATGCCGACGTAGCGGTTCTCCACCATGTCGAGGCGACCGACGCCATGGCGCCCGCCGATCTCGTTGAGTTTCGTGAGCACGGCCGCCGGCGACATGCCGGTCCCGTCCACGGCAACGACGTCGCCCGCCCGGTATTCGAGCTCGATCGTCTGCGGCGTGTCGGGCGCCTTCTCCGGCGACACGGTGATGCGCCACATCGATTCTTCCGGCTCGAAATCGGGGTCCTCGAGGATGCCGCCTTCATAGCTGATATGGAGAAGGTTCGCGTCCATCGAATACGGGGCGCCGCCCGCGCGCTTCTTGAAGTCCACCGGAATGCCATGCCGGTCGGCGTAGTCGAGCAGCCGCTCTCGCGAAAGCAGATCCCATTCGCGCCACGGCGCGATGATCCGTATTTCCGGCGCGAGCGCGTACGCGCCGAGCTCGAACCGAACCTGGTCGTTGCCCTTGCCGGTCGCGCCATGCGAAATCGCGTCGGCGCCCGTCCGCCTGGCGATCTCGACCAGCCGCTTCGCGATCAACGGCCGCGCGATCGACGTGCCGAGCAGGTACTCGCCCTCGTACACGGCGTTGGCGCGGAACATCGGGAACACGAAGTCGCGGACGAATTCCTCGCGCAGGTCTTCGATGAAAATGTTGCCTTCCGCGATGCCCAGCTTGATCGCCTTGGCGCGCGCCGGCTCGACTTCCTCGCCTTGCCCGATGTCGGCGGTGAACGTGACGACCTCGCAGCCGTAGGTGTCCTGCAGCCACTTGAGGATGACGGACGTGTCGAGCCCGCCCGAGTAGGCGAGCACGACTTTCTTGACGTCGCTCATCTTCAATCCACCTTGAGCCCGACCTTGCGGATCACCGGCTCCCACCGCTTCGCCTCGCCGGAAATCAGCGCCCCGAAATCCTCGGGCGTTCCGCCAATCAGGTCGAAGCCGAAGCCGTGCATTTTCTGCACGACGTCGGGCTCTTTCAGGATCGCGTTCATCTCCGTGTTGAGCCGTGCGACGATCGGCTTCGGCGTGCCGGCTGCGACGAGCACGCCGTTCCACGCCAGCGCCTCGAAGCCCGGATAACCCGATTCGGCGATCGTCGGCAGGTCGGGCAGCAGCGGAAACCGCTTGCCGGTGGTCACGGCAATCGCACGCAGCGCGCCCGCCTGAATCTGCGCCTGCAGCGGCTGCATCACCGCGAACAGCATCTGCGTTTCGTTCTGCACGGTGGCCTTCACCGCCGGCGGCGAGCCGTTGAACGGCACGTGCAGCGCGTCGAAGCCGGCCATGCTCTTGAACGCTTCCATGTTGAGATGCGACGAGCTGCCGTTGCCGACCGACGCGTAATTGAGCTTGCCGGGATTCGCCTTCGCGTACGCGACGAGCTCCTTGACCGAATGCACGGGCAGCGTCGCGTTAACCGCCAGCACGTTCGGCTGGCTCGACGTGATGATCACCGGCGCCAGGTCCTTGCTCACGTCGTAGGGCAGCTTCTGAAGGAACGGCGCGAACGCGAGCGGGCCGTTGAAGGCGAGGACCATCGTGTAGCCATCCGGGGCCGAATGCGCGACCTCGGAGGTTGCGACCGTGCCGCCCGCGGCGGGCTTATTCTCGACGACGACCGGCTGCCCGATGCGATCCTTGAGCTTGTCCGCGATCGCGCGGCCGAGCACGTCGATCGAGCTGCCGGCGGGCGCCGACATCAGAAAGCGGATCGGCTTGTCGGGCCACGCCTGCGCCAGCGCGGCGGGCGCCGCGAACATCGCGGCGATCAGGGCAATCGTCCAGCGTGCCAGCATTTCGTTCACTCCTGGTAAGTCAGCGAAGCAGGATCGGGACGTCCCGATCGGTGCGAAGATTTTCTCTTCCTCATACGCGCCCGCACACCAGGTACTCGAGCAGCGCCTTCTGCGTGTGCAGGCGGTTCTCGGCCTCGTCCCAGACGACGCTTTGCGGGCCGTCGATCACGTCGGCCGCCACTTCCTCGCCGCGATGCGCGGGGAGGCAATGCATGAACAGCGCATCGGCGTGCGCCTGCCGCATGAGACCCGCGTCGACCTGCCAGTCCTCGAATGCACGCTTGCGCGCCTCGTTCTCCGCCTCGAAGCCCATGCTGGTCCAGACGTCGGTGGTGACGAGATCCGCGTCGCGGCACGCATCGGCGGGATCGTCGAAGTACGCGCAATGCGCGGACGTACGCTGCTGCGCCGGCATCCGGTAACCCGGCGGCGACGAAACGTGCACGTTGAAGCCGAAGATCGGCGCAGCTTGCAGCCACGTCGCGCACATGTTGTTGGTGTCGCCGATCCAGGCGACCGTGCGGCCGCGGATCGAGCCGCGATGCTCGACGTACGTGTAAATGTCGGCGAGGATCTGGCAGGGATGGTATTCGTTGGTGAGGCCGTTGATCACCGGCACGCGCGAATGCGCGGCAAAGCGTTCGATGATCGCCTGCTCGAACGTGCGGATCATCACGACGTCGACCATTCTCGATACGACGCGCGCGACGTCCTCGATCGGCTCGCCGCGCGAGAGCTGCGTGTCGCCGCGCGTCAGGTTGATCGCGATGCCGCCCAATTGATTCATCCCCGCTTCGAACGACACGCGCGTGCGCGTGGAAGCCTTCTCGAACACCATCGCGAGCGTGCGGTCGCGCAGCGGCTGATAGAGCTCGTATTGCTTGAAGCGCGTCTTGATCCAGCGCGTCCGCTCGAACAGGTAGTCGAACTCGTCGGGCGAAAAATCGCTGAACTGCAGGAAGTGTCGAGGCGGGGAGGCGACCATCGGGCCCGGCGTGACCGCGCGGTCACCGTGCGACTTTCAGAGGCAAAAGTCTAGCACGGCGCATCAGGCGGCCACGCCCGGCAGCGTGGCCACGAACACGCGATTGCGGCCGGCGCGTTTCGCCTCGTACAGCGCGCGATCCGCAGCGGCCAGCAGCTCCATGAACGTGCTGCCGTGCACGCCGAGCACGGCGACGCCCGCCGAGAACGAGAAGCCGCCGAGCGTCTCGCCATCCCACGTCACGCGCAGGTCGCGCAACCGCGCGGCGAGGCTCGCGAGCGCCTTCTCGGCACCGAAGCCGTCGGCATCGGGCAGCACGAGGCAGAACTCTTCCCCGCCGTAGCGGCAGACGACGTCGGACGGCCGCAACGCGTTCGGCAGGACGCGCCCGATTTCGCGCAACACGACGTCGCCGGCCGGATGCCCGTAACGATCGTTCACCTGCTTGAAGTGATCGAGGTCGACGAGCGCGAGTGCGAGCGGCGCATCGCGCCGCCGGGCCGCGGCGATGAGCCCCGGCAACACCGAATCGAGATAGCGCCGGTTGAAAAGCTGCGTCAGCGGGTCGTGCACCGCCTCGACGGCAAGCTGCGCCTGCAGCGCCTCGACCTGAATCATCTTGTGCGACAGGTCCGCGTTGAGCCGCGCGAGCTCCTCGTTGAGCCGCTCGGTCTCCTGGCGCTGCGACAGCGCGCGATCGCGCTCGGCGCGCGCGTGCGAGAGTTCGTGCTGAACGCGCAACAGGTAGTACTTGGCGCTGGCGCGATGCGACAGGCGCTCGGTCTGCGCCGCCAGCAGCCGCTTTCCGCAATGGTAAGCGGCCTCGAAGTCGCCGGCTTCCGCGTGCCGCTCGGCAAGCCGCGCCCACGCTTTGCACTGTCCGGGCAGATGGCGAAGGCGTTGCGCCGCTTCGCCCGCCACTTCGAGCAGGTGGATCGCCGCGTCGCGGTCATCGCCGGCATCGGCGACCACGGCTTCGGCCCACGCACGGTGCACTTCGTTGAAGCCGCCGGGAAAATCGTCATAGATCGCCCGCGCGGTTTCGGCACACCGCGTGGCTTCCGCGATGCGGCCCTGGCGCGCGAGCACTTCGGCCGCGATCGCCATGTAGTGGTTCTGCGCGGCTCGCCGCGGCGGCGCGGGCGCCTCGGCGAGCATGCGTTCGACGACGGCGAGCGCGCCGGCGTCGTCGCCACTGCCCACCAGCGCCTCGGCGTAGTTGGACCGCGCGAACAGCACGAGCTGCGGGTTCTCGGCGTGCACGAGCTCGGCAAGTGCGCCGGCAGCAAGCTCGGCGGCCGGCGCGTAATCGCCCACGGTCACGAGCGCCGCTGCCAGGTTCGACATCACCGTCGGGTTCTGTGGCGACGACTGGCGGCCGCGCAATGTCTCGAGCGCTTCGTACAGATACCGGATCGAGTCGTCGAGGCGATCGGTGAAGTAATGCGCTGCCCCGATGGCGTTCAGCAGCCAGAACCGGTCCTGCGGCGGCAGCACCTGCTGCGCTTCGGGATAGAGCGCGAGCAGGCGGTCGCGCGCCGGAATGGCCGAGCTTTCGTTGATGGCCAGGCGTGCGGCGCCGATTTCCGTCAGCAACGCACCGCGGCGATCGTCGAGCGCCGCGAAGCGCTCGGCCGCAGCGGCGATCCACGGCCGCGCCTCGCGCGGATTCGCGGTGAAGAACAGGTGGTGATACGCGATCGTGAGCTCGCACCACGCGCGGACGCCGGGTGCCAGGTCGTCGGCGTCGCGAAGCAGCGTCTGCGCCTCGAGGAACGCGCCTTCGGGATCGCGGAAGTGGCGGTCCCACAACGCGGCGGCGCGGTCATCGCTCATCGCAGTTGAAGTCCACAAACTCGAACCGCCGAAACAACGAGGGCGCCCCGAGGGACGCCCTGTTGGAGACCGAAGTCCGGCGACCGCGCGCTAGGCGAGCGCCTTGATTGCCTGCGCGAGCCGCGACTTGGTGCGCGACGCGAGGTTCTTGTGCACGATCCGCTTGTCGGCGATGCGGTCGATCACCGCCTGCGATTCGCGCAGCGTTGCCGTCGCGGCGGCCTTGTCACCGGTCGCGATCGCCTTCTTTACTTTCTTGACTGCCGTGCGCAATGCCGACTTCTGGCTTGCATTGCGCTGGCGCGTGGCTTCCGCCTGCCGCGCGCGCTTGCGCGCTTGTGCCGAATTGGCCATGAAATCGCGTTCCTCGCAAAAAGACCGGGCATAATACGCGATTTTCGCTTCGCGGGCAAGGCGCTGTCCGCACTTCCGAAGCCGCTGCGTTCGCGGGCCCGGACTCCGACTTGAACCTCCTCCGCACCTTGTCGACAGTGAGCGGGATGACGCTGCTGTCGCGCATCACCGGACTTCTGCGCGAAACGATCAAGGCAACCGCCTTCGGCGCGGGCTTGTCGATGGACGCGTTCGAAGCCGCGTTCCGCCTGCCGAACCTGTTGCGGCGCCTGTTCGGCGAAGGCGCGTTTTCGCAGGCGTTCGTGCCCATTCTCGCCGAATACCGGCGCAAGCGCGGACACGAGGCGACGCGCGCGCTCGTCGCCAACGTCGGCACGCTGCTCGCGATTGCATTGATCGTGCTTTCGGTGGTGGGGTCGCTGGCGGCGCCGTGGCTCGTGTACCTGCTCGCCGGCGGCTTCGCGCGCACGCCCGGGAAGGTCGAGTTGACCGCGGAGATGATCCGGATCGTCTTTCCGTACATCCTCTTCGTTTCGCTCGTCTCGCTCGCCGGCGGTGTGCTGAACGTCTTCCGGCGATTCGCGATTCCGGCGTTCACGCCGGTGATGCTCAATCTGTCGATCATCGGCGCGGCGATCTTTCTCGCGCGCTGGTTCGATCCGCCGATCCTCGCGCTCGCGTGGGGTGTCGCGATCGGTGGTCTCGCGCAACTCCTGCTGCAGATCCGGCCGTTGCTCGCGATCGGCATGCTGCCGCGGCCGCGCTTCGATTGGCGCGACGAAGGCGTTCGGCGCGTGCTGGCCGCGATGGGACCTGCGGTGATCGGCGTGTCGGCGGCGCAGATCTCGGCGCTGATCAACACGCAGCTCGCGGCGCTGCTCGGCGATGGTCGCATTTCGTGGATCACGTACGCCGACCGCCTGATGGAATTTCCGAGCGCATTGCTCGGCGTCGCGCTCGGGACGGTGCTGCTGCCCTCGCTCGCGCAGCATCACAGCGACGCCGATCACGCGCAGTATTCGGCGCTGCTCGATTGGGGGCTGCGGCTCGCGGTGCTGCTCGCGCTGCCGGCGGCGGTGGCGCTCGCGATTCTCGCGCTGCCGCTCGTGTCGACGCTCTACCAGTACGGAAAATTCACCGTCGACGACGCGCTGCAGACGCGTGCAGCGCTGCTCGGATACAGCGTCGGGCTCCCGGCGCTCGTTTTTGTAAAGATCCTCGCGCCGGGCTTCTATGCGCGGCAGGTCATGAGCACGCCGGTGAAGATCGCGTTCGTCACGGTGCTGATCACGCAAACGCTCGCCGTGATCTTCGCATGGCCGCTCGGACTCGAGCATGCTGGCTTGACGCTCGCGACCAGCATCGGCGCATGCTTCAACGCGGCGCTGCTGCTGCGGCTCCTGTTGCGCAAGGGTTACTACCACCCGCAGCCGGGGTGGTCGCGCTTTTTCCTGAAGGTGATCGTTGCGGTCGCGCTATTGGCAGCGGTGATTGCGGTGGCGAGCGGACCTGCCGCGGCGTGGCTCGCGGCGGGGGTGGGTTGGAAGGTCGGGCGGCTCGCGCTGGTGATCGCGGGCGGTGCGATCGTGTATTTCGGCACGCTGTACGCGCTCGGATTCCGGCTCGCGGATTTCAACAGGCACGAGGCGCCCGCGCTGGACGCGTTGCCGCCCGCGGCCGACGACGACGTGTAAAGGTGTCTCGGAGTCGTCTCCGAGACGTCTCGGAGACGCTAGTTCGGTCCGCCGGACTTGTTGCGATACGGGCAGCGCGTCTTCGTGCAATCCGCGTACAGGTACAGCGCGTGCTCGCTGATCACGAACCCGCGCTCCTTCGCGATCCGCGTTTGCCGCTTTTCGATCTCGGCGTCGTAGAACTCCTCGACGCGTCCGCATTGCATGCACACGAGGTGATCGTGGTGCTTGCCTTCGTTCAACTCGAACACGGCTTTGCCGGATTCGAAGTGATGCCGAACGAGCAGCCCCGCCTGCTCGAACTGCGTGAGCACGCGATAGACGGTGGCAAGCCCGATGTCGAGGCCTTCGGTGAGCAGCAGCTTGTACACGTCCTCGGCGCTCAGATGGCGAACCGTCGACGTCTCGAACAGGTTGATGATCTTGAGCCGCGGCACCGTGGCCTTCAGTCCTGCGCTCTTGAGGTCGTGCGATGTGGTCACTGGGCTTGGCTCCGCTGCTTTACCGCGCATTCCGCATTTCGCGTTCCCGGGCATCGCGCCGGGCAATTCGTCTAATGAGTCACAGCTATAATAGCGATTTGCCTCGATGATTCCCATACCGTTCCGCGATCCTGGTGGCGTGCGCGCGACGCTGCGCACCGCAGCGCTCGCATTCGTGCTCGTCGCGGCCGGCGGCTGCGCGACGGCCGACGAATACCTGCCGACGTGGCGCTCGTTCGGCGTCTACAAAATGGACGTCAACCAGGGCAATTACCTGTCGCAGGACATGGTCGACAAGCTCAAGGTCGGCATGACGCAAGCCCAGGTGAGGCAGGTGCTCGGCACGCCGCTCGTCGCCTCGCCGTTCCGCGCCGACCGATGGGATTACGTTTACGAGTACACGCGGCAGGGCCGGGTCACCGAGCATCGCACGTTCACCGTCTGGTTCGCCGATTCGAAGCTCGCGCGCTGGGAAGGCGACGCGTTGCCGGAAACGGTGCTCGATCTCAATCGCTCCGCGAGCGCCAAGGCGCTGCCGTCGAATGCCCCCGGCGAGAAAAGCGCATGGGATCGCCTGCTCGACGTGTTCCGCAACTAGCGGCGCAGGGAGAATCTCCTTTTGCCGTCCGCAGGTCCCGACCGCCCGGCGATTCCTCGATGAACACGCGTATCGCGATCGCCGGCGCGGGCGGGCGCATGGGCCAGACACTGATCGAGGCGACGCTCGCCTCCAGTGATCTCGCGCTCGCCGGTGCATTGGATGTCCAAGGCAGCGCGGCAATCGGTGCCGATGCGGGCGTGCATTGCGGGCGCCTCACCGGCGTGCAGATTCGATCGGATGTCGCGGCCGCCGTCGCCGCATGCGACGTGCTGATCGACTTCACGCGCCCCGCCGGTACGCTCGCGCATCTTGCGGCGTGCGCCGAGGCGCGCGTCGCGGCGGTCGTCGGCACGACGGGATTCGACACCGCCGGCAAGGCGGAGATCGCACGCCACGCGCAAGCGATTCCCATCGTGTTCGCACCGAACATGAGCGTCGGCATCACGGTGCTCGCGGGGCTCGTCGAACAGGCCGCCCGCCAGCTCGGACCGGCGTTCGACATCGAGGTGGTCGAGATGCACCACCGACACAAGATCGATGCGCCGTCCGGTACCGCACTGCGGCTCGGCGAGGCCGCTGCCGCGGGTGCAGGTGTCGACCTGCGCGACCACGCCGTTTATGCGCGCGAAGGCGTTACCGGCGAGCGCAAAGCGGGCACGATCGGCTTCGCGACGCTGCGCGGCGGCGACGTCGTCGGCGAGCACTCGGTGATCTTCGCCGGCGCCGGTGAGCGCATCGAGCTCACGCATCGCGCGACATCGCGCCGCAATTTCGCGGAGGGCGCGTTGCGCGCGGCGCGCTTCGTGGCGAAGCATCGCACCGAGGGCCGCGCCGGGCTGTTCGACATGGCCGGTGTGCTGGGACTGTAGAGCGCGCGGATCCCCGATCTCCCCGATCCTCGAACCTCGATCCCGAACGCCCGCGTGAACGCCCCGGAAAACACGGTTGCCATCGCACGCGCGCTGTTTCCCGCGCGGACGCGGGCGCTGCTCGCGCTCGCCGACGGCACGGTGTTCCGGGGCGATGCAATCGGCGCACTCGGGCAGGCGACGGGCGAGGTCGTGTTCAACACGGCGATGACCGGCTACCAGGAGATCCTCACCGATCCCTCGTATGCGGGCCAGATCGTCACGCTCACGTATCCGCACGTCGGCAACGTCGGCGTCAATCCCGAGGATGCGGAGTCGCGGCGGGTCTTCGCCGCCGGGCTCGTGATCCGTGACCTGCCGAGCCTTGCGTCGAGCTGGCGCCGCGCCGACGATCTCCCGCAATACCTGCGTGCGAACAACGTCGTAGGCATCGCGGGCATCGACACGCGCAAGCTCACACGCATCCTGCGCGAGCGCGGCGCGCAGAACGGCTGCATCGTCGCGGCGAAATCACTCGCCGCCATGGACGCAGAACGCGCGGTCGCACACGCGCGCGCGGCACCGCCGATGACCGGACTCGACCTCGCGAAGGTCGTCTCCTGCGAAAAACCGTACGACTGGACGTCAGGCGCGTGGATTCTCGGCAGCGGCTACCGCCCGATGACCGAGCCCAAGTTCCATGTCGTCGCTTACGACTTCGGTGCCAAGCACAATATCCTCCGCCTGCTCGCGCAGCGCGGATGCAGGCTCACGGTCGTGCCCGCGCAAACGTCAGCGGCGGATGCGCTGGCGCTGGCGCCCGACGGCGTGTTTCTCTCGAACGGTCCCGGCGATCCCGAGCCCTGCGGTTACGCGATCGATGCGATCCGCGCGATCGTCGAGCGCGGCATCCCGACGTTCGGCATCTGCCTCGGGCATCAACTGCTTGGCCTCGCATCCGGCGGCCGCACGCAGAAGATGAAGTTCGGGCATCACGGCGCCAATCACCCCGTGCTCGACAAGGACACCGGCCACGTGCTGATCACGAGCCAGAACCACGGCTTTGCGGTCGACGCGTCGTCGCTGCCGTCGAACGTGCGCGTCACACACGTTTCGCTGTTCGATGGCAGTCTGCAGGGCATCGCGCGCACCGATCGGCCGGCATTCAGCTTCCAGGGTCATCCGGAAGCCTCTCCGGGTCCGCATGATGTTCGCTATCTTTTCGATCGCTTCATAAGGATGATGGAAAAGAAATAGCGATGCCGAAGCGAACCGACATCAAGTCGATTCTGATCATCGGTGCGGGGCCGATCGTCATCGGCCAGGCGTGCGAGTTCGACTATTCCGGCGCGCAGGCGTGCAAGGCGCTGCGCGGGGAGGGTTATCGCGTCGTCCTCGTCAACTCCAATCCGGCCACGATCATGACCGACCCCGGGATGGCGGACGTGACGTACATCGAGCCGATCACGTGGCAGATGGTGGCGAGCATCATCGAGCGCGAGCGGCCCGACGCGCTTTTGCCCACGATGGGCGGGCAGACGGCGCTCAACTGCGCGCTCGACCTCGCGCGCGAGGGCGTGCTCACCCAGTTCGACGTCGAGCTGATCGGCGCCTCGAAGAAAGCGATCGACAAGGCCGAGGACCGCGAGAAATTCAAGGCCGCGATGACGCGCATCGGCCTCGCGTCCGCGCGCTCCGGCATCGCGCACACGCTCGAACAGGCGCTCGGCGTGCAGGCGCAGATCGGATTTCCCGCGGTGATCCGCCCGTCGTTCACGCTCGGCGGCACCGGCGGCGGCATCGCCTACAACAAGGACGAGTTCGTCGACATGTGCAAGCGCGGCCTCGACCTTTCACCGACGCACGAGCTCCTCATCGAGGAGTCTTTGCTCGGGTGGAAGGAGTTCGAGATGGAGGTCGTGCGCGATCGCAAGGACAACTGCATCATCGTCTGCTCGATCGAGAACCTCGACCCGATGGGCGTGCACACGGGCGACTCGATCACGGTGGCGCCAGCGCAAACGCTCACCGACAAGGAATACCAGCTGATGCGCGACGCGTCGATCGCGGTGCTGCGCGAAGTCGGCGTCGACACCGGCGGGTCGAACGTGCAGTTCGCGATCAACCCGGCCGATGGCCGCATGGTCGTGATCGAAATGAACCCGCGCGTGTCGCGCAGCTCCGCGCTCGCGTCCAAGGCCACCGGCTTTCCGATCGCCAAGATCGCCGCCAAGCTCGCCGTCGGTTTTACGCTCGACGAGCTCTCCAACGACATTACGGGCGGCGAAGACAATCAATTCATGCCGGCGTCGTTCGAGCCGACGATCGACTACGTCGTCACCAAGGTACCGCGGTTCGCGTTCGAGAAATTCCGGCGGGCCGACGATCGCCTCACGACGCAGATGAAATCGGTGGGCGAGGTGATGGCGATCGGCCGCACGTTCAAGGAATCGCTGCAGAAGGCGCTGCGCGGCCTCGAGGTCGGCGTCGATGGCTTCAACCTGAAAACGGTCGACCCCGAGACGATCGCCGACCAGCTCGCGTATCCGCGCGGCGAGCGGCTCTGGTACGTCGCCGACGCATTCGGCCTCGGCATGAGCGTCGACGAGCTGCACGCGCTGACGAAGATCGATCCGTGGTTCCTCGCGCAGATCAAGGAGATCGTCGATCTCGAGCTCGTACTCGAAAAGCGCACGCTCGAATCGATCGGCGCCGACGACCTGCGCGAGCTCAAGCGAACGGGCTTTGCCGACCGGCGGCTTGCGCACCTGCTGAAAGTCAGCGAGAAGGACGTGCGCGAACGACGCCATGCGCTGGGCATCCGTCCCGTGTACAAGCGCGTCGACACGTGCGCGGCCGAGTTCGCGACGCGCACCGCGTACATGTACTCGACGTACGAGGACGAGTGCGAAGCCGCGCCAACCGACCGGAAGAAAGTGATGGTGCTCGGCGGCGGCCCGAACCGCATCGGCCAGGGCATCGAGTTCGACTATTGCTGCGTGCACGCGGCGATGGCGCTCCGCGAGGACGGCTTCGAGACGATCATGGTCAACTGCAATCCGGAGACCGTCTCGACCGACTACGACACGTCCGACCGGCTGTATTTCGAGCCGCTGACGCTCGAGGACGTGCTGGAGATCGTGCACGTCGAAAAGCCGTGGGGGGTCATCGTGCAGTTCGGCGGCCAGACGCCGCTCAAGCTGGCGCGCGAGCTCGCAGCGAATGGCGTGCCCATCATCGGCACGTCGCCCGACATGATCGACGTCGCGGAGGACCGCGAGCGCTTCGCGCAGATGCTCCATCGCGCGCGCCTGCGCCAGCCGCCCAACCGTACGGCGCGCACGGAAGCGGAAGCGCTGGCCGCCGCCGAGGCGATCGGTTATCCGCTCGTCGTGCGGCCGTCGTACGTGCTGGGCGGCCGCGCGATGGAAATCGTTCACGATCCGCGCGACCTCGAGCGCTACATGAAGGAAGCGGTGCGCGTGTCGAACGACAGCCCCGTGCTGCTCGACCGCTTCCTGAACGATGCGATCGAAGTCGACGTCGACGCCGTCAGCGACGGCAGCGACGTGATCATTGGCGGCATCATGGAGCACATCGAGCAGGCCGGCGTGCATTCGGGCGACTCGGCCTGCTCGCTGCCGCCGTATTCGCTGCCGACCGAATTGCAGGACGAGCTGCGCCGCCAGACGATCGTGATGGCGAAGGAATTGCGCGTCATCGGTCTGATGAACGTCCAGTTCGCGATCCAGCAGGAGGAGGGACGCGGCTCCGTCGTTTACGTGCTCGAAGTCAATCCGCGGGCATCGCGCACCGTACCGTACGTGTCGAAGGCGACCGGCCGGCCGCTTGCCAAGATCGCCGCGCGTTGCATGGCCGGGCGGACACTCGCGGAGCAGGGGATCGCGGGTGAGATCGTGCCCCGGTATTTCTCGGTGAAGGAGGCGGTGTTTCCGTTCATCAAGTTCCCCGGCGTCGACACGATTCTCGGTCCCGAAATGAAGTCCACCGGCGAGGTGATGGGCGTCGGCCAAACGTTCGCCGAGGCGTTTCTCAAGAGTCAGCTCGCCGCGGGCGTCAGGTTGCCGGAGTCAGGCAACGTATTCATCAGCCTGCGCGACGCCGACAAGGCACGGGCGATCGGCACCGCGCGCAAGCTGCACGACCTGGGCTACGGGCTCGTCGCCACGCGCGGCACGGCAGCGGCGCTTTCCGCCGCCGGCGTGCCGGTGACGCCGGTCAACAAGGTGGCGGAAGGCCGTCCGCACATCGTCGACATGATCGTCAACGACGAAATCGCCCTGGTCGTCAACACGGTCGAGGAAAAGCGTACGGCGCTGCGCGACAGCTACGCGATCCGGCGCGCGGCGCTCAACGGGCAGGTGCCGACGTTCACCACGCTCGCGGGCGCGCGCGCAGCGGCCACCGGCATGGAGCATCTGCGCGACCTCGTGCCCTATCCGATCCAGGAGTTGCACGCGACGCTTTAGCAGCGTGCTCGGCCGTCGCGGCGCGTCGCATTCGCCCGGCGCATGCGACGGCTGAGAAATGATCGTTTGCCGCGACGTACGTTGGGCGCGATCATTCGTCGCAGGCAACGGAGAAGACACGATGCGGCAACGGGACAAGATGCGCGCGGCAGGCATGCTGGTGTTCGCGGCAGTGGCTTGGGGCGCGCTGTTCGAGATCGCGAAGGGAACGCTGCACGCGCTCGATGCGTTCTGGCTGAGCGCGTGGCGCTACGTCCCCGCGGGCGTGCTGATGCTCGGCATGCTGTGGATCGTGGAAGGCCGCCGCGCGCTGTCGCTCGACGGCTTCGGACTGCGGCTGTTCCTGTTCGGTGCCCTCGGATTCGCGGGCTTCAGCATTTTCGTGTTCCTCGGCATCGCGCGATCGCGGCCCGAACATGCTGCGATCATCGTGGCGCTGATGCCGATGATCTCGGCGCTGCTCAACTGGCTGGTGCATGGTCGGAGGCCCGGCGCGGTCACGCTTGGCGCGATCGCCGTCGCGCTTGCGGGCGTCGCGCTGGTCATCACGAAGGGCCGCTTCGATCGGCTGGCCGACGGCACGCTGGTGGCCGACCTGCTGGTGCTTGCGGGCGTCGTGTCGTGGGTCGTCTACACGATGGGCGCGTCGCAGGTGCCGGGCTTCAGTTCGCTGCGCTACTCGGCGCACAGCATGGCACTTGGCGGGATCGCGATCCTGCTCGTGACCGGCATTGCCTGGGCCGCGGGATTTTCGACGCCGCCGGCATGGCACGTGGTGGGGGCGGCGAAGTTCGAGATCGCTTATCTCTGCCTGATTGCCGGCGTGGGAGCGGTCGTCGCATGGAACGGTGGCATCTCGGTGCTCGGACCCGCGAACGGCGTTCTGTTCGTAAATCTCGTTCCGATCACGGCGTTCGTGATCGCCGTCGCGCGCGGCCAGCATTTCGTCCCGGTCGAGCTGCTGGGCGCCGCGCTCGTCGTCGGCGCACTGGTTGCGAGCTATTGGGCCGCACGCCCGAAGGTCCCGCCCCCGCTCGCATCGCCCGCCAGATTCGCGTAGAATGCCAGGCATCGGCCGGATGCGGTTTCCGCTTCCGGTCGATCGCTTTTTGGTGATGGCGAATGATGAAAGTACCGATGACGGTCGAAGGCGCGGAGCGCCTGAAGGCCGAATTGCAGCGACTGAAGAGCATCGAGCGCCCTTCCGTGATCCAGGCGCTCGCCGACGCGCGCTCGCAAGGTGACCTCTCCGAAAACGCCGATTACGACGCGGCGAAGGAGCGGCAAGGATTCATCGAGGGCCGCATCTCCGAACTGGAAGCCAAGCTCGCGAACGCGCAGGTGATCGATCCCGCCGCGATCGAGGCGGACGGCCGCGTGGTGTTCGGTGCTACGGTCGAAATCGAGGATCTCGAGAACGGCGACCGCAACTCGTACCAGATCGTCGGCGACGACGAGGCCGACATCAAGGCGAGCAAGATCTCCGTCAACTCGCCGATCGCACGCGCGCTGATCGGCAAGACCGAAGGCGACACTGCCGACGTGCAGGCGCCGGGCGGGATGCGCAGTTTCGAGGTCGTCGGCGTCCGTTACCAGTAGCCTCGCGTTTTCGGCAGTCCGACGCGCGGCGTGAACCAACGCCGCCCGCCTATTGTCTGGTCGATGAACGCGGCGTAGCCTTTCGGCGCTTGCGGCGTCTTCTTCCATCGACGTCTTTCCGAGGTGCGTATGGACGGCAGCGACAGCAGGGCCCGGCCGGCTCCCAGGAACGCGCATGGCGCAACGGCTTCCGGCTCGGCACCGCACAAGGATCACTTCCTGCAGTTGATGTTCTTCCGCGCGAGCCCGAGCGAGGTCACGCCGCACGAGCCGGTGCAGCGCACCGGCGACTATGCCCCGCTGCCGACGTTCCGCACGCGCAGCGGCCATCGGTGCAACCTGCCGGCGCCTGCGACGCCCGCGCAAGTCAGCCTTGCCTCGCGCGCGATCGACGTGATGACCGATCTGCGCCGTGTCGCTCCGGTCACGATAGCGCCCGGGGCGTCGATCGCCGAAGCCAATCAGACGATGATCGGCCGCGGCGTACGTGCGCTGTTCATCGTCGCCGGCACGCCCGAAGTGCTCGGCATCGTGACGGCCACCGATATCCAGGGCGAGCGTCCGTTGAGCTTCGCGCAGTCGCGCAACATCCATTACGACGAGATCACGGTGCGCGACATCATGACCGGCGAAGACCGGCTCGAAGTGCTGCACCTCGACGACGTAATGACTGCGCGCGTCGGCGACGTCGTCGCCACGCTTCGCCGCTCGGGTCGACAGCACGCGCTCGTCGTCGACACGGTCGACGGCACGGCGCCGGTGATCTGCGGCATGTTCTCGCTGACGCAAATCGGCCGCCGGCTCGGCATTCCGCCGCAGCAGGTGCACGACATCGCGCGCACGTTCGCGGAGATCGAGGCGCTGATCGCGCCGCATTGAGCGGCCCAGCGGGCTCGCTCAATGATTGTCGCGCGGCACTGCCGATCCGCTTCTGCCGACGAGAAAGTCGAGATCGGCGCCGTCGTTCGCCTGCAGCACGTGGTCGACGTACAGCTTCACGTAGCCGCGCGCGCCGTGTGACGCGGGTGGCGTCCACGCGGCGCGCCTGCGCGCGAGTTCGCCATCGTCCACGTCCAGATGCAGTCGCCGGCCGGCGACGTCGAGCGTGATCGCGTCGCCGTTCTGCACGAGCGCGAGCGGACCTCCCGCGGCCGCTTCCGGCGCGGCGTGGAGCACGACCGTTCCGTACGCGGTGCCCGACATCCGCGCGTCGGAAATGCGCACGATGTCGGTGACGCCACGCTTCAGTAGCTTCGGCGGCAGCGGCATGTTGCCCACCTCCGCCATGCCGGGATATCCCTTCGGGCCGCAATATTTGAGCACCATTACCGAGCGCTCGTCGATGTCGAGCGCATCGTCGTTGATGCGCGCGTGCAGATCCTCGATCGACTCGAACACCACGGCGCGCCCCGTGTGCTGCATCAGATGCGGCGACGCCGCGGACGGCTTGATGATCGCTCCGTCGGGCGCGAGATTGCCGCGCAGCACGGCAATGCCGGCGTCGCGCTTGAACGGCTCGTCGAAGCTGCGCACGACATCGGGCTTGAAGCACTGCGCGTCGCGGTTGTTCTCGGCGAGCGTTTTTCCGTTCACCGTCGGCGCATCGTCGTGAAGCAGGCCATGCCGCGAAAGCTCGCGGATCACCACCGGCAACCCTCCGGCCTCGAAGAAATCCTCCATCAGGTAGCGCCCCGAGGGCATCAGGTCGACGAGGCAATGCACGCCGCGGCCGAGACGATCCCAGTCGTCGAGCCCGATATCGATGCCGATGCGGCGCGCGATCGCGATCAGGTGCACGACGGCATTGGTCGAGCCGCCGATGCCGGCGTTGACTCGGATCGCGTTCTCGAACGCATTGCGGGTCAGGATCTTCGACAGCACGGTGTCGTCGCGCACGAGCTCGACGATGCGCCGTCCCGCCTCGCGCGCGAGCAGATTGCGCCGCGCATCGACGGCCGGAACCGCCGCGTTGCCGGGCATGCCGACGCCGAGCGCCTCGACCATGCAGGCCATCGTCGATGCGGTGCCCATCGTCATGCAGTGGCCGTGCGAGCGGTGCATGTCCGCCTCGGCCTGGTGGAATTCGGTGAGCGTGATCTGGCCCGATCGCAGCTGCTCGCTCATCGAGATCACGTTCGTGCCGGAGCCGATCGGCTTGCCGCAGTGGATGCCGCGCAGCATCGGGCCGCCGGAGACGCCGATCGTCGGCAGATCGACGCTCGCGGCGCCCATCAGCAGCGAGGGCGTGGTCTTGTCGCAACCCATCAGCAGCACGACGCCGTCGAGCGGATTGGCGCGGATCGATTCCTCGACATCCATCGATGCGAGATTGCGATAAAGCATCGCCGTCGGCCGCATCATCACTTCGCCGAGCGACATCACGGGAAACTCGAGCGGAAAGCCGCCGGCTTCGAGGACGCCCCAACGCACGTGCTCGGCGATCGTGCGGAAATGCGAATTGCACGGCGTCAGCTCGGACCACGTGTTGCAGATGCCGATCACCGGCTTGCCGTCGAACTGGTCCTGCGGAAAGCCGCGATTCTTGAGCCAGGAGCGGTAGTAAAACCCCATCTTGTCCTGTCGCGCGAACCACGCCTCGCTGCGCAGTTTCTTTTCGCTCATGGCGTTCGTTCATCCCTTCCTGGTTCGATGTAGGCTACACGCGACCTCGGGGCCGCGCGGCCGGGCAAGCATCAGCGGACAGTCCGGCGCCGTCGCCGCGACGCCGCTCGCGGCACGCCGACCGGCGCCCGCCGGGCATCGCGCGTGCGTTCCCGTGCGTTCGGTGGCGCCGTTTCCGCGCGCGCTTTGCGCTCGGGCTCCGGTTGCTCCGTGAGCGGACGCGCGCGCCACAGCACGAACAGTTTTCCGATCGTTTGCACGGGCGCGCAATCGAGCGCCTCGACGATGCGCGCGAGCAGCGCTCCGCGCTCCTCGCGGTCGTCGTTGAACGCGCGCACCTTGACGAGCTCGTGCGCCTTCAGCGCGACGTCGATCTCGTGCAGCACTGCGGCCGTGAGTCCGTGATGGCCGATCGCGACGACCGGATCGAGCGCGTGCGCGCGTGCGCGCAATTCGCGGCGGAACGACGGCGTCAGCGGGTCCATCGGCGGATTCTAGCTTGCGCCGGGTGCTCGCCGGACCCGGCTAAGATCGCGTGATGCCTTCGCCGCTCAACCCAGGCCGCAGGAAGCACCGCTTCGGGAAGGCATGGATGCGCGAGCACCTGACCGACCCGTACGTGAAGGAGGCAACCCGGCGTGGCTACCGGTCGCGTGCGGCGTTCAAGCTGCTCGAACTCGACGCGCGCGACCATTTTCTCCGTCCGGGCATCACCGTGGTTGACCTGGGCGCTGCGCCCGGGAGCTGGTCGCAGGTGCTGCGCGAACGGCTGGGCGCGCGCTCGACGATCGTCGCGATCGATCGCCTGCCGATGGACGGAATCGCCGGGGTGAACGTCATTCGCGGCGACTTCGAGCACGATGAAGGCTTGGCCGCGATCGACGCGGCGCTTGCCGGAAAGCCCGTCGATCTTGTGATCTCCGACCTGTCGCCCAATCTGTCCGGCGTCGACGTCGCGGATCAGGCGCGCAGCATCGGGCTTGCCGAGCTGGCGCTGGATTTCGCGTGCAGCCGTCTGCAACCGGGAGGCGATCTCGTGGTCAAGGTGTTTCAGGGAACGGGGCTCGACGCGTTCCAGCAAGCGGTCCGGCGTTGTTTTGAGAACGTGCATCTGCGCAAGCCGAAGGCGTCGCGCGACCGCAGCCGTGAACATTATGTAGTGGCCAGTGGACTTCGCGACGCAGGCTGATTGTCGTTTTGAGGCGACGAAGGGCCGCAGTCGCGAAAACAATGAAATTTGTAACGCTTTGCGCCTCGGGCGAAGCCGCCGGGCGCGTTTCAACGTAGAATGGGAAACGGCGCAGTCCGTTTGCGGACCGCGCTTTCATCATGACCCCGGCGGGCCGGCCGGAACGAAGCTAGCGGCCGCGAGGAGCATCGCTTGAACAATCTGTTGAAGAACATCGGAATCTGGCTCGTCATCGGGCTCGTCGTGCTGACGGTCGTCAAGCAGTTCGATTCCCGGCAATCGGCCAAGGATTCCGTCGCGTATTCCGATTTCATGGAGTCGGCGCGCAGCGGCCGCGTCGAATCCGCGGTCGTCGAAGGCCGCTCGATCAAGTGGGTT
>DATEIQ010000013.1:0-6551 GCA_035278845.1 Casimicrobiaceae bacterium | reverse complement strand
CCCACGGGGGGCAGCGAGGCGGCGCAGCCGCGAGCGTGGGGGGGCGATTCAAGGGCGGTGCTCGAGGTCGAGGGGCTGCGCACGCATTTCTTCACGAAGCAGGGCGTAGTGAAGGCTGTCGACGACGTGTCGTTCACCGTTGCGCGCGGCGAGGTGCTCGGACTCGTCGGCGAATCGGGCTCCGGCAAGTCGATGACCGGCTACTCGGTCATGGGGCTGATCGACCCGCCCGGGCGGGTCGTCGAGGGTGCGATCCGCCTGAACGGCGTGGACCTGCGCACGCTGCCGGCGGAAGGCCTGCGCCGCATCCGCGGCAACCGCGTCGCGATGATCTTCCAGGACCCGATGATGACGCTGAACCCGGTCCTGCGCATCGACGTACAGATGATCGAGGCGATCGCGGCGCACGAGAGGACGAGCCCGGCTGCGGCGCGCGCACGCGCGCGCGACGCGCTCGCGCGCGTCGGCATCCCGTCGCCTGACGAGCGCCTCACCGCGTATCCGCACCAGTTCTCGGGCGGCATGCGTCAGCGCGTGGCGATCGCGATCGCGCTGCTCAACCGTCCCGACCTCGTGATCGCCGACGAGCCGACCACCGCGCTCGACGTCACGATCCAGGGCCAGATCCTCTACGAAATGCAGAAGCTGACGCGCGAAACGGGCACCGCGCTCATCTGGATCACGCATGACCTGTCGGTGATCGCGGGACTCGCCGACCGCGTTTGCGTCATGTACGCCGGGCGCATCGTCGAGCAGGGCAGCGCGACCGCGGTACTCGGCGCGCCACGCCATCCGTACACGCGCGGGCTGCTCGATTCGGTTCCTTCCAACCATCCACGCGGCGGGCGCCTCGCACAGATTCCGGGCATGACGCCTTCGCTGCTCGACCTGCCGCCGGGTTGTCCGTTTCGCGTGCGCTGCTCGCGCGCGCAAGCCGACTGCGGGAACACGCCGCTCGAAACGATGCAGGACGAAGGCCGGACGATCCGTTGCCATCATCCGCTCGAAATTCCGGCTGTATCCATGGCGGGCGTTCGATGACCGGTGCCTTCCCGGACGTCGCGCGAGCGACGCCGCTGATCGAGCTGCGCGGCGCATCGAAGCGCTTCGTCAAGACGCTGGATCTCGCCGCGAAGATCGGCAATCGCCTCGGCGCCAACGTGCGCGAGGAAATCGTGCACGCAGTCGACAACGTCGACATCGCCGTGCATCCCGGCGAAGTGGTCGGGCTCGTCGGCGAATCCGGCTGCGGCAAGTCGACGCTCGGGCGGCTCGCGGCGGGCCTACTGCCCCTGTCCGAGGGCGAGCGCTACTGGCGCGGCCAGCGGCTCGGCGGACAGGGGCCGGCGGAAGCGCGTCGTCAACAGCTCAAGCTGCAGATGATCTTCCAGGATCCTTATGCGTCGCTCAATCCGCGCATGCGCGTCATCGACATCGTCGGCGAAGCACCGGTCGCGCACGGTTTGGTCGCTGCGACGAAGCGTCGCGACTACGTCGCCACGATGCTGAATCGCGTCGGCCTCGATCCCGGACTGATGCGCCGCTATCCGCACCAGTTCTCGGGCGGCCAGCGGGCGCGAATCGGCATCGCGCGTGCGCTCGCGGTGCAGCCGGAATTCCTCGTGTGCGACGAGTCGGTGGCCGCGCTCGACGTGTCGATCCAGGCGCAGGTGCTGAACCTGTTCATGGATTTGAAAAGCGCGCTCAACTTGACGTACCTGTTCATCAGCCACGACCTCGGCGTCGTGCGCTATCTGTCCGATCGCGTCGTCGTCATGTATCTCGGGCGCGTCGTCGAGACTGCGCCGACGGAAGCCTTGTTTGCAGCGCCGAGCCATCCGTACACGCAGGCGCTGCTGGCGGAGGTCGGGCGCGTGGAGCCGAAGAAGCGCACGTACGTACCGATCAAGGGCGAGATCCCGTCGCCGCTCGATCCGCCGTCCGGATGTCATTTCCATCCGCGCTGCCCGCATGTGATGCCGCGCTGCCGGGAGAGCGCGCCGCCGCTGTTCGACATTGCGCCCGGACGCCGCAGCGCCTGCTGGCTCGCCGATCAGGTATCAGGGATCACGGATCGGGTATCGGGGATCACGGATCGGGTATCGGGAATCAGGTAGCGGCGAGCGTCCGAGCGTGCGTGCGAGTGACGGGCGGATGCAGAGGGTCGCGATTAGCTGATATTCTGATACCTGATTCCCGTACCCGATTCCTGATACCGATACCTGATACCTGACAAGGAGGAACACCCATGCATCGCCTGGCTCGCATCTTCGCCGCCGCATTGCTCGCGCTGTTCACGGGCACCGCGCTCGCCGCGTATCCGGAGCGCCCGATCACGCTGATCGTGCCGTGGGGCGCAGGCGGCGGCACCGACGCCGTCGCGCGCTTCTTCGCCGCGTATCTCGAAAAGGATCTCGGGCAGCCGGTCAACGTCGTCAATCGCACCGGCGGCAATGGCGTCGTCGGCCACAGCGCGATCGCTCAGGCCGCCGCCGACGGCTACACGTTCGGCCTCATCACCGTGGAGATCACGATGATGCACTGGCAGGGCTTGACCGACCTCTCGCCAACCTCCTACCAGCCGCTCGCGCTCGTCAATGCCGACCCGGCGGGCTTCCAGGTGCGCGCCGATTCGCCGTACAAGTCCGTGAAGGACGTGATCGCCGCGATCAAGGCGAACCCCGGCAAGTTGAAGGCGTCGGGAACCGGCCAGGGCGGCATCTGGCAGCTCGCGATCGCAGGACTGTTGAGCGATCTCAAGATCGACCCGAACGCGGTGCCGTGGGTGCCGTCGAACGGCGCGGCGCCGGGGCTGCAGGATCTCGTCGCGGGCGGCGTCGACATCGTGCCGTGCTCGATTCCCGAAGCGCGTGCGCTGATCGACGCGGGCAAGGTGAAGTCGCTCGCGATTTTCGCCGACAAGGCGCCGGCGCTCTATCCGAATCTGCCGACGATCAAGCAGGCAACGGGCAGCGACTGGAAGACGGCCGCGTGGCGGGGGTTCGCGATGCCGAAGGGCACGCCGAAGGAGATCGTCGACAAGCTGACCAGCGGCATCGAGAAGGCTTACCAGAGCAAGGAATACAAGGACTTTCTCGCGCAGCGCGGCTTCGGCGGCGAATGGGCGCGGCAGGACGACTTCGCGAAGTACATGGCGAAGGGTGACGCCGACATGGGCAAGGTGATGAAGACGGTCGGCATCGCCAAGTGAAAATCAACGACGCCGTTTTCGGCGCACTGCTGCTCGCGCTCGGCGTCGGTCTTCTCTGGCACGTCCAGTCGTATCCGAAGATCCCGGGCCAGGATGTCGGCCCGGGACTCTTTCCCGGGACGATTGCCGCCGTGCTGATCGTTTGCGCGATCCTGCTGATCCGCGGCGGCGTGCGCGATCGCGCGGGGCGGCCGTGGATCGAGCTGCTGCCGTGGGTGACGTCGCGGCGCCACGCATGGGCCTTCGCCTCGGTCATCGGCACGACGATCGCCATCATCCTGCTCTCGAACAGCGTCGGCTTCCCGATCGTCGCGCCGCTCGCGCTGTTCGCGATGTTCATCGCGTTCGGCGTGCGCACCGTGACGGCGGTGGTGATCGCGGTCGTGGGCACCGCCGTGATCTGGTACGCGTTCTACAAGCTGCTGCGCGTGCCGCTGCCGTGGGGCGTGCTCGAGCGCTTCGCGTTTTGAGCGTGGCGCCGCGATTCCGGCGCCGCATCGGCGTTCGGCCACCGCACGTGCGCGTGTCCCGCGCTCCCTTTGCGCATCGGATTCGCTGACGCATGCACGACATCGGCCTTGCGATGCAGATGGTGTTCGACCCGTACAACCTGTGGGTCATGTTCGCCGCATCGCTGTTCGGCCTGTTCGTGGGCGCAGTGCCCGGATTGACGGCGACGATGGCGACCGCGCTGCTCGTGCCGGTGACGTTCTTCATGGCGCCGATTCCCGCGATCGCGGCGATCGTGTCGGCCACTGCAATGGCCATCTTTGCCGGAGACGTTCCCGGATGCCTGCTGCGCATGCCCGGCACGCCCGCGTCGGCGGCGTACACCGACGAAGCCTACGCGATGACGCGCAAGGGACAGACGGAGCTCGCACTCGGCGCGGGGCTCGTGTTCAGCGCGATCGGGGGATTGTTCGGGACGGCCGTCCTGATCATATCGGCGCCTGCGCTCGCCGATTTCGCGCTGCGGTTCTCGTCGTTCGAATACTTCTGGCTCGTGTTGCTCGGGCTGTCGTGCGCGATCGTCATCACGGCCGAGACGCCGCTCAAGGGCATGGTGTCGTTGCTGCTGGGCCTGCTCGTCGCCTGCGTCGGACTCGGCAACCCGGCCGGGTATCCGCGCTTTACGTTCGGCAGCACCGAGCTCATGGGCGGCGTCGGACTCATCCCGATGATGATCGGGATGTTCGCGGTGTCTGAAATCATCCGCTACGCCGTCGACACGTCGCCCAGGCTCACGATCGTCGACCAGCCGATCGGCAACGTGTTCAAGGGCATGTGGGCGCTCACGAAGCGTTATCCGAAGCAGATCATGCGTGGCAACGTCGTCGGCACGCTGGTCGGCGCGCTGCCGGGAGCCGGCGCCGACATCGCGTCGTGGATGAGCTACGCGATCAGCAAGAAATTCTCGAAGGAGCCGGAGAAGTTCGGCACCGGACATGTCGAGGGCATCGTGGAGTCCGGTGCCGCGAACAACAGCGCACTCGCCGGTGCATGGATTCCGGCGCTCGTGTTCGGCATTCCCGGCGACTCGATCACGGCGATCGTGATCGGCGTCCTCTACATGAAGAACATGAACCCGGGTCCGACGCTGTTCACGCAGAACCCGCAGAACATCTACGCCGTGTACCTGCTGTTCATCATCGCGAACATCCTGATGATTCCGCTCGGCTTCCTCTGCATCAAGGTGGCGAAGCAGATCCTGCGCGTGCCACGCAACGTGCTGATGCCGCTGATCATGCTGTTCTGCGTCGTCGGTACGTTCGCGATCAACAATACGATGTTCGACGTCGGCGTGATGCTCGTCGCCGGCATCGTCGCGTACGTGCTCGAGGAGAACGGTTTTCCGAGCGCGCCCGCGATCCTGGGCGTCGTGCTGGGCGGCATGCTGGAGGAGAACTTCGTCTCGTCGATGATCAAGGCCGACGACAACCTGCTCGGGTTCTTCAGCCGGCCGATCGCGGCGACGCTCGGTGTGCTGACGCTCGGCGCGTGGTTCCTGCCGCCGGTCATCCGGCGTCTGCGCCGGTTGGCAGGCGCCTGAAAACGCCGCGGCGCCTGCGTCGCGTTGCCCCGGTTGCTGCGACGCGGTAAAATCTGCAGCTTTGGCTGCGCGGAACGGACTTGCGTCGCAGGCTCGTCGTCGGCAACTGGAAGATGAACGGCGGGCTCGCCGCTAACGCGCGCCTGCTTGGACGGCTCGCGTCCGAATGGACGGCGGCGCAGTCGCGCGAGTTGGCCGTTTGCGTGCCCGCGCCGTACCTCGTGCAGGCGCAGGCGGCGCTGACCGGCAGCGCGGTGGCCTGGGGGGCGCAGGACGTCAGCGAGCACAAGCAGGGCGCTTACACGGGCGACGTGTCGGCGACGATGCTGGCGGAGTTCGGATGCCGGTATGCGATCACCGGCCATTCCGAGCGGCGGCAATTGCACGGCGAGACGGACGCTGTGGTCGGCGCGAAGGCGCGTGCCGCGCTCGATGCGGGGCTCGTTCCGATCGCGTGCGTGGGTGAGACGCTCGCGGAGCGGGAGCGCGGCGAGACCGGCGCGGTGATCGAGCGGCAGGCTGCAGCGGTCATTGCGGCGCTCGGCGCAGCCCTCGCGCGCATCGTGGTTGCCTACGAGCCCGTGTGGGCCATCGGCACGGGGCGCACGGCGTCGCCGGAGCAGGCGCAGGCGGTGCACGCGGCGCTGCGCGCGCAGCTCGCAGCGGCAGGCGGCGCGGACGTCCCGGTGTTGTACGGCGGAAGCGTCAAGGCGGCCAACGCCGCGGCGTTATTTTCAATGCCGGACATCGACGGCGGGTTGGTCGGGGGTGCATCCCTCGACGCGGATGAATTTTTGACAATCGGGCGTGCCTAAACGGTTGCGCGCGAACGAGGAAGAGCAATGAATCTCGTGGAATCGGCCACACTGGCGTTGCACGTTCTCACGGCGCTTGCCGTGTGCGGGTTCGTGCTGCTCCAGCACGGCAAGGGCGCGGACATGGGTGCCGCGTTTGGCAGCGGGTCGTCGGGCAGCCTGTTCGGCGCCGCCGGCTCCGCCAATTTCCTTTCACGCACGACGGCCATCCTGGCGACGGTGTTCTTCGTCACCAGCGTCGCGCTCACGTATTTCGGATCGCAGCATTCTGCCGGCGGCCCGCAAGGCGTGATGGAAAAGGGCGTGATGGAGAGGGGCGTCATGGACAAGAGCGCCACCGATCGCGCCGTTCCGGCCAAGCCGAGCGACGTGCCGCAACCCGCGCGCGCACCGGCGGGCACGCCGACGCCGGCGGGTGCCGCGAGTCCGGCGGAGGTTCCGAAGTAAAAAAAGCAACGAGCCGACGTGGTGAAAT
>DATEIQ010000012.1:0-9409 GCA_035278845.1 Casimicrobiaceae bacterium | reverse complement strand
GCGGGCGACCTCGACGCGACTGCGCTGCGCGATGCGCCGCTCGGCCGTCCCGCGCGACATCCCGACCGCTACGCATCATCGCTGCTTTACTCGCTGCCGCGTCGCCCGCAGCGCGCCGCGCTCGGGCTTGCCGCAAATCTGCCGTTCACCGGCAGCGACGTGTGGACGGCGTACGAGCTCACGTGGCTCGATGCAATGGGCAAGCCGCAGGTCGCGCTCGCGACGCTGGAGATTCCGGCCGAGTCGCCGTCGCTCGTCGAGTCGAAATCGATGAAGCTCTACCTCGGATCGTTTGCGCAGACCCGTTTTGCCGGCATGACCGAAGTCTCCGCCGCGATCGAGCGTGACGTTTCGGCCTCCACCGGCGCCCGCGTTGGCGTGACGCTGCGCGGACCGGCCGCGTTCGATGCGCAAACGATCCGCGAACTCGCCGGGGAAAGCCTCGACTCGCTGCCGGTCGCTTGCGACACCTACGACGTCGAGCCGGGTTTCCTCGCGGCCGGCGGCGAGCGCGTCGAGGAGACGCTGACGACGCGGCTCTTTCGCTCCGTGTGCCCGGTGACGGCGCAGCCGGACATCGCGTCGGTGCAGGTCGCGTATCGGGGTCCGCGCGTGGATCGCGAAGGCCTGCTGCGCTACCTCGTCTCGTATCGTTGCCACGCGGGCTTCCACGAGCATTGCGTCGAGCGAATCTTCGTCGACCTCGCGGCCCGCTGCGGCTGCGAGCAGTTGAGCGTGCTCGCGCGCTTCACGCGTCGCGGCGGGCTCGACATCAACCCGTTTCGCACCAACGCGGGCGCGGTCGCACCCGCGAACGTGCGAACGGCGCGGCAATAGGACGCACGAGGCCATTCAATGAGCGGGCGTCGCGGCCACGAGGCGGTCACCGCCATCCGCGGCGCGCTGCTGACGTTCACCGGCGATCCGGCACGAGGCGAGCGCGACGCGTTCTGGGAATACGATGGCGACGCGGTCGTCGCGATGGCGGACGGCCGCATCGTCGATTGCGGCCCGGCCAATGACGTCATGGCGCGACTGCCGCCCGGCACTCCGGTCACGCATTACGAGCGTGCGCTGATCAGCGCCGGGTTCATCGATGCACATGTCCATTATCCGCAGTTGCCGGTGATCGGCGCGGGCGGCAAGCCGTTGCTCGAATGGCTGACCGCGCATACGTTTCCGGCCGAGGCCCGGTTCGCCGATCCCGATTACGCGCGGCCGATTGCCGCGCGCTATCTCGACGAGAACGTTCGCCACGGCATCACGTCGGCCGCCGTGTTCTGCACCGTGCACACGCCGTCCGTCGACGCGCTGTTCGAGGCAGCGCAGGCTCGAGGCATGCGCATCATCGCGGGCAAGGTGCTGATGGACCGGCATGCGCCGGCAGAGCTGCTCGATACCGCGACACGAGGGTACGACGATGGCAAGGCGCTGATCGGTCGGTGGCACGGACGCGGCCGGCTTGCGTACGCAGTGACGCCACGCTTCGCCGCGACGTCGTCGCCGGCGCAGCTCGAAGCGGCGTCGGCGCTATGGCACGAAACGCCGGGCGCCTACCTGCAGTCGCACGTCGCCGAGAACCGCGCGGAAATCGACTGGATCGCGGCGCTTTATCCGAGTCACGCGCGCTATCTGGACGTATACGCCGATTTCGACCTGCTCGGCAGGCGCGCGATCGACGCGCACGGGATTTACGTGGACGCAAGCGATTTCGCACGCCTGCACGAATCGGGCACGGCGCTCGCGCACTGTCCCACGTCGAACAATTTTCTTGGCAGCGGGCTGTTCGCGCTGCATCGCGCGCGAGCCGTCGAGCGTCCGGTACACGTGGCGCTCGCGACGGACCTCGGCGGCGGCACCAGCTTTTCCATGCTGCGCACGATGCAGGCCGCGAGCGAAGTCGCGCACCTCGGTGGCCGGCCGCTTTCGCCACTCTATGCCTGGTGGCTCGCCACGCGCGGTGCGGCCGTGGCGCTCGACATGGACGCGCACGTCGGCAGCTTGCGGCCGGGATACGAGGCCGATCTCGTGGTCGTCGACCTCGAATCGACGCCGCTCATTGAATTCCGCATGCGCTACGTCGGCACGATCGAGGAGGCGCTGGCAGTGCAGCTCGCGCTCGGCGATGATCGCGCGATCCGCGCCACGTATGTCGCCGGCACGCTTGCGTGGGATCGTGACGCGTCTTGACCCGGCGTATGACGAGCCGCCATCGAGCGGACGACGCAATCGCTTGCCGGCGTTGTAGGAGCCACGCGGACACCATCACGCGCGATATTCCCGGAACCGGCGCCCCCTGGGGTTTGCCTGACGATACGGGCCATTGAATGGAGATGGGTCATGAGTTATCGAATGGGCAAGGCGGTGTTCGGAGCCGCGGCTGCGGGCGTTCTTCTTGCGGGTTGCGCGACGACGGTCGACTGGGGCGGGCCCCTCGGTCATTACCGGTACAACTACGATTCACGCCCCGTGGTGTCGGAGTCGACAGTAACCGTGCCGGCGCCCGCCGTCGCTACGACGACGTACAGCGCGCCGATGACCACGTACACGGCGCCGGCAACGACCACGACCACGTACACGGCGCCGGCAGCGACTACGTACACGCCATCGTCAACGACGGTTTACACGCCGCCGGCGACGACTTATGCGGCACCGGTCACGACGTACAACACGCCGGTGACGACGTACCGTGAATCCGGCGTCGTGTATCGCGAGCCGACGTCTATCACGTACTACGGGCCGTCCGGGACGTCGACGCTGTATCCGACGCCTTCGCTGCCGTACACCGATCACGGACAGTAGACGGCCACGCGGGCCCCGGATGCCGAAGATCGTCGCTGCCATTGGCGGCCTGTGACGCTCGGGCAGCGATAGGGCTCCGGTAGAATCGTCGGGCTTACACCCCGGCGATTCTGCTTTCCGTGCCTGCGCTCACCATCGCCCTGTCGAAAGGGCGCCTTGTCGACGAAACCCTGCCGCTGCTCGCGCGCGCAGGGCTCTCCCCGCTCGAAGATCCCGGTTCGTCTCGCAAGCTGATCATTCCGACCGAGCGCCCGGGTGCATCGCTCGTCGTATTGCGCGCGGCCGACGTGCCGACCTACGTGCAATACGGTGCAGCCGACCTGGGCGTTGCGGGACGCGACGTTTTGCTCGAGCACGGTCTCGACGGTCTCTACCAACCGGTCGATCTCGGCATCGGCCGGTGCCGGCTCGTCGTCGCGACGCGGCGGGGTTACGACTGGACCGCGTCCGTCAAGCGCGGGGCGCGCATTCGCGTCGCGACCAAATACGTAGCGACCGCGCGCGAGCACTTCGCCGCAAAAGGCGTGCACGTCGACCTGATCCGGCTTTATGGCTCGATGGAACTCGCGCCGCTCGCGGGCCTCGCGGACGCGATCGTCGATCTCGTGTCGACGGGCCGCACGCTGCAGGCAAACGACCTGGTCGCCGTCGAAGACATCATGCCGATCAGCGCGCGGCTGATCGTCAATCCCGGCGCGCTCAAGCAAAAGCGCGACGTCGTGAAGCCGGTTCTCGACGCGATCGCAGCGGCCGCGACCCGGGCCGAACTCGTAGCGTAAGCACCATGAACGCGCCCGCTCCCGTATTGAGCCTGCGCGTGCTCGACGCGAGCGATGCGGACTTCGGCTCCGCGCTCGACGCGCTCACGCGATTCGAGGCGGCGCAGGATCCCGGCATCGACGCCGCGGTTGCCGCGATCATCGCCGACGTGCGCGATCGCGGCGACGCGGCGGTGCTCGAACACACGGCGCGCCTCGATGGCGTGGCGGCGGCGCACGTATCCGATCTCGCCATCGATCGGATGGCGATGCGCGCGGCGTTCGATGTGCTTGCGTCCGGCGAGCGTCGCGCACTGGAAATGGCGGCGGCGCGCATTCGCGCCTTCCACGAGCGGCAGAAGGATGCGGGGTTCGCCTTTCGCGATGCCGACGGGACGGAGCTCGGCCAGCGCGTGACGCCGATCGACCGGGCCGGGCTTTACGTTCCCGGCGGCAAAGCAGCCTATCCGTCGTCGGTGCTGATGAACGCCATTCCCGCGCAGGTCGCGGGCGTGGGCGACATCGTCATGGTCGTCCCGACGCCGGGCGGCGCGCGCAACCCGCTCGTGCTCGCAGCGGCGCACGTCGCCGGCGTGACGCGCGCATTCACGATCGGCGGCGCGCAGGCGATCGCTGCACTGGCTTACGGCACGCAATCGATACCGGCCGTCGACAAGATTTGTGGTCCGGGCAACGCCTACGTCGCGGCCGCGAAGCGACGCGTTTTCGGCGCGGTGGGCATCGACATGGTCGCGGGCGCATCGGAGATCCTCGTCATCGCCGATGCCTCGGCCGATCCCGACTGGGTCGCGCTCGACCTGTTTTCGCAGGCCGAGCACGACGAAATGGCGCAGGCGATTTTGCTTACGCCCGATGCGCGATTGATCGAGCGCGTGGCCGCAAGCGCGCAGCGGCTGCTCGCGGGCATGCCGCGCGCCGCGATCATCGCGGCGTCGCTCGCGCGGCGCGGGGCGCTTGTTCGCACGCGCGATCTCGCGGAAGCCTGCGCGATCGCCAATCGCATCGCACCCGAGCACCTCGAGCTGGCCGTCGCCGATCCCGATGCGCTGCTGCCGTTGCTCAGGCACGCCGGCGCGATCTTCGCGGGCCATTACGCGAGCGAGGCACTCGGCGATTATTGTGCCGGCCCGAATCACGTTTTGCCCACCGGACGCACGGCGCGATTCTCGTCGCCGCTGTCCGTTTACGATTTCCAGAAGCGCACGAGCATCCTGCGCATCGCGCCCGCGACGGCGCAGGCGCTCGCGCCGATCGCCGCCACGCTTGCGGAGGGCGAAGGCCTCGTCGCGCACGCGCGCTCGGCGCAGGCGCGGCTCGGGCCGCATCGGACGGGCGGGTGATGAATGCACGAGACGAGGACCTGAAGCCTTCGCCGGCGATCAGCGATCGGCAGGACGCCGCGCGGCGCGCCTGCATCGAGCGCACGGTGCGTGCCGACGTGCGTGCGCTCGCGCGCTATCCCGTGGCGACCGCCGACGGCTTCATCAAGCTCGATGCCATGGAAAACCCGTACGGGCTTCCCGATGCGCTTCGCGAGCGGCTCGGGCAGACACTCGCGCAGGTGTCGCTGAATCGCTACCCGGACGGGGACGCGACGCAGGCAAAGCACGCGCTTCGCGCCGCCTTGCGCCTTTCGCCGGACGTCGGGCTGATGCTCGGCAACGGTTCGGACGAGCTGATCCAGATCCTGACCGCGGCAGCGACGACGCCCGACGCCGTGGTAATTGCGCCGGAGCCTTCGTTCGTCATGTACCGGCGCAACGCGCTCGTTGCGCATGCGCGCTTCGTCGGCATCCCGCTGCGCGACGATTTCAGCCTCGATGTGCGCGCGTTGGAGCAAGCGATCGCGCGCGAGTCGCCCGCGCTTGTCTGGCTCGCGTTTCCTAATAATCCGACGGGCAACCTGTTCGATGCCGGCGACGTCGAGCGCATCATTCGCGCATCGCCTTCGCTCGTCGTCGTCGACGAGGCGTACTACGCGTTCGCCAACGACTCGTTCCTTCCGCGCGTCCTCGAGTTTCCGAACCTCGCCGTCGTGCGCACGGTATCGAAGATCGGGCTCGCCGGTCTGCGCGCGGGTTATGTCGCTGCGCATCCCGACTGGATCGAGCAGTTGGAGAAGGTGCGTCCGCCGTACAACGTGAACAGCCTGACGCAGGCCGCGCTGCCGCTGATGCTCGCGCATTCCGACGCGCTCGCGGACCAGGCCGCGTCAATTCGTGCCGAGCGCACGCGGCTGTCGGCGGCGCTCGCGCGGCTTCCGGGCGTGCGCGTGTTCGCCACGCAGACGAATTTCGTGCTGGTGCGCGTCCCCGACGCGGCCGCGTGGTTCGCGACGCTGCGCGACGCGCGCATCCTCGTCAAGAATCTGGACGGCTGGCATCCGCTGCTGGCGAACTGCCTGCGCATCACCGTCGGAACGCCGGCGGAGAACGACGCCGTCGTCGCGGCGCTGACGGCCCGCTACGAACGCTGACGAGCGATCCGGCCCATTGCACCTCCGACAGGAATCGAAGCCGAGATGAACGCATCGTCCGAATGGCCGCTTCGCACCGCGCACGTCGAGCGGCGCACGAACGAGACCGACATCGCCATCCGCGTGACGATCGACGGCATCGGCCGCACCGAGCTCGCGAGCGGCATCGCCTTCCTCGATCACATGCTCGACCAGGTGGGCCGGCACGCGCTGTTCGACCTCGCAGTCACCGCGAAGGGCGACCTGCACATCGACGCTCATCACACGGTCGAGGATATCGGCATCACGCTCGGCCAGGCAGTCAAGCGCGCGCTCGGCGACAAGAAGGGCATCCGCCGCTACGGGCACGCCTACGTGCCGCTCGACGAGGCGCTGTCGCGCGTCGTCCTCGATCTTTCGGGACGTCCCGGCCTCGAGTTCCACGTGCCGTTCACGCGCGCGCTCGTCGGCAACTTCGACGTCGACCTGATTCACGAATTCTTTCAGGGGTTCGCCAATCACGCGCTGTGCACGGTGCACGTCGACAACCTGCGCGGCGTCAACGCGCATCACCAGGCCGAGACGGTGTTCAAGGCCTTCGCGCGCGCGCTGCGGATGGCGTGCGAGCGCGATCCCCGCGCCGCGTTCGACGTGCCGTCGACGAAGGGCGCGCTGTGATCTGATGTCCATCGCGGTCGTCGATTACGGAACCGGCAACCTGCGCTCGGTCGCCAAGGCGCTCGCGCACGTCGCGCCCGAGGCCGACGTCATGGTGAGCAGCGATCCCGCCGTCATTCGCGCTGCCTCGCACGTGGTGCTGCCGGGGCAGAGCGCGATGCCCGACACGATGGCGAGCCTCGACGCGAGCGGCCTGCGCGGCGTGGTGCTAGAAGCCTTGCGCGATCGCCCGTTCCTCGGTGTCTGCCTCGGTCTGCAGATGCTGTTCGAGGCGAGCGAGGAAGGCCCGACGCGCGGCCTCGGCGTGCTTGCCGGGCGCGTCGAGAAATTTCGCGACGCGGCGATGATGCTGCCGTCAGGCGAGCGGCTGAAGGTGCCTCACATGGGGTGGAGCCCCGTCCAGCAGACGCGGACCCATCCGCTGTGGGCGGGCATTGACGACGGCGCGCGATTCTATTTCGCGCACAGCTACTACCCGGTGCCGGCCGAAGCGGCACTGACGGCGGCCACCGCCGCATATCCGGCACCGTTTACTTGCGCCATAGCGAGGGCTAATATCTTCGCCGTCCAGTTCCACCCGGAAAAAAGCCAACGCGCCGGCCTGCGGCTGCTCGCGAATTTCGTTGGCTGGGACGGGTCGTCCTAGCCTTCCGCCCCTCCCCACGGCACGATCGCCGCGCCTCGTTCATCCACGCAGTTCCGCCGCCATGCAGATCATTCCCGCGATCGACATCAAGGACGGGCATTGCGTTCGCCTGAAGCAGGGCGACATGCAGGCCGCGACGGTCTTTTCCGAGGACCCGGCCGCGATTGCGCGGCATTGGCTCGAGCTCGGCGCGCAGCGCCTGCATCTCGTCGATCTCAACGGCGCTGTCGCCGGCCGGCCGAAGAACGAGCTCGCGATCCGAGAGGTCGTCAGCGTGATCGGCGACGAGATTCCGGTACAGTTGGGCGGCGGCATCCGCGACCTCGACACGATCGAACGCTACCTCGACGACGGCATCGGCTACGTGATCATCGGCACCGCCGCCGTCAAAAACCCGGGATTCCTGCACGACGCGTGCTACGCGTTTCCGGGCCACATCATCGTCGGGCTCGACGCGCGCGACGGCAAGGTCGCGACCGACGGCTGGTCGAAGATGACGGGCCACGACGTCGTCGATCTCGCGAAGAAGTTCGAGGACTACGGTGTCGAGGCGATCGTCTACACCGACATCGGCCGCGACGGCATGCTGACGGGCGTCAACGTCGAGGCGACGGTGAAGCTTGCGAGGGAGCTCAAGACGCCGGTGATCGCGAGCGGGGGCATCGCGTCGCTTGCGGACATCCACCAGCTCGTGCCGCACGTAGGCGACGGCATCATCGGCGCCATCGCGGGCCGCGCGCTCTACGAAGGCAAGCTCGACTTCAAGGAAGCGCTCAAGGCCGCGAAGGGCGCAGCTTAAGGGTGCTCGCGAAGCGCATCATCCCCTGCCTCGACATCGCGGACGGCCGCGTCGTCAAGGGCGTCAATTTCGTCAACCTTCGCGACGCGGGCGATCCCGTCGAAACGGCGCGCCGCTACGACGAGCAGGGTGCGGACGAGCTCACGTTCCTCGACATTCGCGCGAGCATCGAAAAGCGCGGACTGCTCTACGACATGGTGAACGCGGTCGCCGACCAGGTGTTCATTCCGCTGACGGTGGGCGGCGGCGTCGAATCGGTCGACGACGTGCGCGCGCTGCTCAACGCCGGCGCGGACAAGGTGAGCATCAACACCGCGGGGATTCGCAATCCGGACCTGATCGGCGAGGCATCGGCGCGCTTCGGCGCCCAGTGCATCGTCGCGGCGATCGACGCGAAGAAGTGCGCGGTCGATCAGTGGCAGGTCTACATCCACGGCGGGCGCACGCCCACCGGGATCGACGTCGTTGCGTGGGCGGTCGAAGCCGCCGAGCACGGCGCAGGCGAGATCCTGCTCACGAGCATGGACCGTGACGGGGCCAGGAAGGGTTTCGACCTGCGGCTCACGCGCGCGGTCGTCGAGGCTGTCGACGTGCCCGTGATCGCGTCGGGCGGGGTCGGCTCGCTGCAGGATCTCGTCGAAGGCATCACCGTCGGCGGCGCGGATGCGGTGCTCGCGGCGTCGATCTTCCACTACGGTGAGTTTACGATCCCGCAGGCAAAGGCGGCGATGCGCGCAGCGGGCATCGAGATGCGATGAGCGCCGCGGGTCCAGCGAGTCGAGGCCGGGCGATGACCGACTGGCTCGACGCCGTCCGCTTCGACGGCAATGGCCTCGTCCCGGCGATCGCGCAGGATGCCGCCACGCATCGCGTGCTGACGCTCGCGTGGATGAATCGCGAGGCACTGACCCGCACGCGCGATACGCGCGAGGCGCATTACTGGTCGCGCTCGCGCGCCGCGCTTTGGCGCAAGGGCGAGACGTCGGGGCACGTGCAGCGCGTGCGCGAGATCCGCCTCGATTGCGATGCCGATGCGATCCTCATCCTGGTGGAACCGCAGGGCGGCATCGCATGCCACACCGGACGCGAGCGCTGCTTCTACCGCCGGCTCGATCACGACGAATGGCACGTCGTCGAGCCGGTGCTCGAAGACCCCGCGACGGTCTACAACCATGAGTGATTCGAATCCGGACGACGTGCTGGCGCGCCTCGCGGACACGATCGAGCGCCGGAAGGGCGCCGAACCGGGC
>DATEIQ010000011.1:0-9406 GCA_035278845.1 Casimicrobiaceae bacterium | reverse complement strand
GTCTTCGCTTTTGGCCGCCTGCATCGCCTCGGGCTCGAGGCGCTCGGCGACTTCATTCTGCCGGATGAAGAAGCCCCAACCGGCGAGCAGTGCCGCCGCGGTGATGCCGATGGCGGCGGCATACGGCAGGTGCGCCGGGTTCTCGCGGCTGAAATGAAACACGGCGACCAGCGCTTCGATCGACATCGACACCACCAGCACGACCATGAAGCGCGAAAGGAACCGCCGCACGCGGGTCGGCGCGCTCATGTGCGCCTCGCGCTGCACTTCCTCCTCGACGATCGTTTGCGCGAGCTCGAGCGAGGCCACGGCAATCGTCAGGAGTGCGATCGCGTCGAGCACGTGGCCGAGGCGATCCGCCATCTTCGCCGATTCGGCGGGCGCCACCACCTGCCACAGCTCATAGCCGGAGAAGCCGAGCAATCCGAGCGCGGCCAGCATGAACAGCACGCTGATGACGAGGTGCGCCGCGGGAAAGATCCGCAGCAGCGCCTTCATCGGCGCCGGGCTTTCCTTGCGATCGACCACGGCGCCGGAACGGCCGGACGGGCTACCGGATCGACATCCCCGACGGGGGGCCACCCGCCGACATGCCGCCCCCGGTGGCGCGCGGCACAGTGATCTGCGGCAGCCGGATGCCACCGCTCGACCCATCCGGCCCGGCTGCTGGGGCGCCGGTTCCGTACGGCGTCGCCGAGCGCATGCCGGCGACGATCTCCTCGACCGTGGCGGGTCCGCCGCGCGTCGCGAGGTTGATGCGGTCGATCGCGGGGCAATTGTCGGTGTCCATCGCGATCAGTTGCTGGCCGCGGGCACGCAGCGCATCGCGGGCCGGTGCACCGTCGTCGCTCAGGTCGACGGGCGAAAGCGCGCCCTGGTAGATGACCTCGTTGCCGCGATCGACGATGGCGTAGCAATTGAACGCGGTGGCAGGTGTCGAAATCACGACGAGCACCGCAGCCGCGACCGCCCAGGGGATTCGCGATCCGCGCATGACCATCTCCTTCCGGTAAATGCGAAACGGCTTTCATCGTAAGCTTGCATCGCCGCCGGCGGCAACGCATTTGATCGGAAGCCGCATGCGCGGGCCGTCGACCGTGGACGATTGCCCACAGTTTTTACGATTCCGCGCCGGGAGGCCGCATGAAACTGCCGACTTACGCATCTCTGCTTCTGCTTGCCGTAGCGCTTGTCGCACCGGCGGCCGAGGCAGGAGAAACGACCTATTTCCCCGTGCCGCAGGGCGCGCGTCCCCACGACGTCGCCGCGACACCGCAGGCGGGCGGCCTTGTCTACTACACCGCGCAGGCGACGGGCCGCCTGGGCATCCTGGATCCCGCAAACGGCAAGGTCGTCGAGATCCCGCTCGGCGAGCGCTCGGCGCCGCACGGCGTCGTTGTCGGGCCTGATGGCGCGCCGTGGATCACCGACGGCGGGCAGAACGCCGTCGTGCGCGTCGATCCGGCAACGCATGCGGTGAAGCGATTCCCGTTGCCGGATACAGCACCGAGCGCCAACCTCAACACGCTGACGTTCGATCGCAGCGGGCGCGCGTGGTTTACCGGTCAGACCGGCTACTACGGACGCGTGGATCCGGCGAGCGGCGACGTGCGCGTCTGGCGGTCGCCACGCGGCAGCGGGCCGTACGGCATCACGACGACCCCGTCAGGGGACGTCTATTACGCGTCCCTCGCGGGCAACCATATCGCGCGCATCGACGTCGCGACGGGCGAGGCGACGGTCATCGAGCCGCCCACGCCAAAACAAGGGGCACGCCGTGTATGGTCGGATTCGAAAGGCAATGTGTGGGTGAGTTACTGGAACACCGGCCAGGTGGGCCGTTACGATACGGCGAAGCACGCGTGGACCGAGTGGAAGTTGCCGGGCAATGCGCGCACGTACTCGGTGTGGGTCGATCCGGACGACCACGTCTGGTTGACCGACTGGACGACGAATGCGATCGTCGAGTTCGATCCGGCTACCGCGAAGTTCACCCGCTATCCGTCCGATCGCGAGGGCGCCAACGTGCGACAGATGCTGGGGCGCGCCGGAGAAGCATGGGCCGCCGAGTCGGGCACCGATCGGCTGGTGCGGATCGTCACGCGATAGATCAGCGCGGCGGCGCGCCGCTCGGCACCCGCTCCCAGCCGCGCGGACATGCACGGACGGCCGGGTAGTAGCCGGCGTCGGGACAGTAGTACTGCACCTGCGGCGGTGCAGGAACCGGCGCTGCGGTCGCCGGTGGCTCGACGTAAACGTCAGCCGAATCGTAATACGTCGAATACGGTGCGCCGTAGTACGCCGGATACGCGTCGTAGTACGTGTACGAGGACGTGTACGCCGGATAGCCGTAATACCCGTAGTAGTAGGCGGGCCCCCACCCGTACGACGGCCAGCCGACGTACGCGCCCCAGCCGTAATAGCCGCCCCAGTAGTAGCGTCCGCCCCAGTAGCCGCCGTGCCAGTGGCTGCTTCCTCCATGGCCATTCCAGTTGCCATGTTTGCCGTGCCAGCTGCTGCCGCTCCAGTTACCGCGGTTTCCGCTCCAATTTCCCCGGTTGCCCCCGCTCCAGTTGCCGCGGTTGCCGCTCCAGTTGCTTTGACCCCCGCTCCAGTTGCCGCGGTTGCCGCTCCAGTTGCTCTGGCCGCCGCCTCCATGACCGCGGCTTCCGCTCCAGCCTCCACCGCCTCCGTTCCCGCCGCCATTGCCGCCGCGCGCCGCCAGCACGTCACTCGCGGCAAGGCAGGTCGCCGTCGCGATGGCACATGCGATCAACGTTGCATTCATGAAACTCCTCCGATCACGCCGGCAGAAACTGGCAGCCGCCGCGCAGTTCATTCGACCTTTCCGCAAGTGTCTCGCAAAAACGGCGCTCGTGGCGATGCCGTTGACGCCGTTACAAATGCCGCGGGTCGAGCGCATCGCGCAGTCCATCACCGACCAGATTGAACGACAGCACGAGCAGAAAAATCGAAAGCCCGGGCCAGATCGCCATCCACGGCGCGTTATCGATGTAGTTCTTCGCGACGTTCAGCATGCTGCCCCAGCTCGGCTGCGGCGGCTGCTGGCCGAGCCCCAGGAACGACAGGCTCGCCTCGGCGATGACCGCCGCGGCGATCGCGAGCGTCGCCTGCACGAGCAGCGGCGCAAAGATGTTCGGCAGCACGTGCCGCACCGCGATGCGCAGTGGGCCGTTGCCGATCGCGCGCGCGGCAAGCACGAAGTCCTCCGCCTTCACGGCGAGCGTCGTGCCTCGGGTTAGCCGGATGAACACGGGAGTGGCGGAAATGCCGATCGCGATCATCGCGTTGGTGAGGCTCGGTCCGAGGAATGCGGCGAGCGCGATCGCGAGAATCAGGAACGGGCAGGCGAGCATCGCATCGGTCACGCGCGAGATCAGCATGTCGGTCTTGCCGCCCGCGTAACCCGCGAGCAGCCCGACCGGCACGCCGACCGCGAGCGAGATCAGCACGGACACGACGCCCGCAAGCAGCGATGCCCGGGCGCCGAACACGATGCGCGACAGCACGTCGCGCCCTATCTCGTCCGTGCCGAACCAGTGGAAGGCGCTCGGCGCCTTGCGTACGCTGGAGAAGCTGGTCGCGATCGGATCGTAGGGTGCGATCCACGGTGCGAAGATCGCCATCGCGACGAAGATCGCGATCACGACGAGGCCCGCCGCCGCGGCGTGCCTGCGCAAAAGGCGGCGGACGACCGCGCGCGACGCAGCGACCTGCGGCGGCCCGGAGTCGCGCGCCGCGCCTGCGGCTTCGACGGCAACTGCGGTGTCCATCAGTGCGAGTTCATTGCGCTCGTGATCCTCAATGCACGCGAATGCGCGGATTGACGATCGCGTAAGCGACGTCGGCGATCAGGTTCAGCACGATGTAGGCGGTCGCGGTGAACAGCACGACGCCTTGCACGACCGCATAGTCGCGGTTGAACACCGCGTCGACGATCAGCTTGCCAAAGCCGGGGATCGTGAACACCTGCTCGGTCAGGACAGCGCCCGACAGCAGCGTGCCGAATTCGAGCGCGCCGAGCGTGATGATCGGAATGAGCGCGTTGCGCAGCGCATGCTTCAGAACGACGTCGCGCTCCTTCACCCCCTTGGCGCGCGCCGTCCTCACGTAGTCCGACGACAGCACCTGCAACATCGCGCTGCGCGTGTGGCGCATCAGCACGGCGGCAATGGCGTTGCCGAGCACGAACGCCGGCATGATCATCGCAGCGAGATTGGCCCGCCAGTCTTCGCGCGGGCTCACGTAGCCGGAGGCCGGCAGCCAGCCGAGCGTCACCGAGAAGAGCAGGATCAGCATGATGCCGAGCCAGAAATTCGGCGTCGACAGGCCCCACAGCGCGACGACGTTCGCGCCGTAGTCCCAGCCGGTGCCGCGGCGCACCGCGGAAATCACGCCGGCCGGAATGCCGATTGCGAGCGCGATCACGATCGCGATGCACGCGAGCTCGATCGTGACGGGCAGCTTGTCGGCGATCAGCGCGCGCACCGGCTGCTGCATCCGCAGCGATTCGCCGAGGTCGCCCTGCAACACACCGCGCAGCCAGTACAGGTAGCGGATCGGGAACGGCGCGTCGAGATGCATCGTCTCGCGCAGATGCGCGATCACGGCGGGATCCTGCTCCTCGCCCGCCAGCACCTTCGCCGGATCGCCGGGCAGAAGCTGCTGCAGCCCGAAGATCAGGATCGACACGAACAGCAGCGTCGGAACGATCTGCGCGATCCGGCGGATCAGGAACGTCCCCACGGCGCGCCGGCCGGCCGCTCGCTTTCCTGCTACTTGAAGCGTGCTCCCGTCACGCGCACGAGTCCGTCGGGAATCTCACGCAGGCCTTCGAGCTTGTTCGTGTATGCCCACAGCCAGTGGCGGTGGTAGAGATAGACGATCGGCCGGTCCTTGAGCACGATCGCCGCGATGTCGGCGAACAGCTTGCGCCGCTCGGCCGGATCGAGCGTCGTGCGCGATCGCTTGAGGAGATCGTCGACTTCGGGCTTGCAATAGCCGGCGTAGTTGAGCGGCTGCTTGCACGCGTCGAAGCTGAAGATGTTGCCGTCCGGATCGGCGCGGCCGCTCCACGCGAGCACGTACGCCTCGAACTGCCCCTTGTCCGCCATGTCGAGCGACGTCGCGAATTCCGTCGACTGGATTTTCACGTCAAAGCCCGCCTCGCGCGCCATCGCCTGCACCACTTGCGCGATCCGCTGCGCATCGCCGGTCGTCGCGGTCATCAGCGTGAACGATGGATTCGCAACGCCCGCTTCCTTGAGCAGCGCCTTTGCGCGCTCGACGTTGCGCTTGGGGATAGGCGAGCTCTTCGCGTAGAACGAGTTGCTCGGCGCAACCCACTGGTTGCCGGGGTCGGCTTCGCCGTCCATCGCGACCTGCACGATGCCGTCGCGGTCGAGCGCGAGCTCGAACGCCTCGCGCACGCGCGGATCGCGGCCGAGCGGGTTCTTCTGCGCGACGTCGCTCTTGCCCACGTTGATCGTGATGCCCTGGTAGCCGATCTCGGTGATCTTCGTGAGCTTGAAGCGCGAATCACTCTTCACCTGCGGCACGTCGGACGCCGCGAGGCGCTCGACGAAGTCGAGCTGACCGGAGCGGAGGTTCGCAAGCCGCACCGTCGGATCGGGAATCGGCAGGAACACGACGCGATCGAAGTGCACGGCGCTCTTGTCCCAGTAGTTCGCGTAGCGCTCGAGGATGATGCGATCCTGCGCAACGCGTTCGACGAAGTGGAACGGTCCCGCGCACACCGGCTTCGCGCCGAACTTGTCGCCGGCGGCTTCGGCGGCCTTCGGCGAGACGATCATCCCGGCGCGGTCGGCGAGCTGCGCGAGCAGTGGCGAAAAAGGCGCGGAGAGGTTGAGGCGCACGGTCGCCGGATCGACGACATCGACGCTGGCAAGCGGTGCGAGCTCGCCGCGGCGGTTCGAGCCTGCCATCGTCTTGTGCCGTTCGAGGCTGTACTTGACCGCGGCGGCATCCATCTTTTCGCCGTCGTGAAACGTGACGCCTTGCCGCAGCTTGATCGTGAGCGCCTTGTTGTCCGCCGACCATTCGTAGCCGGTCGCGAGCTGCGGCACGATGGAAAGCTTGTCGTCGATGTCGAACAGCTTGTCGCACAGCGATGCGAACACGATGCGGCCGACGAAGCTTCGCGCGAGCGTCGGGTCGAGCACGTCCGGATCTTCGGCGAGGCCGATGCGCAGCGTTTGCGCGCTCGCGCCGGCGGCGAGCAGGCAGGCTACTGCCGGGAGGAAGCAGCGGATGCGTTTGTCCATGGATTTTCTCCGGGGCGATCGGCGCGCGGGCGCCTACTGTACTACTACCTTGCGCATGGGCGGGCGCCCGTTTGCGCGTTACGCCTGACGGCGCCAAACCGTCGCGAGCCACGGTTGCTGCGCGCGCGGCAAGCCGGCGGGACGATAGTACTCGTCGAGCAACGCAAAGCCTGCATCCGTCACGAAGCGCGCCCACGTCGCCGGCGCATGGTACGCACCGTAGCGGCCGCCGCTCCATCCTTCCTCGTCGTCTCCGTGCGGATTGGATGCGAACAGCACGCCGCGTGGCTTGAGCGTCCGCCGCAGCGCGTCCAGCACGCGCGGCAGCTCCGCGGCCGGCACGTGGAACAGCGACGCATTGGCGAACACGCCGTCGAAGCGTCCTGCGGGGAGATCGAGCGCGAGGAAATCCTGCTGCCAGACCTCGCACCCGCTGTAGGCACGCGCCATCGCTACGAATGCGGGCGCGCCTTCGAGGCCGATCGGCTCGTGGCCGAGCGCGCGGAACGCCGCGAGATCGCGGCCGGGACCGCATCCGAAATCGAGCACGGTGAACGGCGGCTGGGTTTCGATGCGCCGCAACAGCGCATCGATGTTCTGCCGCACGTCGTGATCGCGCGTTCCTTGCCAGAAGGCTTCGGCACGCCGCTCGTAGTGGGCGAGCGTCTCGCGAGAGATCCCTGCGAGGTCGCCTTCCGTCGAATCGCGGCTCATGCGTGAATCGCTTGCGCAGTCGCGGGCGTGCGAGGCGCCGTGTCGTCGAGCGCGCGCGCCAGCACGCGGACCGCGTGCACCGCTTCGCGCAATCCGGTCGTCCGCGTGCAGTCGGCGATCTGATGGCGGCAGCTCGTGCCGTCGGCTACCACCAGCGTGTCGCGGCCGGCGGCGCGTACGGCCGGCAACAGCGATGCCTCGGCCATGCGCTGCGAAACGTCGTAGTGCGAGGCGGCGTAGCCGAACGCGCCCGCCATGCCGCAGCAGCTCGACTCGATCGGCGCGACGTCGAGCCCGGGGATCCATCGCAGCACCGAGGCGACCGCGCCTGCGGCGTCGAAAGCCTTCTGGTGGCAATGCCCGTGCACGAGCGCGCGCCGTTCGGGAAGGGCGCGCAGCGGCAGCGCGCATCGTCCCGCCGAGCGCTCCTGCGCGAAGAACTCCTCGATCAGGAACGCGCGCGCAGCCAGGCGCTCGGCAGTCGCGCCGAGGCGCAGCGCGAGGAATTCGTCGCGCAGCGACAGCAGGCACGAGGGCTCGAGACCGACGATCGCCGCGCCGCGTGCGACATGCGGGGCGAGCGCTTCGACGACACGCAGGGCTTCGCGCCGCGCCTCGTCGACCAGCCCCTGTGCAAGGTATGTGCGACCGCAGCACAAGGGCCGCGACACGGCGTCGCCCGGCTGCGGCATTGCGACCGCGACGCGATAGCCGGCCGCGCGCAGCACCGCGAGCGCGGCGTGCACGTTCTCGGGCTCGAAATACCGGCTGAACGTGTCGACGAGAAGAACCACGTCGGCATCGGGGGCCTGCGCCTGAGCATCGCCCGCGAACGGCTGCAGGCGAAAGGTGGGCAGCGTGCGCGCCGCCGCGATGCCCGTCGGTCGTTCGGTCATCCGGGCGATGAACGGAACGCGATTGCGGAGGTTGAACAGCGGCGCGAGACGCGACGCGTACGGCAGCCAGCGCGGCAGCGTCGCGATCAGCCGGTCGGCGAGCGCAACGCCGTGCCGGCGCTGCCACTGGTGCTGGAACTCGATTTTCATCCGCGCCATGTCGACACCCGTCGGACATTCGCGGCGGCATCCCTTGCAGCTCACGCAGAGCTCGAGCGCCTCGCGGACGGCGGGATGGGCAGGGTCATCGCCGAATGCGCCGGACCGCGCGAGGCGCAGCGTATTCGCGCGCCCGCGCGTGACGTGAATCTCGTCGCGCGTGACACGGTAGCTCGGGCACATCGTGCCGGCGTCGAACTTGCGGCAGTGGCCGTTGTTGTTGCACATCTCCGCGGCCTTGGCGAATCCGTGCGCCGGATCGCCGCCGCTACCGGGGCTCGTGAGCGCGCCGGTGAGCGGGTCGTTGCGAACATCCCATGCCGACCAGTCGAGGGCGGTCTCCACGGCGAGCGTGCGATGCGTCGGTGGAAAGCGGAACAGCGTCGCGTCGTCCATCCGCGGGGCGCGCACGATCTTGCCGGGATTCATGACGTCCGCCGGATCGAACAGATGCTTGATCTCCTCGAACGCGCGGGCGAGCCGCGGGCCGAACTGCCACGCGACCCATTCGCTGCGCACGAGTCCGTCGCCATGCTCGCCGGAGAATGCACCCTTGTATTCGCGCACGAGCGCGGCCGCCTCCTCGGCGATCGCTCGCATCTTCTCGGCTCCGTCGCGACGCATGTCGAGGATCGGCCGCACGTGCAGCGTCCCGACGGACGCGTGGGCATACCAGGTGCCTCGCGTGCCGTGGCGGCGGAAGATTTCGGTCAATCGGTCGACATAGTCGGCGAGATGTCGAAGCGGCACCGCGCAATCCTCGATGAACGACACCGGCTTGCCGTCGCCGCGCAGGCTCATCATGATGTTGAGCCCGGCCTTGCGCACGTCCCACAGCGCCTTCTGAGCGGGAGCATCCGGCAGCCGCACGAGGCGATCGGGCAGGCCGATGTCGCCGAGCAACGCTGCGAGGTCGTCCAGCTTGCGGAGCGGGGCCGCCGCATCGTCGCCGATGAACTCGACGAGCAGGATCGCCTCGGGTTCGCCGATCAGCGTGCGCTCGATCACAGCTTTGAACGCCGGGTTGGCGCGCGCAAGATCGATCATCGTCCGGTCCACGAGCTCGATGGCGGAAGGACCGAGCGTGACGAGCGGCTGCGCCGAGGACATCGCCTCGCGCATCGACCTGAAATTGACGACGCCGAGCGCGCGATGCCGCGGCAGCGGCGACAGCGCGAGCGTCAGCGCACGGGTCCAGGCGAGCGTGCCTTCGCTGCCCACGAGCAGGTGAGCGAAGTTGACGCTGCCGTCGGCCGTATAGGGTCGCTCGCTTTGCGGGTTGAAGACGTCCGCGTTGTAGCCGCCCACGCGGCGCATCGTTTTCGGCACGCT
>DATEIQ010000010.1:0-16977 GCA_035278845.1 Casimicrobiaceae bacterium | reverse complement strand
ATACGGTCGCAGCACCTCGCGCGCCATCGCGATGCGCTCCTGCGCGGAAAAATACGGGCGCTTCGCCTCGCTGTCCGCGATGGCGACGACCACGGTGTCGAAAAGCCGCGATGCGCGGCGCACCAGATCCTCGTGGCCAAGCGTCAGCGGATCGAACGTTCCCGGATAGACGACTTTCATGCGCGCAGCGCCGCTTCGTTGATGGCGAGCAGATGATAATGCACGCTCCCGGCGCGGGCGTGCCGCACGAGTTCCCATCCCCTCGGCGGCGCCAGCGAGCGCCCCGCTTCCGCATAGACGAAACCGCCGGCATTCATGCGCGGCGCAATCGCGCCGAGCAGCGCATCCCACGGGTCGTCGGCAAAGGGCGGATCGAGAAAGGCGACGTCGAAACGGCGCGCTTCCCGCGAGAGAAATCGCATGGCGTCGTCGACGTGCGTTTCGAGCGGCAACTCGCCGATGCGTTTCGCGCATGCGACGAGCGCGCGCACGAGCGCCGGATTGCGGTCGACCGCGACCGCCAGCGCAGCACCGCGCGACAGTGCCTCGAGCGTCAGCGCGCCGGTCCCGGCATAGAGATCGATCGTGCGGGCGCCGGTCAGGTCCTGGCCGAGCCAGTTGAAAAGCGTCTCGCGAACACGGTCGGGCGTAGGCCGCAGTCCGGGCGCGTCCGGCACGGGGATCAGGCGACCGCGGTGGCGGCCGCCGACGATGCGAATGCGATGCGGCGCGGCCACGACGCGAGTGCCAGGGCGCTGAAGGTGAACGGTTAGAATTCGAGTTTACCGTGGCGCCCGCTACTATCTTCCGGCGCGCCTCCCGCGAATTCCCGTGTTCGATCTCTTCAAACGCAAGCCTGCGCCGGACCCCGCGGCGGCAGCCGACGCGCCACCGCCGCCGGAACTGGCAACGAGTGAGTCGCCACCCACCGACGCGAAGCGCTCGTGGTCCGACCGCCTGAAGTCGGGGCTCGGGGTATCACGCGCGAAGCTGTCGGGCGCGGTCAGCGGCGCTTTCCGCCGGCGCGTTCTCGACGACCAGGCGCTCGACGAACTCGAGTCGGCGCTGCTGATGGCGGACGTCGGCGTCGAGGCGACCGCCCACCTCCTTGCCGACCTGCGCGCCCGCTATCGTCGAGCCGGCGGGGATGCCGATCCGCGCGCACTGCTCCGCGCCGCGCTCGTCGACCTCGTTCGCCCGCTCGAAACCGACGTGACCATTTCGCCGGAGCGTCCGTTCATCATCATGCTGGCGGGTGTGAACGGCGCCGGCAAGACGACGTCGATCGGCAAGCTCGCCAAGTGGCTGCAGGCACGCGACCTCTCGGTGCTGCTGGCCGCAGGCGATACCTTTCGCGCCGCCGCGCGCGAGCAATTGTCGGCGTGGGGTGCGCGCAACGGCGTCGCGGTGATTCAGCAGGCCGCTGGCGACCCGGCGGCCGTCATGTTCGATGCGGTCAACGCCGCCCGCAGCCGGCTCGCGGACGTTGTCCTTGCCGATACGGCCGGTCGCCTGCCGACGCAGGCGAACCTGATGGACGAGTTGCGGAAGATCCGCCGCGTCCTCGGGAAGGCCCGTGAAGGGGCGCCCGACGAGGTATGGCTCGTCGTGGACGCCAACACCGGGCAGAACGCCCTTGCCCAGGTGCGCGCCTTCGACGCCGCGGTCGGCCTGACCGGACTGATCCTCACCAAGCTCGACGGAAGCGCAAAGGGCGGCATCGTCGCCGCGATCGCCCGTCAGCATCCGATCCCGCTCAAGTTCATCGGCGTCGGGGAGGCCGTCGACGACCTGCGGCCGTTCCGTGCCGAGGAGTTCGTGGATGCGCTGCTGCCGGACGACTCCGCCGAGCAATCTGCTGAGCGGGAGCGGCCTTCGTAGTAAGCGGGCGCTCACTAAATCCGTAGTCTGCGGCCCGCCCTGAACTCCCGGCGCCGCGCCGCGGTCCACCCTGGGTGGCGCCTTTCCGAATACCTGACTGAATCGGTCGGGAACTTTGAGGGCGCGTTAGCACTCTTATCGCACGAGTGCTAAACTGCGTCCGGCGGCGCTCGAATCCCTATGGTCCGGTCGCAAAGTCAGGAGGTCATCGATGTCCGGAAGTGCGCTGGCGTTCCCCACCCCGGCCTCGCTCGGGAGTCTCGATCACTACATCCAGGCCGTGAACCGCTTCCCGCTGCTGACCGCCGAGCAGGAGGTCGCGCTCGGCCGCCGCTGGAAGGAACACGAGGACGTCGACGCGGCGCGTCAGCTGGTGCTCTCGCATCTGCGGCTGGTGGTCGCCGTCTCGCGAAACTACCTGGGCTACGGGCTGCCGCAGGCCGACTTGATCCAGGAAGGCAATATCGGCCTGATGAAGGCCGTGCGCCGCTTCGATCCCGAGCGGGGCGTTCGGCTCGTGTCGTTCGCTCTCCACTGGATTCGGGCGGAGATCCACGAGCACGTCCTGCGCAACTGGCGGCTCGTCAAGATCGCCACGACCAAGGCGCAGCGCAAGCTGTTCTTCAACCTGCGCAGCATGAAGCGGTCTTCGGCCGCGCTCACGCAAGCGGAAGCAAGGGCGATCGCGAAGGAACTGGGCGTCAAGCCGGAGGAAGTGCTCGAAATGGAAACCCGCATCTCGGGCGGGGACGTCTCGCTCGACCCGACGCCGGGCGACGAGGATGCCGTCACGCCGATCGCCTACCTCGCCGATCCCGAGGAGGAGCCGGCGGAGATCCTCGAGCGCCGCGAGACCGCGTCCAATCGCAGCAAGGGGCTGCGCACGGCAATGGCTCAGCTCGACGACCGCAGCCGCCGGATCATCGAAGCGCGCTGGCTGCGTGAGGACGACGACGCGGCGACACTGCAGGAGCTTGCCGACGAGTACGGCGTTTCCGCCGAGCGGATCCGCCAGATCGAGAGCAAGGCACTGAAGACGATGCGGTCGCAGATGGTGACGCTGCAGTAAGCTCGCACCGTTTTGCTTCGAACGCCGGCCGCGTGCCGGCGTTTTTGTTTCTTAGAGCTCGACCTGCGTGCCGAGCTCGACGACGCGGTTCGTCGGCACCTGGAAGAACTCCGACGCCTTGGTCGCGTTCTTCGACATCGACACGAAGAGCTTCTCGCGCCACAGCGCCATTCCCGGCGAGACGGTGGCAATCAGCGTCTCGCGCGACACGAAGAACGACGTCTCCATCATGTCGAACGCGAAGCCCTTCCTTCCGCACTGTTCGAGCAACTCCGGCACGTCGGGATCGTCCTTGAACCCGTAATCGGCGAGCACCCGATAGAAGTTGCAGCCGAGATCGGTCACGGTGGTGCGATCCTCGTCGGGGACGTACGGAATGTCGCGCATCACGATCGTCATGAACACGACCCGCTCGTGCAGCACCTTGTTGTGCTTCAGGTTGTGCAGCAGCGCGTGCGGCACGCGGTCGGGCGTCGACGTGAGAAACACCGACGTGCCTTCGACACGCGCCGGCGGCGACGCCTGGATACTCTGGATGAACAGATCGAGCGGCATCGCGTCCTCGGCAAGCCGCTTCATCAGGAGCGACCGGCCGCGCTTCCATGTCGTCAGCAGCGTGAACACGACGCCGCCGATCAGCAGCGGGAACCAGCCGCCCTCGGGAATCTTGAGCGAGTTCGATGCGAGGAACGCGAGGTCGACCAGCAAAAGCGGCAGCGTGATCGCGATCGACACCCACACCGGCCAGTTCCAGATGCGGCGCATGACGACGAAGATCAGGATCGAATCGATCAGCATCGCCATCGTCACGGCGATGCCGTAGGCGCCCGCCAGGTTGTCCGAATTGCGAAAGCCGACGACGAGCGCGATGATCGCGAGCAGCAGCATCCAGTTGATGAACGGCACGTAGATCTGGCCGATGGCGCGCTCGGACGTGTGCAGGATGGTGAGGCGCGGGCAATAACCCATCTGGATCGCTGCGCGAGTTAGCGAGAACGCGCCCGAAATCACCGCCTGCGAGGCGATGATCGCGGCGGCCGTCGCGAGGATCAGCAGCGGCACGCGTGCCCATCCCGGCGCCAGCAGATAGAAAGGATTCTGGATGGCCGCCGGGTCGTTCAGGATCAGCGCGCCCTGGCCGAAGTAGTTGAGCAGCAGCGCCGGCATCACGAAGAAGATCCACGCACGGCGGATCGGCGTCTTGCCGAAATGCCCCATGTCGGCGTAAAGCGCCTCGACGCCGGTCACGGCGAGCACGACGGCGCCGAACGCGACGAACGCGACGCCGGGATTGCCGGCGATGAAACGCACGGCGTACGTTGGGTCGAACGCGCCCAGAACCTGCAAGCCCCGCCCGATCTCCAGCGCGCCCAGCACGCCCAGCGTAACGAACCACAGCGACATCACGGGTCCGAACACCGAACCGAGGCGCGCGGTGCCGCTGCGCTGCACGGCGAACAGCGCCACCAGAATCAGCACCGAGATCGGCACGATGAACGGATGCAGCGCCGGCGCGATGACGCCGATGCCCTCGACCGCGCCGAGCACGGTGATCGCCGGCGTGATCATCCCGTCGCCATAGAACATCGCCGCCCCAAAGATGCCGAGGCCGACGAGCCACCACCGCATGCGCGCGCGATCCTCGATGCCGCGTGAGACCAAGGCGGTCAACGCGAGAATTCCGCCTTCGCCGCGGTTGTCGGCGCGCATGATCAGCGTGACGTATTTGAGCGTCACGACGATGACCAGCGCCCACACGATCACCGACAGCACGCCGAGAACGTTGTCGGCGTTCAGCGCGAGGCCGTACGAGCCGGTGAACGCCGTGCGCAGCGTGTAGAGCGGACTCGTGCCGATGTCGCCGTAGACGACGCCGACCGCCCCGATGACGAGGGGAAACATGCGGCCGCGCAGATCCGTCGCAGCGGCAGCGGCGGTCACGGTCGCGGCTCGTGCGCCCGCGCGATGTCCATCAGGCCCTTGGCGGTCAACCGGCCGCGCTGTCGTCGGTGCGACGCGAAAACCGGATGTTGAGCTGCTTGAGCTTCCGGTAGAGGTGCGTGCGCTCGAGTCCCGCCTTCTCGGCGACCTTGCTCATGTTGCTCTGCTCGCGGCCGAGCAGCTGCTCGAAGTAGATGCGCTCGAACGCTTCGCGCGCCTCGCGCAGCGGCATCTCGAAGAAGCGCGTCGTGATCTCCGGCGCCAGCACCTGGTTGGGCGACGCCGACTCGCCGAGCAGCCGTTTCACCATGTCGGCGGTGATTTCGCCGCGCACCACCTGCATGTTCGCGACGACGCTCTGCAGATGATCGAGATTGCCGGGCCAGTAAGCGCCGGAAAGGGCGGTGAGGGCAGCGGGCGTCAGCGATGCAAGGAGCGGCGTCGCACGCTCGTCGGCGCCGGATGCGCGCCAGAATTGCTCGATCAGCGCCGGAATGTCGTCGCGCCGCGCGCGCAGCGGCGGCAGCACGATCGCGCCGGTGGAAAGCTGCGACAGCAGCGCCGCGTCGAACTTGCCCTCTGCCGCCATGTTGGCGAGCGGCTCGGCACTCGTGGCGACGAGCGCGATGCCGTGCTTGTCGAGCTTCGGCAGCAGGAACGCGAGGCCTTTCTGCTCGGCGCGAGAATGCTGCGCGATTTCCATGCAGTAGAGCACGCCCTCGCGGGCCTCCTCGAGCAGCGACAGCGGATTGTTCGCGAGCCGTGCGCCGTTCTGCAGCACGACGAACGGCGCGCCGGACGTCTGCAGCGCGCGCGCCGCGATGTCGTGGCCGGTGCCCGCCTCGCCGAGGATCAGCACCGGACGGCGGGCCGCGATCAGCGATTCGAGCGCCTTCTCGGTATCGCGTATCGCCTGGCTCGTGCCGAGCGCCGCGAGCGACACCCGGCGCGGTTCCTTCGTCGCCGCCGTCTTGAACGCGCGCCCGATCGTCGACAACAGCTTAGACAATCCAATCGGCTTCTCGAGAAAATCGAACGCGCCGATCCGCGTTGCCTCGACCGCGGTTTCGATCGTGCCGTGGCCGGACATCATGACGACGGGCATCGTCAGAAGCGCGTTCGCGCGCCATTCGCGCAGCAGCGTGACGCCGTCGGTGTCGGGCATCCAGATGTCGAGCAGCACGAGCGCCGGCTGCTGGCGCTGGCGGTATGCGCGCGCCTCGCCGGCATTCTCGGCGAGCGCGACGCGATAGCCTTCGTCCTGCAGAATTTCCGACAGCAATTCGCGAATGCCGACCTCGTCGTCGACGATGAGGATCTCCCGCGCCTGCCCGATCCGTGCGTCGTTCACGTATGCGTCCCCACGGTTGCCGGCGCCGCCGTCGCGCTGCCCGCCGCCTTGAGCGCCCGGAACGCGAGCGTCACGCGCGCGCCATGCGGCGGAACGTTCTCGAGGGTCACGCGTCCGGCGTGCTCATCGACGATTTTCTTCACGATAGCCAGTCCCAAACCGGTGCCTTTCGCCTTCGTCGTCACGTACGGCTCGAACGGATGCTCGAGCACGTGCCCGGAAAATCCCGGACCGCCATCGCGAAAAGCGAGCGTTGCCTCGCCGCCCTGCACGGCGAGGCTGATGTCGATCCGCGGCTCGTCGCTGCCCGACTGGGCGTCGACCGCATTCTGAAGCAGATTGTGGAACACCTGGCGCAGGCGGGTCGGCTCGCCCTGAATCATGACGGGTGCGTCGGGAAGCGCGAGCGCGACATGCGGGCGCAGATTGTCGTATAGAGCCAGCACGTCGAGCAAGAGGGACGCGACGTCGACCGGCTGCATCTGCCCGGGCCGCGGCTGGCGGGCGTAGATGGCGAAATCGTCGACCATGTGTTTCATGGCAGCCACTTGCGACACGATCGTCTGCGTACCGCGACGCAGCGTCTCCTGGTCATCGTCGGAAAGACGCGGCGAAAGCTTGACGACAAGGCGTTCGGCAGAGAGCTGGATGGGCGTCAGCGGGTTCTTGATCTCGTGCGCGAGCCGGCGCGCAACTTCCGACCACGCGGCGTCGCGCTGCGCCTGGAGCAATTCCGACACGTCGTCGAACACGACGACATAGCCCGGAACCGGCGCGCCCGGCAGGCGCGTGCCCCGCATCAGCAGCGTGCGTGTCTGGCCGGCGACTGCAAGCGATGCTTCGCGCTGCCACTGGCCCTCGCGCGAGCCGCGAAAGCCATCGGCGACGAGCTCGCCGAACGGCGCGAGCCCGGGCAGGCGTCCGCCCCAGTCGGCCAGCGGTATGCCGGCCACTTCCGCGAAAGGCTGCTGCAGGATCACCGCAGCCGCCGGATTCGCCGTGCGCAACCGATAGCGGTCGTCGAATGCGAGCACGCCGGACGACAGGTTGCCGAGCACGCTTTCGAGATACGCGCGCGTCGTCTCGGTCGCGAGCTGCGATTCTTCGGTCTTCACGCGGGCGTCCTCGAGCTGCGACGTCATCGTGTTGAACGATTCGGTGAGCACGCCGAGCTCGTCGCGCGACGTCACGGGCTGGCGGCGCGTGAAATCGCCTTGCGCGACCGCGCGCGTGCCCTCGGCGAGCAGGCCGAGCGGCTCGGCGAACCGCTCCGACAGCACGACGGCGAGGCCGAGCGCCGACGTCAGCGCAAGCAGCAGCGTCAGCGTCAGCGTGAGCTGATAGAGGCGCTTCAGCGCCGCGCGCGAAAACGAGATCTCCTGATAGTCGCGCGCGCCGGCCTGCACCTTCTCGAGATCCTGCGCGAGCAGCCGCGGCACGCGCTCGATCACCTGCAGCACGCGCAGCGGGTCGAGGCGGTCGCTGCTGTTGACCGGCACCACGACGCGCAGCATCAGCCCGCCGTCCTGCGTCTGCTCGACCTTTGCATACGTCTGTTGCAAGCGGGCGCGCCGCAATGCGTCGCCAGGAAGCGGCTCGGGCGTCATGCCGCCGCCGAGGCCCGCGACGGCGAGCACGCTGCCGGACGGCGCGAACAGCGCCGCCTCGTACACGCCGGCCTGCTCGGCAGCCCGCGCGAGCGCTGGACCCGGCACGCCGGGCGCTTCGCCGAGCGCGCCCGCGATCAGCATTGCGCGGTTGCTCGTCTCCTTGAGCAGGTAGTCGAGCGAGCTGCGGCCCAAGTTGATGCCGCCGTCGAGGGCACGATCGACGCGGACGTCGAACCAGCTTTCGATGCTGCGGCCGAGGAACTGCGCCGACACGGCGTAAACCAGAGCGCCCGGCAGTCCCGCGACGAGCGCGAACAGCAGCACGAGCCGCAATGCGAGGCGCGAGCCGAACACGCCGTTCTTCCATTGCCGCCACAATCCGAGCACCTGCCCCGCCACGACGAGCATCAGCAGCGCGACGAGCGCGCCGTTGATCAGCACCAGCGTGTTGTAGTGACCGGCGAAGAGATCGGTGTTCGCAGTAGCGGTCGCGAGCAGGAACAGCGCGATCGCCGAAACGCACGCGAAGCCGAGCGCCACCCATCGCAACCGCCGTGACGCCAGCGGGTTCGTCACGGCGTGAACTCGAACCGATGCCAGTCGGAGCTCAACTGCCACTCGCGCGAGGCGAGCGCGTTGATCTGAAACGGCTTCGGAAGCTGGTTCACGTCGAGGCGCTCACGCACGGCCGCCTCGTATCGTGCGCCCTTCACGAGGTCGTCGATCCGCGCCACCGGCCGCGACGAAACGTGCCCGAGGAAACGCTGCACGTCGGCAAGCGATTCGAACGTTTGCCCGAGCGGTCCGCTCGACACGCGGTATTGCCGGGTGAGCGAGCTGTACGAGACGCGATACGTGATCGACCATTGCGCGACCTTTTCGGGAAACCAGAGCGGGCGCTTGCGCAACAGCTCGAACTCGATGACGAAGTAGAGCGGAATGCCTTTTTCGAGCGCCTGCTCGAGCGCAGGCGTCAGCTCGAAATCGAATTCGGCCGACAGCACCAGGTCGCCTTCCTCCTCTTCGAGCCGCGCCGATACGACTGGAATGGTATCGGCACGCGATCGCGGCGCCGCGGCGACAAACGCCAACGCTGCGAGCAGTCGAAGCGTCCGGCGCCGGGCGTGGAAGGCGAGCGCGACGGGCCGACCCGAGGTCGCACCCGCCAGCCGTCGCGCAAGCGCGGAAGGTCGTTTGATTCGCGCGCGATCGCGGGAGTGTGTGGGGAGCATGCCGGCGGGACGAAACGGCTGGCTGGTCCCGGGGCCGCGACGACTGGGGCCGCCAGTCGGACGTGCGGTGTGGCGTGACGACCCCATCAGCGCTTGCGAAGCAGCGCGTAATAGAACCCGTCCTGATTGTGGCCTGCCCCCGAAGGCGAAGGCAATAGTTGACCCCCGCGATGCGCGGCCCCCTCCGGGAACGTGAGGGATTCGCGCAACGCGTCGGCATGGCGGCCCGTGAAGTCCCTGACACGAGCATCGTTTTCGGCGTCGAACACCGAGCACGTCGCATAGACCAGCTTGCCGCCGGATGCGAGCAGCGGCCACGCCGCGTCGAGCAGGCGGTCCTGCTCGCGCGCAAAGTGCTCGACGTCCGAGGGCCGGTGGCGCCATTTGGCATCCGGATGACGGCGGACGACGCCCGATGCGGTGCACGGGACGTCGAGCAGGATGCGATCGAAGGGCCGGCCGTCGAACCATTGTGACGGCGTGCCCGCGTCGCCTTCCATGATGCGAGCGCGACGATCGCCGAGGCGAAGGCGCGCGAGATTTTCCCGGATGCGCGCGATGCGCGCAGGATCGACATCGAGCGCGACGAGATCGACGTCCGCGCGCTCCAGCAGGTGCGCCGTCTTGCCGCCGGGCGCCGCGCAGGCGTCGAGCACGCGCATCCCGTCCGTCGCGTCGAGGAGCGGCGCCGCGACCTGCGCGCCCAGATCCTGGACGGCGAATGCGCCGTCGGCGAATCCCGGCAACTCGGCGACCGGACGCGGCTTTGCGACGATGATGCCCGCCTCGCCCGCCGGCGCCGCCGCAATGTCCGCTTTCGCGAAGGCATCGAGCAGCAACGCGCGATCGGTGACGCGACCGTTGACGCGCAGCGTGAGCGGCGGCCGCGCGTTGCCGGCATCGAGAATCGCGGCCCAATCGGCAGGATGATCGCGCCGCACGCGGTCGATCCACCATTGCGGGTATGAAAAGCCGGCGACTTCGCTGCCTCTCAGCGCTGCCTGCAGCGACATGCGCTCGCGGAGATAACGGCGCAAAAGCGCGTTCACGAGCCCTTTCGCACCAGGGTGCGCGAGCATGCCGGCGGCGACGACCGCGCGATCGACGACGGCAAACGCCGGCGCCCGCGTATGGTCGAGCTGATAGAGCGCCACGGCGATCAGCGCGCGGAGGCGCGCGTCGGGAATCGGCTTGCGTACGAGCTTGGCGGTGAGCGCGTCGAGCGTTCCGAAATGACGGAGCGTGCCGTACGCGAGCTCCGCCACCAGCGTGCGGCCGCGAAGCGGCGCGGCGTCGTCGACTTCCGCGAGCGCGTCGCGCAGGTTCGCGCCTTCGAGTACGCGCGTGACGGCGCGCGCCGCCTGCTGCTGCTCGTGATGCACGATGGATGCGCTCTACGGTGCGCGCCCGGTAGCACCCGGCGCCGACGCAGAACGTTCGCCCGGTACCGATGTGAAACGTCCGCCCAGCGCAACGCCGCGCCCCGCGGCGAAGGCTCCCGCGGACATCGACCTGCCGCTTGCCGGCTGAACCGTCGTCAGGCGAAGCACGGAGCCATGACCACAACCGACGTCGATGCCGGCGGAGGACACGGCGACCACTTCGCCGGGGACTGGTCCGTGAACGCGGGAGGCCGTTGCGAAACGGCCGGCGGCTGTTGCGCCAGCGCCCGAGCCGCTGTCCACCGGCTCGGCCTCGACGATCCGTACCTGCATGCCCTGCCACGCAGCCAGCGCGCCGGGCGCCGGGAATAATGCGCGCACCTTGCGGTCGATCGCTTCGGCGCTCGACGCCCAGTCGACCGCACGGTCCGCACGCTCGATCTTGGCCGCGTACGTGACGCCCTCGGCGGGCTGGGGACGGGACTCGAGGACGCCGTGACGGGCAAGCCGTTCGATTGCGTCGACAATGAGCCGCGCGCCGACGTAGGCCAGCCGATCGTGCAGGCCGCCGGCCGTCTCGCGCGGCGCGACCGGGAGACTTTCGGCAGTCACGATCGGGCCAGTGTCGAGCCCGGCGTCCATCTGCATGATCGTGATCCCGCTTTCCCGATCGCCCGCCTCGATGGCCCGCGCGATCGGTGCGGCGCCGCGCCAGCGCGGAAGCAGCGACGCATGGATGTTCAGGCAGCCGTGCCGCGGCCAGTCGAGGACGGCCTGCGGCAGTATCAGGCCGTAAGCGGCAACCACCAGAACATCGAGCGTGATGGCGCGCAGCTCAGCCTGGACATCCGCATTTCGCAGGCTCGACGGCTGCGCCAGCGGCAAAGCGTGCGCCTGCGCGTACCGCTTCACCGGCAGCGCGGTCGCGATCATGCCTCGGCCGGATGGCCGATCGGGCTGCGTGAGCACCAGCGGTATCGTGTAGCCGCCCTCGTGCAAGGCGGCGAGCGCGCGGGCGGCGAATTCCGGCGTGCCGGCGAAGCCAACGCGCATCGTGCGGGGCCGGTCAGCCGGCGAGGCGCTGCTTTTTGCGCATTTTGGACGCGAGGCGCGCCCGCTTGAGCGGCGACAGGTATTCGACGAAGACCTTGCCTTCCAGATGGTCCATTTCGTGCTGAATGCACACGGCGAGCAGGCCCTCGGCGTCCAACTCGAAGGTTTCGCCGCGGTCGTCCTGTGCGCGCACGCGGATGCGGGCGGCCCGCGTGACCTTGTCGTAGTACCCGGGCACGGAGAGGCATCCCTCCTCGCATTCGGCCTCGCCCTCGGCCGACAGGAGCTCCGGATTGATGAACACCCGCAGGGAGTCCTTGTGTTCCGAAATGTCGATGACGATCACGCGTTTGTGAACGTTCACTTGCGTCGCAGCGAGCCCCACGCCTGGCGCAGCGTACATCGTCTCGGCCATGTCCCGGACCAGCTTGCGGATTTCGGGCGTCACGGCGTCGACCCGGGCTGCAACCTTTTTGAGACGCGGATCGGGGTATTCGAGGATCGGAAGCTGTGCCATCGCGTTATCGGCTTGCCAAATGCGAGCCGCCACGTGCAGAATCGCCGTTAAGTCCTTATTTTGTGGCGGTTTAGGACGTTAGCAAGTGCAACCTCGCTGAAAGAGGCCATATGCGTCAACACTTTACCATAGCCAGGCGCCTTGCCGCCGCGTGCGCCGTCCTGTCGATTGTCGGGCTGGCGCCGCCGCTGTGCGCGCAGGCGCTGCAGGCCGCCGAGAACGCGCCTTCGAGCTACACGGTGCAAAAAGGCGACACGCTCTGGGGCATTGCCGGCAAGTTCCTCAAGGACCCGTGGCGCTGGCCGGAAGTATGGCGGATGAACCGCGAGCAGATTCGCAATCCGCATCGGATCTATCCAGGCGACGTCATCAATCTCTCGTTCGTCGACGGCCGGCCGCAACTGGCACTGTCGCGCAACACGGTGAGACTTTCGCCCGAGGTGCGCGTTTCGCCCCTCGACGCGCAGGCGATTCCCGCGATTCCGCCGGGCGATATCGAGCCGTTCCTGTCGCGGCCGCTGATCACCGGCCCGGCGGGCTTGGCCGAAGCGGCGGAGATCGTCGCCGGCCGTGACGAGCGCGTCGTGCGCGGCGCGGCGGACGTCGTGTACGCCGTCGGCCTCGATCCGAAGGCCGGCGACCTCTGGTTCATCTACCGTCCCGGCGAGCGCCTCGTCAACGACAAGGGCGAAACGCTCGGCTACGAAAATCGCTTCCTCGGCACCGCGCGCGTCGAGCGCTTCGCTGATGTTTCCACCGCGCGCATCGAATCGGCCACGGAGGAAATTGTCATCGGCGATCGGCTGCTGCCTGCCGCGCGCGAAGTCGTGCAGAACTACCTGCCGCATGCGCCGGAACGCATGATCAACGGCCGCATCCTGAAGCTCGCGCGCGACGGACTCGAAACCGGGCGCGCGTATGTCGTCACGCTCGACAAGGGCGCGAGCGACGGCCTCGAAGTGGGCCACGTGCTCGCGATCTATCGCGTGGTGGCGCCCATCCGCGACCGCCGGCCGAATCCGAACGAGCAGACGATCATGTTCCCGAACCTCGACCAGACCACGGTCTTCTCCCCTCCGCGCTACCTCAACGTGCCGGACGAGCGAACCGGGATCCTGATGGTGTTCCGCGTGTTCGAGCGCGTGTCGTACGCGATCGTCCTCAATTCGACCGACGCGATCCGGACCGGCGACTACGTCCGCACGCCGTAGCACGAGCTCTCGCCGCACGGGATCGACGCGGTCCGTATCGCGCACGCGCTGACGCGCCGCCCTCATGGCGCTCGACGCGCGTTCGCTCGCGTGGGCCACGCTGGCGCACAAGGCGCTTCCCCAGCGCGCGCTGGTAACGCTGCTGCGGGCGTTCGACGATCCCGCCGTGATTCTCGACGCGTCGGCGGCGACACTGGGTCGCCACGTGCCGGCCGCCGTCGCAGCCGCCGCGCTGGCGCCCGTTCCCGCGGCCGAGCTCGACGCCACACGGCGCTGGCTCGACGATCCTTCGCACCATTTGCTCGCGTGGGACGACGGAGACTATCCGCGCGCGCTGCTCGACATCGGCCATGCGCCGCCGGTGCTGTTCTACATCGGCGTCAAGACGCTGCTCAACACGCCCGCAATTGCCATTGTCGGCAGCCGGATGGCGACGCCGCAGGGCCGCAACACCGCACGCGATTTCGCGAATGCGCTCGCGGATGCGGGACTGACGATCGTTTCCGGTCTCGCGCACGGCGTCGATTCCGCCGCGCATGAAGGCGCACTGCCGACAGCCGCATCGACACTCGCCGTCATCGGTACCGGACCCGATCGCGTCTATCCGGCGCGCAATCGCGATCTTGCGCGGCGAATCGCCGAACGCGGCGGCATCGTGTCCGAATTCCTGCCCGGCACGCCGCCGCGAAAGGAAAACTTTCCGCGCCGCAACCGCCTCATCAGCGGCCTTGCACGCGGCGTTCTCGTCGTCGAGGCGACACTTTCGTCCGGCTCGCTGATCACGGCGCGCTGGGCAGGCGAGCAGGGGCGCGACGTATTCGCGATCCCCGGCTCGATCCATTCGCCGTTCGCAAAAGGCTGTCACAAGCTGATCCGCGATGGCGCAAAGCTCGTCGAAACGGCGCAGGACGTCCTGATCGAGCTCGGCATGGCCACGGACACGACGAGTGCGGCGAGCCGGTCGCCGGGCAAGAGCGCCGGGGAGGCGCCGCTGCTCGCGGCAATGGGCTACGATGCGGTGACTGTCGACGATCTCGTCGCGCGCACGGGATTAACCGCCGACGCAGTGCTGGCGGAGCTCGTGCGGCTCGAGCTCGATGATCGCGTCAGCGCGCTGCCAGGCGGCGCGTGGCAGCGACTCACGCCCGATTCGTAGACCGATGCAGGATCAGAAACGGTTTCGGAAATCCGGGGCCGGAGACGATCACCGCACTGTTCATAGTGTGCGCTGACTTGCCTTGAATGCCCCGAGCAGCGCGCGTGCAGCCGGCGATCGACGCGGCTGAACAGGCAGGCCGCGATGCCCGTCGGCCATCCGGACGGTTGCCGCCGTTCGGGAACCTTCTGTAGTATCGGCCCCCCGAATCCGGACTCCCGGCGGCTTGCCTTGCGACTGCGCGAGCCGCATGTTGCACGGAATCGAGACGCCACGAGAGTCCATTGCACGCCCGCTATCCGGATCCACCGAACTTGCAAAAGCAGCTGATCATCGCCGAGAAGCCTTCCGTTGCCGCGGACATCGCCCGCGCGCTCGGCGGGTTCACCAAGCACGCCGATTACTTCGAAAGCGACCGGTACGTGCTTTCGTCGGCGGTCGGCCATCTGCTGGAGATCGGGATGCCCGAGGAGGAGGAGGTCAAGCGCGGCAAGTGGACGTTCGCGCACCTGCCGGCCATTCCGTCCCACTTCGCGCTGCAGCCGATCGAAAAGAACGAATCCCGGCTCAAGACGCTGCTGAAGCTCATCCGGCGCAAGGACGTCGGCGGCCTGATCAACGCGTGCGACGCCGGCCGCGAAGGCGAGCTCATCTTTCGCTACATCGTCCAGTTCGCCAGAACCGACAAGCCCATCGAGCGGCTTTGGCTGCAATCGATGACCCCGGCGTCGATCCGCGACGGCTTCGAGCGCCTCCGCTCCGACGCCACGATGCGCCCGCTCGCCGATGCCGCCGTGTGCCGCTCCGAATCCGACTGGCTCGTCGGCATCAACGGCACCCGCGCGATGACGGCGTTCAATTCCAAATCCGGCGGGTTCCAGCTCACGACGGTGGGCCGCGTGCAGACGCCGACCCTCGCCATCCTCGTCGAACGCGAAGAGAAGATCCGCGCGTTCGTGCCGCGCGATTACTGGGAATTGATCGGCACGTTCCGCGCCGAGGCGGGCCAGTACACGGGCCGCTGGTTCGACGAAAACTTCAAGAAGCGCGACGGCGACGCCGACGATCCCGACCGGCGCCCCGAGCGGTTGTGGAACGAATCGGCCGCGCGCGAAATCGCGGACGCCTGCATCGGCAAGCCGGGAATCGTCACCGAAGAATCGAAGCCGTCGACGCAGATCGCGCCACTGCTGTACGACCTGACGAGCCTGCAGCGCGAGGCGAACGGCCGCTTCGGGTTCTCGGCGCGCACGACGCTGTCGCTTGCGCAGGCGCTCTACGAAAAGCACAAGGCGTTGACGTATCCGCGCACCGATTCGCGCGCCTTGCCCGAGGATTATCTCGGCACCGTCAAGGCGACGCTCGAGGAGCTTGCCGACACGCCGGCATACGGCGTGCACGCGAAGAACATCCTGCGCCGCAAGTGGCTTAAGCCCAACAAGCGGATCTTCGACAACGCGAAGATTTCCGACCACTTCGCCATCATTCCGACACTCGTTCGGCCGAAGCACCTGAACGAGGCCGAAGCGAAGCTCTACGACTTCGTCGTCAAGCGCTTTCTGGCCGTGTTCCATCCGGCCGCCGAATTCCTCGTCACGACGCGGATCACGCGGGTGGGCGAGCATCCGTTCAAGTCCGAGGGCAAGGTGCTCGTTCAACCCGGCTGGCTCGCCGTGTACGGCAAGGACGCACAGGGCGACGAGCCGACGCTCACGCCGGTCAAGGTGCGCGAGGTGACCGAAGGGAAATCGGCGGCGGCCGACGCGCGCGCGAGCGCGGTTCGGCGCTACGAGGGCCTCGAGGAGGTCGCGACGAAGGAGGTCGACGTCGTCGCGCTGACGACGCGTCCGCCGCCGCGCTTCAACGAAGCCACGCTGCTGTCGGCGATGGAAGGCGCCGGAAAGTCGATCGAGGACGACGAGTTGCGCGAGGCGATGCGCGAAAAGGGACTGGGCACGCCGGCTACGCGCGCGCAGATCATCGAAGGATTGATCTTCGAGCGCTACATCCTGCGCGAAGGCAAGGAGCTCATCGCAACGCCGAAGGCAGCGTCGCTGATGACGCTGTTGCACGGCCTCGGCATCCCCGAGCTCTTCTCGCCGGAGCTGACGGCCGAATGGGAATTCAAGCTCGCGCAGATGGAGCACGGGCACTTGAAACGCAGCGAGTTCATGCGCGAGATCATCGGCATGACGAAGCACATCGTCGCCCAGGCGAAGAATTACGAAAGCGACACGATCCCCGGCGATTTCGCGACGCTCGAGGCAAGGTGTCCGAAGTGCGGCGGCGAAGTGCACGAGAAGTACAAGCGCTTCCAGTGCGTCGCGTGCGATTTCGGATTCTGGAAGATCATGGGCGGTCGCCAACTCGAGCCCGCCGAAGCCGAAACGCTGCTGTCGAAGCGTGAAGTCGGACCGCTCGATGGTTTTCGCAGCCGCATCGGCCGGCCGTTCTCGGCGAAGCTCAGGCTCACCGACGCCAACGAAGTCGAATTCGATTTTGGTGCGCGCCCGGATGCCGACGATGGACCGCCGCCTGATTTCTCGAACCAGACGCCGCTTGGACCATGTCCCA
>DATEIQ010000009.1:0-5692 GCA_035278845.1 Casimicrobiaceae bacterium | reverse complement strand
CGCCGACGTGCGGGCGCTGCTCGGCGACGCGCCGCGCGAGCCGTCGCTGCTGATCGAGTTCCTGCACCGCATCCAGGACGCGCGCGGCCACCTGCCGGCGGCGCATCTCGTCGCGCTCGCGCACGAGATGAAGCTCGCGATGACCGAAGTCTACGAGGTGGCGACGTTCTACCACCACTTCGACGTGGTGGACACCGGGCAAGCGCCGCCGCCGCCGATCACCGTGCGCGTCTGCGAGACGCTGTCGTGAGCGATGGCGGGCGCGCAGGCGCTGCACGACGCGCTCGTCGCGCATGGCGACGCGAACGTGCGCGTCATCGGCGCGCCGTGCATCGGCCGCTGCGAGCACGCGCCCGCGGCCGTCGTCGGCCGCAATCCGATCGATCGCGCGACGCCCGCGCGCGTCGTGGAGGCGATCACTGCGCGCGCGACCGAGGCGGCGCTGCCGGCTTACACCGATCTCCCCGCGTACCGGAAAAACGGCGGCTATCGCACGCTTCTCGATTGCGTCGAAGGCCGGCGCGGCGTGGACGCGGTGATCGGCGAGCTCGAGAACTCGTCGCTGCGAGGCCTGGGTGGCGCGGGCTTTCCGGCCGGCCGCAAATGGAAGATCGTCCGCGGCGAGGCGGCGCCGCGACTGATGGCGGTCAACATCGACGAGGGCGAGCCCGGCACGTTCAAGGACCGCCACTACCTCGAGCGCGACCCGCACCGGTTCATCGAAGGCATGCTGATCGCGGCGTGGGCCGTCGGCATCGACGCCATCTACGTCTATCTCCGCGACGAGTACGCCGCGTGCCGGAGCTTGCTGACGCGCGAGCTCGCGGCGCTCGCCGCCGACCCGCCATGCCCGCTGCCTCGCATCGAGCTGCGGCGCGGCGCCGGCGCATACATCTGCGGCGAAGAGTCGGCGATGATCGAGTCGATCGAAGGCAAGCGGGGTATGCCGCGGCTGCGCCCGCCGTACGTTGCGCAGGTCGGCCTGTTCGACCGGCCGACGCTCGAGCACAACATGGAGACGCTGTTCTGGGTGCGCGACATCCTCGAAAAGGGTGCCGCGTGGTTTGCCGGTCAGGGACGCAACGGCCGCAAGGGACTGCGCTCGTTCTCGGTGTCGGGCCGCGTCGCCAGGCCAGGCGTGCATCTGGCGCCGGCGGGCATCACCGTGCGCGAGCTGATCGACGAATACTGCGGAGGCATGCAGGACGGCCACACGTTCTACGGCTACCTGCCCGGTGGCGCATCGGGCGGCATCCTGCCCGCTGCGATGGGCGACATCCCGCTCGACTTCGACACGCTGCAGCCGCACGGCTGCTTCATCGGTTCGGCGGCGGTGATCGTGCTGTCGCAGCACGACCGCGCGCGCGACGCGGCGCTCAATCTGATGCAGTTCTTCGCCGACGAATCCTGCGGCCAATGCACGCCGTGCCGCGTCGGCACGGAGAAGGCGGCCGGATTGATGGCGCAGCCGACCTGGGACAAGCCGCTGCTCGACGATTTGTCGCGGGCGATGATCGACGCTTCGATCTGCGGCCTCGGGCAGGCGGCGCCGAATCCGATCGCGTGCGTCTTCAAATACTTCCAGGACGAGTTTTAGCTGCCGGGAGAAAGCGAATCCAGCCGATGAACGCACCGCACGAGCAAGCGCTGCTGCAGGACGCGATCGTGTTTCGCCTGAACGGCGACGACGTGTCGGCCGCGCCGGGCGAAACGATCATCCAGGTGGCCGACCGCATCGGAGTTTCGATTCCGCGCCTCTGCTACAAGCCGGGCTACCGGCCCGACGGCAACTGTCGCGCCTGCATGGTGGAAATCAACGGCGAGCGCGTGCTCGCCCCTTCGTGTTGCCGCCAGCCAACGGCCGGCATGGAAGTATCGAGCAATAGCGAGCGCGCCGTGCATTCGCAGAAGATGATCGTCGAACTGCTCGCGTCCGACATGCCGGATCGGACGTACAAGACCGCGTCCGAGCTCGACTACTGGAAGCGCGCGCTTGGCATCGACAGGCCGCGCTTCGCAAGGCGCGCGCAACCTTCAGCCGACCTGTCGCATCCGGCGATGGCCGTGAACCTCGACGCCTGCATCCAGTGCACGCGCTGTGTGCGCGCATGCCGCGAAGAGCAGGTCAACGACGTGATCGGTTACGCGTTCCGCTCGTCGCATTCGAAGATCGTGTTCGACCTGGACGACTCGATGGGCGCATCGACGTGCGTCGCGTGCGGCGAATGCGTGCAGGCGTGCCCGACGGGCGCGCTCGCGCCCGCGCACGACGCGTTCGTGCAGCCGATCGATCGCAAGGTCGATTCGGTGTGCCCGTATTGCGGCGTCGGCTGCCAGATCACGTACAACATCCGCAACGACAAGATCGTTCATGTCGAGGGCAAGGACGGCATCGCGAATCACGAGCGGCTGTGCGTCAAGGGCCGCTTCGGGTTCGACTACGTGAGCCACCCGCAGCGCCTCATGAAGCCGTTGATCCGCAAACCGGGATTCCCGAAGTCCGCCGACTTCACCGTCGATCCGGCGAATCCGCTGTCGGTGTTTCGCGAGGCGAGCTGGGACGAGGCGCTGGCGCTCGCGGGCGGCACGCTGCGGCGCATTCGCGACACGCGAGGGCCCCAGGCGCTCGCCGGTTTCGGCTCGGCCAAGGGCAGCAACGAGGAGGCGTATCTGTTCCAGAAGCTCGTGCGCACGGGGTTCGGGACCAACAACGTCGACCACTGCACACGGTTGTGCCACGCGTCGAGCGTCGCGGCATTGCTCGAGGGCATCGGCTCGGGCGCCGTGTCGAACCCGGTGATGGACGTGCTGAAGGCGGAAGTCGTCCTGCTGATCGGCGCCAACCCGGTGTCGAACCACCCGGTGGCCGCCACATGGATCAAGAACGCCGTGAAGAACGGCACGAAGCTGATCCTCGCCGATCCGCGGCGCTCGGAACTCGCGCGGCACGCGACGTACTACCTGCAGTTCAAGCCCGCCAGCGACGTCTCGATGCTGAACGCGATGATGAACGTGATCGTCGAGGAAGGCCTGGTCGCGGAATCGTTCATCAACGATCGCACGAGCGGCTACGCCGAGTTGCGCGACAACGTCGCGAAGTTCACGCCCGAGGCGATGGCGTCGATCTGCGGCATCGATGCGAATACGCTGCGCGAAGTGGCGCGCCTGTTCGCGACGTCGAAGAGCTCGATGATCCTGTGGGGCATGGGCGTGTCGCAGCACAGTCACGGCACCGACAACGCGCGCTGCCTGATCGCGCTGTCGATGATGACCGGGCAGATCGGCCGTCCAGGCACGGGCCTGCATCCGCTGCGCGGGCAGAACAACGTACAGGGTGCGTCGGACGCGGGCCTCATTCCGATGGTGTATCCGGACTACCAGCGCGTGGACAACGCCGGCGTGCGCGCGAAGTTCGAGGAGTTGTGGGGCGCGACGCTCGACCCGCAGCCGGGACTGACTGTCGTCGAGATCATGAACGCGGTACATGCCGGGCAGATCCGCGGCATGTACATCATGGGCGAGAACCCGGCGATGTCGGATCCCGACGTCGAGCACGCTCGCAAAGCACTCGCAGAGCTCGAAATGCTCGTCGTGCAGGACATCTTCCTCACCGAAACCTGCTATCACGCCGACGTGATCCTGCCTGCATCGGCGTTTCCGGAGAAGACCGGCACGTTCAGCAACACCGACCGCGCGGTGCAGCTCGCGCGCAAGGCGCTGCCGCTGCCCGGCGATACGCGCCTCGACTTCGACATCATCGTCGCGATGGCGCGGGAACTCGGCCTCGACTGGAAATACACGCATCCCCGCGAGGTGTTCGACGAGATGCGCAAGGCGATGCCGTCGATCGCCGGCATCACGTGGGATCGGCTCGAGCGCGAGAGCGCGGTGACGTATCCGTGCGAGCAGGTGGGCGACCCCGGTGAGCGCGTCGTCTTCACCGAAAACTTTCCGACGGAGAGCGGCCGCGCGAAGCTCGTGCCGGCGCAGATCATTCCGGCGGCCGAGCAGCCCGACACCGAGTATCCGTTCGTGCTGATCACGGGTCGCCAGCTCGAGCACTGGCACACCGGCAGCATGACGAGGCGCAGCCGCGCGCTCGACGCAATCGAGCCGTTCCCGGTCGTGTCCGTGAATTCGCACGATCTCGCGCGGCTCGGCGTCGCGCCGGGCGCCGCGATCACCGTCGAATCGCGCCGCGGCAGCGTTTCGCTGTACGCGCGCGCCGACGACGGAACGCCGCGCGGCGCCGTGTTCATTCCGTTCTGCTACTACGAGGCGGCGGCGAACCTGCTGACGAACCCGGTGCTCGATCCGTTCGGCAAGATCCCCGAGTTCAAGTACTGCGCCGTGCGCGTGACTGCGGGCGGCACGCCGGATCCGACGCCGGGGTACGACGAGGTGGTGGCCGCGGCGGATTGAAGCTCAACATCCTGTCCGACCTCCATCTGTCGGTGTGCGCGCTCGACGCGCCATCGACGGATGCCGACGCCGTGATTCTCGCCGGCGACATCGAGCGCCCGGACGAGGCGATCGCGTGGGCGAGCGCACTGCGCAAGCCCGTGCTGTACGTTCCCGGTAATCACGAGTTCTACGGCGGCAGCATCGCCGGCACTCGAAGCGCGCTTGCGCGATGCGCGGCCGGCACGAACGTACGGCTGCTGGACAATGGTGAAGCGGTCATCGGCGGCGTGCGCTTTCTCGGCACGACGCTGTGGACCGACTTCCGGCTGTTCGGCGGCGGCGCGAAGCGTGCCGGTGCGATGGACGTGGGCCGGCGATTCCTGCGCGATTTCACGCGAATCCGGAACACGGACGATTCACCGTCGCCCTTCACGCCCGAGGATGCGGCGGCGCTGTTCCACGTGCAATCACGCTGGCTGAAGGCGCGGCTTGCGACGCGTTTTGACGGCCCGACCGTCGTGATCACGCACCACGCGCCGTCGCCGCAAAGCATCCACCCGCGGTTCGCCGACTCGCCGCTCAACGCATGCTTCGTCTCGGACGCCGAATACCTGCTCGACGGCTTGCAGGCGCACCTGTGGGTGCACGGTCACACGCACGACAGCTTCGACTACGTCGTCAACGGCACGCGCGTCGTGTGCAACCCGCGCGGCTATGCGTTGAACGGCGTAAACGAAAATGCAAGGTTCGACGCAAACCTGTGCATGGAAGTCGGGTGATCGCGACAAGCTTCAGCCGCGAATCGCCTTCCAGAGCATGTACGCGCCGAGCGTGTAGAGCAGCGCCGCGAACGCGCGGCGGAGCTTGGTCGGGGGCCAGCGGTGCGCGAAGTGCGCACCGATCGGTGCCGACAGCATGCTGGCGACGACGATGGCCGCCATCGCCGGCAAGTACACGTAGCCGGCAGACCAGCGGGGAAGATCGTCCTGGCGCAATCCGGCAATGATGTAGCCCACCGTCCCGGCGACGGCGATCGGCAGGCCGAGCGCCGCCGACGTTGCGACCGCGCTTTGAATGCGAACGTTGCGGCGACCGAGGTACGGCACGGAGATGAACGCCCCGCCCGCGCCGAGCAGGCTCGAAATGACGCCGATTCCGGCGCCGACGCCGAACAGCGCAGACTTGCCTGGCAATTCGCGACCCAGTTGCGGTTTGCTCGAGATGAGCAAACGTGTTGCGGAGAACCACACGAAAACGCCGAAGACAGCGGCGAATGCCCGCGTGGGCA
>DATEIQ010000008.1:0-15082 GCA_035278845.1 Casimicrobiaceae bacterium | reverse complement strand
GGCCGTGATGCTTTTTGCCCGCGCGTTCTTTGCGGTCGTGGCGCAAGCGCTCGTCGCGCTTGTGTTCGCATTGCAATCGTCACCGACGCCATGGCGCGATGCTGCGCCATGGCTGCCGGTGTACGGAACGCTGATCGATGTCGGCTGCCTGGTGTTGCTGTTGCGACTCACGCGCCGCGAAGGCATAAGGCTGCTCGACCTCGCCGGCTTCGAGCGGAGCCGCCTCGCCCGCGACGTGATGCTGGGGCTCGTGCTCGTCCCGGTGAGCCTCGCATTCATCTTTGCAGGCGTCTATGCGGCCGGCTGGCTCGTGTACGGGACGCTCCGGCCTCCGTACCTTTACGAAACATTGCCGCTGCCGGCCGCGCTCTACGGCGTGCTGGTCTGGCCGTTCATCTGGGGGTTCACCGAGCAGATGACTTACAACGGCTATCTGGCGCCCCGCTTCCAGGCCCTCTGCCGCAGCACGGCGATCGCGGTCGTGATCGTCGCGTTCGCGTGGTCGTTCCAGCATGTCGTCATGCCGTTGCTGTTCGATGCGAAGTTCATGGCGTTTCGGCTGCTGTCGGCGGTGCCGAACACGGTGTTCCAGGTCGTTTTGTATCTGCGATTGCGCCGGCTGATCCCATTCGCGATCGCGCACGCGCTGATGGATGGCGCGGGCGTGCTGATTGGCGTCCTGCTTCCGCTATTGCGCGACTGATGTCCGCTCGCCCGCCTCGAGCGGAGGCCGCGGGTCGAGCAGGAACGCCGCAAAAAACGCGGCGAGCTCGTCGTACGCGTCCAATGGAAGCACGTTTGCAACGTACTGGTCGGGACGCACGACGACGATCGCGCCATGCTCGCGATCGATGCCGCGCGCGTCGAAAATGTCCGGGCCGTTCTTCAGGTCCGGAGAGAATGCCTTCTCGTAGTCGACGAGTCCAAAGCGTCCCTTGCGAGGAAGCAGGATCGACGGCAACCGCTCGACGTCGATGTCGCGGTGGTAGCGCTGGAAAATCGCGCGAACGTCGATGACGCTGTCGATGTCGGCGCCCGCTGGCGCGCACCGGCGGACCGGCGAATCCGGCGAATCGGCGAGAAAGTCGGCCAGCGCGCGCAGGCGCCTTTCGCCGGCATCGGAAAAAGCGTAGATGCGGAAAGCGCCGTCGGCGCGCGCGGCGTGACCGAGTTGCATCGGCTTTGCATCGGCAACGCGAATCACGGCCGCCGAGTGGAAGCGCATGCCGATGATGAATCCCTTGGCGAGATCCTGATGGGTTGCCTGCGCGGTCAGAACGGTTTGCGGCGCGTAATGCGTTGCGACGCCCGCCGTATAGCGCAGCGACTTGACGAAATACGCTTGCAGCTCGGCCGGATCGACACCGCCGCGCTCGGGATGCTGCGGATCTTTCGGCGGCGATCCGAGCATCTCCGACCACTCCTTGTCGAACTCGATGAGGCGCTTCGCGATCGCATGCCGCTCGACCGAATACGTGCGCAGCAGCTCGGGCGCGGCACGTCCCTCGAGCACGGCTGCGAGCTTCCAGCCGAGGTTCAACGCGTCCTGCATCGACACGTTCATCCCCTGCCCCGCCTTCGCGCTGTGCGTATGACACGCGTCACCGGCGATGAAGACCCGAGGTTGGCGAACGTCCGCCTGCACCGCGGGAACGTCGTCGAACCGATCGGCCAGGCGCTGGCCGACTTCGTACACCGAGAACCAGACGACGTTACGCACGTCGAGCGTGTACGGATGCAGCACGCGACGCGCCCGAGCGGTAACCTCTTCCGCGGTAACGTGGCGTACGGCGTCGCGCTTGTCGGCATCGACTTCACCCAGATCGACGTACAAGCGCACGAGGTACCCGCCCTCGCGCGGAATGATCAGGATGTTGCCCTCGTCGGCCGACTGGATCGCCGCCTTGAGACGGATGTCGGGAAAGTCGGTGACGGCCAGCATGTCCATCACGCCCCACGCGTGATTGGCGTAGTCGCCGCGCAACTCGGCGCCGATCGACTGTCGCACGAGACTTCGCGCGCCGTCGCAGCCGGCGACGTACTTCGCGCGGATCGAGCGCTCCGAGCCGTCGGCGACGTTGCGCACGCGCACGACGACCGGATGGTCGCCTTTCGCCTCGACTTCCAGCCGCATGAACTCCATGCCGTAGTCGGGTGTGAGGCGCGTCGGCGACCTGCGCATGTAATCGAGCAGATATTCCTGCATGCGCGCCTGGTTGACGATGACGTGCGGAAATTCCGACAGCCCGTCCTCGACGTCCTGCACGCGGCCGGTGCGCACGATGCGCGTCCGGTCGTCCGGCGACGGGCGCCAGAAGACCGTTTCGTTCACCCAGTACGCTTCGCGAACGAGCTTCGTGCCCAGTCCGAAGGCCTCGAACATCTCGACGGTGCGGCACGCGACGCCGTCCGCCTGGCCGAGCTCGAGCGGGCCGCGCCGGCGTTCGATCAGGCGCGTGTTGATCGCGGGAAACGTCGAAAGCTGCGCCGCGAGCACCGTTCCGGCCGGTCCGCTGCCGACGACGAGCACGTCGACGACCTCGGGAAGCTCGGGCGATCGATTCTGCGCAGCGGGCGACTCGTCGAGAATGTCCGGATCGCCCGGCTTGTAGCCATTCAGGTAGAACTGCACGGCTTGCGCCCCCAGAAAAGCTCGATCCCTCGCCATTCGAGATTCTGCGCGTCGTCCCCAAGTCCTTCGAACGCTCGATGCAGCTCCTCGGCGCTGTAGTACGACGTTTCCTTCGGATCGAGCGTCCGGTGATGCGTGAGCTTGTCGACCCAGTACTGCAGGTGCACGTCGGCATCGCGCCTCGCAAAGAACGGGGCGCCGAATAATGCTGCCTCGGCGAGCACGATCCGCCGGCCCGGCTTCATAACGCGAAGCAGCTCGGCGGCCGTCTCGCGCCAATCATCCGAATGCTGGACCGCCTGTAGCACGGCGACGCTATCGAAATAGCCGTCCTCGATGCCGCGCGTGTAATCCCATTGCCATGTACCGACGCGCCCGTTGCGTCCCCTGGTGAGATCGAGCGTCGCCTTCCGAGCGCGCTCGAGAATCTCGAACGTTCGCACCTCGCCCTGCTCACCGACGAGCGCGCGGAGGTCATCGCCGAAGCCGCATGGCTCGATCGATTCACCGATCACGAGCACCTTGTTGCCCGGCCTGATTTCGAGCAGGCTGTAGATGATCGTGACGAGCGGTGCCGCGAGCTCGCGCCACATGTAAGGCAGGCCGCCCAGCAGAATCACGCGTGCCCAACGCGCCTGCTCCTTCGGGTCGAGGATCGTCTCGCCCTGCGCCGCGACGTCCCACGGCTGCACGTAGCCCCAGGGGCCTCGATTCCACGGCGGCTTGCCTCGCGATTGACGAGCCATGGCGCTCTACGCCGCGGGGATGACTGGAAGCAGTAAATGCGACGGATGCGCGGCGTCGCGATAGATCCGATGTGCCGTCGCGCGGCCGCTTGGCAGGTGATAGCTGTCGGGTGGCAGCAATTGCGCATCCGCGTCGAACAGCGGCTCGTTGCAACCGAGATCGAGCAGCATCCGGTGTCCGGACTTGAAAACGTTCGAGAACGAATACAGCCGGATCGCGTACTCGACGATCTCGCCGGGCGGCACCGGCACCGAGCGCGTATGCGGATGGTGCGGCTTCCACGGCTTTGATTTCGACGCGTCCAGCTCGCGATGCGACGCCTTGAGGAACCCGGTGGTGACGAGCTTGCGCTTGCCCTGCGGGTCGACATCGTAAAGCTTGGCGATCAGGTGCGTGTCGTCGGTGTCGATGGCGACGTGCACGTAGAACGCACCGGGCCCCGTCATTTCGGTCTCCTGCGCCATCGGCGCGCTCGTGTACTGCACCGACTGGGCTTCGAGCGTGACCGTGAACGGCGCCTGGTAGAAGCCGTCGGGATGCGCGTGCTGCGCCTCGAGCGCTTCGGGCGTCGTCGCCAGTTTGTGATGAGGCCGCAGGAAGTATTTCGTCCAGCGCGTGCGCGCGAGCGGCCACTCCTTCTCCGCCCGCCATTTCCGCGCACCTTCGACGAACACGTTGATCGTCGGCTCGTCCATGATGCCGGTGTCGATGCCCTTCAGCCAGTGGTCGTACCAGCGGAACATCTCGTCGTGAGATTCGTGGAACGGCCGCTCCTGCATCGGCGGCGGCGGCTGCAGGTCGAGCTTCTTGATGCCCTGGACGCGGTTGAACGTCTCGATCGTCGCTTCGACTGTCCAGCCGCGCCCCCAGCGGATCTGAAAGTAGGCCGGAACGCGCACGTTGCGCGCCACGCTGATCGCGGTGCCTTCCTGCCAGAACGGACCGTCGTGCGGATTGAGCAGGAAGTCGATCCACATTTCGTGCCGTTGCGGATACGTGAGAACGTGGACCAGGTCGGACCAGTGGCTGATGTCGGGGTCGTTCAGGCGCTCGCGAATGCGCGCCTGGAACTCTTCGCGCGAATACACCTTCTCGCTCTTGCTCTTCACGTTGCGCACCGGATAGCCGCTGTCCCCGCCGCGCCCTTCGCGCGCCGCGCGCGGCATCAGCCACATGATGCCGCCGTGATAGCAGACCTCGTACAGATCGTAATGCCCGCCGTTGCAGAAGATGGCCTTCAGATGGGGCGGATTTTCGGCGGCGCCCATCACCTGCACGGTGGCGAAGTACGAGATGCCGATCATCCCGACGTTGCCGTCGCACCAGGGCTGCTGCGCGATCCATTCCACCAGGTCGTATACGTCCTTGCCCTCGCCGTGGCCGCCGGTGTCGTAGTTTCCGCAAAGCTCGCCTTCCGACCCGCCGGTGCCGCGGGCATCGGCGATGACATGACCATAACCGTGAGCCACGACAGCGCGAATGTCGCCCGCTTCTATCACGCCGTTCCACAGCACGCTCGGGCGCGCCTGCGGCGGCAACGTCAGCGCCTGCGCCTGAATCTCCTTGCCATAGGGGCTGAGCGCGAGCAGTGCGGGCACCCTGGCCGCTCCTTCGGGACGATAGATGTCGGCGGCGAGGTGGACACTGTCGCGCATCGGGATGCGCACGTCCTTTTCGATCTTCATCCTTGCTGACTCCTTCGAAGCTTCATTCGTCGAGCAGCACGCACCGCTCGACAGGAACCGAAAGCGTGACGTCCGCGCCGATCGGTACGAGACTCGTCGATCCCGTCTGTACGGGTATCGGCGTGTCGCCGACCGTAACCGTGTAATCGACGAGGCGCCCGGAGAAATTGCGCGCGGTCACGCGACCCGGCCACGCGTTGTCACCCGCAAGCGCGCCCTCGCGCAGCTGAATGTGATCGGGCCGGAACACGACTGCACGCACCCGTTCGCCGAGTTCGGCGCCCACCGCCGCGGTCACCTTGCCGATCGGCGTCTGCACCGCATAGCCGATACCCGATGGGCCCGACGGCGTCGCGGCCAGGACGACCGTGCGACCCAGGAACTCGGCAGTGAAACGCCGTTTCGGCCGCAGGTAGAGATTCTCCGGCGTGCCGATTTCCACGATCGTGCCCTCGCGTATCAGCGCGATCCGATCGGACATCGCGAGCGCCTCGTCCTGGTCGTGCGTCACGTAGATGGCGGTGGTGCCGACCCGATGGTGCAGTTGCCGCAATTCGTCGCGCATCTGCTCGCGCAGCTTGGCATCGAGGTTCGACAGCGGCTCGTCGAGCAACAGCAGCTTCGCGTGCTTGACCAGTGCGCGTGCAAGCGCCACGCGCTGTTGCTGCCCGCCGGAGAGCATCGGCGCCGGCCTGTTGACGAAGCCTCCGAGCCCGACCATCTCCAGCGCGTTGCGCACACGCTCGTCGCGCTCAGCGCTCGACAACGGCATCGTTTCGAGCGGAAACGCGACGTTCTGACCGACCGTCATGTGTGGCCAGATTGCGTACGACTGGAACACCATTGAGATTTCGCGCCGATTGGGCGGCACGTTGACGCCGCCAGCGGCGTCGAACACGACCGAGTCGTCGATGCGGATCGACCCGCCGGTGGGCGTCTCGAGGCCGGCGACGCTGCGCAGCGCCGTGGTCTTGCCGCAGCCGGAAGGCCCGAGCAGCGTGAAGAACTCACCCGCGGCGACGTCCAGCTGAATGCCCTTGAGCACCGGAATCAGGCGGCCGCCGAGCGGGTATTCCATTTGCAGCGCTTGCAGCGTCAGCATCACGGTGCCTCGGCAGCTTCGGCGCGCGCGGCGCGCGCTGCCGACATCCGTTGCGCGATCTGGGACGCCGCCATCACGATGAGCAGTCCGAGCAGCAACCACACGCCGACCGCCGCCGCCTTTGTCGTCTCACCGGTGGAGGAATAGCTGTAGAGAAGCGTCGGCAGCGTTGCGTTGCCGACGCCCTGCAACAGCAGCGCCGCGGTCAGCTCGCGCAGGCAATGCGCGAACACCCAGATCCATACGGCACCGAGCGCTGGCAGCGTGAGGGGAATGACGATGCGGCGCATGACGCGCGACCACCCCGCGCCGTTGATGCGAGCCGCTTCCTCCAGCTCGGGATGCAATTGCAGCATGACACCGTTCATCGTGCGCGAGCCGAAGCTGATGTAGATCGTGACGTAGGCGACGGCGATGATCCAGATCGTCCCGTAGATCGGGATGAAGCTCGCCCACAGGTACACGTAGATCAGCGCCGTGGCAATCAGCACGCCCGGCATCGCGAGCGGCATGAACGCGAGCGTATCGACGACACCGCGGCCCGGTGCCCGGCTCTTGATGCTGACCCATGCAGCGAGCAGCGCCAATCCAGCCACCGCCGTCGAGGCGACGATTGCCACGATGATCGAGTTGACGGTCGCGCCCTTGATGAACGGATTGGCAAAGAACTCGACGTGGTTCGCAACCGTTGCCGAGCGCGCGGCTGCGCCGGATATCGGCCCCGGATACGGCATGAAACTCGTCCAGGCGAGGATGCTGAGCGGCAGCAGCACGGCGCACAGGAAATACGCGAACACGCCGGCGCTCGCCAGAAAGCGAAACGGCCCGAGCTTGAACGGACGCTGCCGATAGCCCTTGCCGGTGATGGTCACGTAGCGCGCCGCCTGCCGCATCAGCCTTTGGTAGACGAACGCGAACGAAAGCAGCGCGCCCACGAACAGCAGTGCCATCGCGCTTACGGCGCCGTACTCGGGAAGTCCGCTCGGGCTCTCCGTGATCATGCTGTAGATCTGGCTCGACAGCACGAAGATGCGCGCCGGCAGGCCGATCGTACCCGGCACGTCGAACACCACGAAGCTGACGATCAGCAGGAACACCGCGGTGCCGAGCAGCACGGGCATCAGAAGCGGCAGGATGACGCGCGCCATGAGCCGCCACGGACCCGCGCCGGAAACCAGTGCTGCCTCTTCGAGGCTTGGATCGATGTTGCGCAGCGACGGCGTCAGGATCAGGAACGCGGAAGGTACGAGCGCGAGCCCTTCGACGAAAATCATCCCGGCCAGCGAATAGATGTTGAACGGCGGCTCGGCAAGGCCGAATGCGCTCATCAGCAACGCATTGATCGCGCCGGTGCGCGGGCTCAGCAGCATGATCCAGCAGATCGCGAGCAGGAACGGCGGCGTCGCCATCGGCAGGATCACCATGGCGCGCGCCAATCCGCGAGCGGGCAAATCGGTGCGCTCCACGAGCCACGCGAGCATCCCGCCGATCACCAGCGCGAAGAGCGTCGAGCCGACCGCGAACGACACGGTCGACGCGACGAGGCTCCAGAAATGGCCGCTCGCATACGTGCCTGTCACATGCTCGAGCGTGAAACCGGGATCGCGCAGCAACCCCGTCGGCTTGAACGCGCTGATCAACAACACGGCGAGCGGGACGAGCACGAGCCACGCGAGCAGCGCTCCCGTCAATACGACCGGAAGCGCTCGCCTCACGCTCACGGGACCACCCTTCGGCGCTAGTGCTTCAGCGAGCTTTGCCGGCCGACATCAGCATCTTCGTGAGCTCGGCGTCGAGACGCTCGAGCGTGGGCGACTCGTCGAACGTGAACTCGACCAGCTTGTGCGATCCCACGCGCTGCGCCGTCTCGGTTTCCTTGATCAGCGGGTTGCCGCGCCCGGTTGCGTCCTCGTAAGCCTTCGCCCCCTCGGGCGTGGCGAGCCAGGCGAGAAGCACCTGCGCGCCTTCGGGATTGGCACCCTTGGACACGACCGCGCCGTACAGCATCGCGAGCGGCGTCGGATCGAGGAACCTGTAGCCAATCGGAGCACCGCTCTTCAGCAACGGCTGTACCGTGTGATAGAGGCCCATGCCAATGTCGACCTCGCCGGCGGCGACCTGCTGCGCGAGCTGGAACGTCGACGGGTAGACCATCGGCTTCATCTCGACGAGCTTCGTCACGTATTCACGCAGGCGCTGCTCGCCCCACGACTTGGCAAGTGGCGCGAGCATCGGCGCACGGACCCATTCGCCGACGCGTCCCTTCCATTTGTCGGCGAGAAAATCGTCCCACGTCTTCGGCAGCTCGTCTTCCTTCACCCGGTTCTTGTTCCAGAGCAGCACGGCAAGCGAGCCAGTCGTCGCCACGGCGAATGGCGTTTTCACGAGTGCCGGGTCGATGCCCAGCGCCTTCCAGTCGCGCGTTACCAACAGGCCCCGCTTGTTCAGCGGAATGCTTTGCTCCGCGTCGCCGAGGATGAAACTGGCCGTGGCGGCGCCCGCCTCGGATTCCTGAATGACCTTGGCCGCGATGCCGCCGCCGCCCGTGACGCGAACGAACTGCACCTTGATGTCCGGATAGTGCTTGTTGAAGGCGTTCGTCACCTTGAGTATCTGCTCGGGCGTCGAGCTTTCGTACCAGATCACCGGCGGTTTTTTCGCCGCGGCAGCCGCGAGCTGCTCGAGGGTTTGCCCGCCCGCGGGCATTGCCGCCAGACACAATGCTGCGGCCGTGGCCGCGATCAGGCTGAAAGTCCTGCTTTGCATGAACGTCCTCCAGTGATGTCGTTTTTCGATCAAACCAATGCGCCGATGCCCGCTTCGCCGGCCTTGCGCGCCACCATCGCACAACTTGCGAGTTGCTCGATCGCCACGCCTCCAGAACAGAACAGCGTGATCGCTTCGCGCGAATCGCGCGCCTGCACACGGCCGCAGAGGACGTCGCCGAGTTCACCCAGGATATGCTCGCGCCCGATGTCGCCCGCGCGCAGCGGTATCAGCAACTCGCCCTTTTCCTGCAGCGCCTGGTCGATGTCGTCGACGATCACGCGGCTGCGCTGGACCGCGAACGTATCGATTTCGCGCATGTCCGGATAGTGCATGCCGACTGCGTTGCAATGTGTGCCGGGCGCGAGCCACGCGCCTTCGAGCGCCGGCGATCTCGACGTGGTGACCGTCACGACGATGTCCGCAGCTTCGACGGCCTCGCGCGCGCTGGCAGTCGCGCGGACCGTCGCGTCGCCGACAATGCTTTTCGCCCATTGCGCGAACGCTTCACGGCCGCTCTCGCCGCGGCTGTAGCAGCGCAGCTCCGTGATGGTGCGCACGGCCATCAGGCCGGTCAACTGCGTACGCGCAAATCGGCCGGTTCCGATGATCGCGACGACGCCCGACTCGGGACGCGACATCGCGCGCGCCGCGACAGCAGCCGTTGCGCCGGTTTTCCAGAGGCTCAGCTCGCCGCCGTGCAACAACGCGACCGCCTCGCCGGTCGTCGTCGAGAAGAGCTGGATCCACAGATCGATTCCGCCGCCGCCATAGCCTGCCGAATAAGCCACCGTGCCCATCACGCCCAGGGCGCCGGTGAGCGCCCCCGCGATCTTGAGCGAGCGTGGCCGCGTTCCCGGCCGGTTCTCCTCGGCCCACAAGTTTGCACGCGGAACGACCTGCACGCCGCCTTCGCCCTTGTCGCGGTAGACCGCGTGAATGGCCTCGACATAGTCAGTCATCGTGATCACGCCCTCGGCGTGCAGCCGCGCGATGTCCGCCGGGCCGATATAGCGCATTACCGGCTACAGCATTGCGCGCCATGCGCTGGCGAGGCGTCGCCGTCGCAGCAGTTTCCAGGTAGCACCTCCGCGGTTACGCCGCTGTGATTGCAGCATCCACCCTTCCACCATTCGGCACCCTTGCCATTGCAGTACTTGTCATCCGCGCCGACCATCCGCATGAACATTGGATGGTAATTGCGGCAGACCTCGAGCTCGGTTTTCACCCAATGCAGCGGATCCTTGGCATAGTGGTCCCAATAGGATCCCGCCGAATTGATGCCGGGAATGGCGGGATTCCAGCTTTCGTCGAGCCATAGTTCGGCATCGCCGTACTTGCCGCACAACTTGCGAATCGCAGGATCGTCGAGCGCCAGCAGCCGCCCGTTCTCGATCACGTTCTCCTTCGCGCCCGCACGTTCGACCGTGTACGTCGGAAAATACAGATGCAGGTGCCAATGGCCGACCAGCAGGCCCATGCGCGCAGCCTCGCGCTCGGCCATCGACGAAATGATCGTGCCGAACCCCATGTGAATGACGCCCGATCGCACGCGCTCGTACAGGCAATTCACGAATCCCGATGGAAAGTCCTTGCGCGGCCGATGAATGTGCGGGTTCGTGCCGATCGACGCTTCCCACCAGTACATGATTCCCTTGCCGGGGAACCCGGGATATTGCTTGTCCTTCGTGCGCTCCATGACGTCCCGAAGCTTGTCGCCGAACGCGCCGCCGTCCTCGATGGCCGTGATCTTTGAATTCTCGACGACGAGCTTCGTCCAGTCGCACGGCGCGATGTGATTGGTGGTGCCGGCGATCACGCCGCAGCCATCCTCCATGGACGGGTGATACATCCATGGCCGGCCGGTAATGTGCCCCGGCAGGTACGTCTTGCCGAAATGCTCGTTGCCGCGCCACGTCGCCGCGGTGAGCTTGGCATCGTAGAACTCGCGCCGCTCGTCCCAGTAGGAATCATGGTTGGTGAACGAGATGTCGGTACCTTCCGGATCGGTGATGCGAACGCGCTCGGCCATGCGCACGCGATCCCACGTCCAGCGGTCCATGGCATTGATCACCTCGATCGGCATCGCGTGCGCCGGCGAAGCGAGTATCTCCGGCGTGATGAAAGGCATGCGCTGGATCTTGATGTAGCGTTCGGCGAGCACCGGCCCGCCGTAGCCCATCAGGATCTTGTCGTACTTCTGCTTTTTCTCCTCTTCCTCCCACATGTCCATCCACTCCGCGAGCTCCTTCGTGCGGAAGAGGTAATACTCGACTTCGTCGGCGCCGACCCATTGCGGAACCGGCCCCCGGTCGATCCGCTGGATCTCGTATTTCACCTTGCATTTTTCGAGAATGCGCTGGCACGCCGCGATCGTGAGCTCGCTGTGCCAGTTGTCGACGCGCAGGAGAACGCGCTCGCCTTCCTTCAAGTCCCAGCAGGCGTTGAGGCCATGGTTGTAGGGACGGCGCGCGACGTGCTCGAGATACGGGAGAAGCTGGTCGGACGTGGTTACATCGACGAACGGCGGGCAGCGTGGCGGGCGGCTCTGCAGAAGAGGCGGCTGCTCGTATGCCGGCAGGCCGGACGGCCGCGCTGGCGGCGTGCGGGCGTCGCCCTCGTGCAGCTTGGCGGGTGAAACGCTATTCGACATCGCAATCTCCGGGATGATGCAGGCATACGAGCTCTCGGCTGGACGTGCCGCAGCGAGCGCGGTGACGAGCCGTGTGATCATTGACCATCACTGCGGAAGCGTCAAGGATTCTCCACGGTCGATTTCAAAACCCGCGGTCGCCCACGCGTCGATGCCGCCTGCGAGCGGACGCACGTGCGATACGCCGCGCGCGTGCAATTGCATTGCAACCTTGGCTGCGCTCGCTTCATTGGGACACGCGCAATAGACGACCGTTTCCCGGTCGCGCGGGATTCCTGCCAGCGCCCGTTCGAGGTCTTCGAGATCGATCGGCTTCGAGCCCGGAATGCTGCGCCCGTCCAGCTTGCGATGCGTCCGGGAACGCACGTCGAGCACGAGCACGTCTTCGCCACGCCGCATCATGTCGTGCAGGTCCGTGACGCTGATGCGGGCTGCGTACAGCGCCCGACGCAACCGCCAGCGCTTCCACATACGATGCGCCACATAGAGAACGACGAGGCACGCGAGGGCCACGATCGCACGATTCCCTAGCTCCGCAAGCGCCGCGAACAGCCATTCGACCTGCGTATGGAACATCAGTCCGAGCACAAGCCCGGCCGCGGCCCAGAGGGCCGAGCCGAGACCGTTGTAGAGTAGGAACGTCGACGTCGCGAACCCCAGGCCGCCGGCAAGCGGTGGTGCGACCATGCCGAGACCCGGCAGAAAGCGCGCGAGCACCAGCGTGGCGGAGCCGTAGCGCTCGAACGCGGTTTCCGTCTGGCGCACGCACGAGTCCGGCGACAGCGACACCCGGCAAACGGCGTTGAGTACGCGATACCCGTATCGCATTCCGGCTCGGAACCATGCGTAATTGCCCAGCGACGAAGCGACGACGGCAAGGATGAGTACCCAAAGGCCGTGCGCCGGATCCGCAAATGCGTTGGCGCCGGCCAGGATCAGCAGCGGAAACGCAGGCAGCGGCACGCCGAGCTGTTGAACCAGCACGGTGCCGAAGATGATCGGCAATTCATGCGCGGCGTAGAACCCAGTGGCATCCATCCGTCGTGTTCTGCCGAAAGTCGAAGCGAATCAGCGCCGCGGCACGAGCTTCCACAACTGCCCGTTACTTTCGTCCGTGACGACATACAGTGCGCCATCGGGGCCCTGCCGGACGTCGCGCACGCGCTGGCCGCGATCGACCAGCAGATGCTCCTCGCCGATGACCTTGTCGCTGTCGAGTACGAGCCGAACGAGCCTTCGTTCCTTGAGAGCGCCGACGAAGAGGCTTCCGCGCCACGCCGGGAAAGCATCTCCGGTGTAGAACTGCGCGCCGGACGGTGCGATGACGGGGTCCCAGTAGTAGCGAGGCTGCTCATAGCCGGCACGATCGGTGACCGCTCCGCGAATCGCGAAGCCGCTGTATTCCTCGCCATACGCGACGAGCGGCCAACCATAGTTCTTCCCCTTCTCGACGAGGTTGAGCTCATCGCCGCCGCGCGTGCCGTGCTCGACGACCCACAGACGTCCGCGTGAGTCGAACGCGGCGGCCTGCACGTTGCGATGACCCAGCGACCAGATTTCGGGCAGCGCGCCGGGTGTCCCCACGAATGGATTGTCGCCGGGCGCCTTGCCGTCGGGCGTGATGCGCAGGACTTTGCCCAGGTGGCTGTCGAGCTGCTGCGCGTATCTCCGCATCGACGCGTCGGAACGCTCGCCCAGCGTGACGTACAGCATGCCGTCCGGACCGAACGCGAGCCGGGAGCCGAAGTGCAACCGGCCATCGTACGTCGGCATCGACCGGAAAATGACGCGGACCTGCTCTATGCTGCGTCGGTCCTGAGCGAGCACGCCACGCGCGACGCTCGTGCCGTTGCCGCCCTGCCTTGGCTCGGCGAAGCTCCAATAGATCGTGCGATCGGCGAAATTCGGGCTGAGCGCGATGTCGAGCAGCCCGCCCTGCCCGCCCGAATCCACCGCGGGCACGCCGGCGATCGGTGGTCCGACCTGACCACTTGCAGAAACGATGCGCATGCGACCCGCCTTCTCGGTGACGAGCAGATCGCCGCCGGGCAGTGGCTCGACCGCCCAGGGCTTCGCGAGTCCCTTCGCGAGCACGATCACGTCGAACGCGACGTTCGAGGCGATCGCGCATGCGCGCGTCTGGCCCGCGAACGCCGGGCGCTGGTCTTCCGCGTTCGGCGCGCGTTGCTCGAGCGCGGCGCACGAGGCGCTCGCCGCCATGGCGGGCGCGCCCCCCGCAAGCCCGTCGCAGCCGGCCACGGCAACGGCCAGCGCGATTGCGATGAAGGGCAAAGAACGTGGTCGCATGGAAAAACGCATATGCGGGCGCACGAGCCGATTGTCCAGCCCTTTTGAAGGTCACGCGTTAGAGTACCGGCATGCGAGGAAGCCATCACCATGCGCCTGACTGACGAAGAACGCAGCATGCTCGCCGGAGAGATGGGTGCCGCCCGCCAGCAGGCATTGCAGCACCAACTGAAGGTCGGCGACTTTTTCGGCGCCGAGGATTTCGTGCGCGTCACCCAGGCGCACGTCATGGCTGACAGCGAAAGTCTCGGCGAGGCCGGTATCGCGTGGCTCGAGCAGCTTGCACGTCTTCCGGCCGACGATCGCATGGTGTGCGTTCCGACGATCAGCGATCCACGCGGCATCGACTTCTCGCAGGCGACGACGCTGCGGCAGGCCGCCTGGATGTTGAATTTGGAGCAGCGGCTCGCGGATGCGCTGCGCGAGCTCGGCGTGATGCTCACCGACACCTGCATCAACTACCAGACCGTGCAACCCGCAACGCGTGGCGAGCACGTCGCGTTCGGCGACACCGGCGTGGTCATCTATTCCAACTCGGTCTGCGGCGCGCGATCCAATTTCGAGGGCGGACCGTCCGCGATCGCAGCCGGCTTGACGGGTCGCACGCCGCGCTACGGATTTCATCTCGACGCTGTGAGAAGTGCGAACGTCCACGTCCGGGTGAATTGGACGCCGGCGACGTTTGACGAATGGGGAGCGCTCGGCGCGGTGATCGGCCGGCTCGCCGGGAACTACTGGGCGGTTCCGGTGATCGAGGGCATCGAACGCGCGCCGGGCTCCGATGCCCTCAAGCACTTCGGCGCGGCGATGGCCAGCTTCGGATCCATTGCGCTGTTCCATGTGGTCGGCCTCACGCCCGAGGCGCCGCAACTCGCCGACGTGCTGGAGACGGTCGCGCGGAAGGCGGCGGTCGGCCGTCGTGACGTCGAAGCTTTGCGCGCGTCGTACCGAATCGACGATCGCGTCGATGTCGTCGTGTTCTCCGGGCCGCAGCTCAGCCTGCTCGAGTTGCATGAGCTCGCCGGATTGTGCGATGGAAAGCGCTTCGTGGTTCCGCTCCTCGCCGTGACGAGCCCGCAGGTGAAGCCTGACGCCGATCGGATGGGATTCACGCGGCGCATCGAAGATGCGGGTGGGACCGTGCTGTCCGGCATGTGCTTCTACCAATCGCATGCGCGCGAGATCGCCGA
>DATEIQ010000007.1:0-4698 GCA_035278845.1 Casimicrobiaceae bacterium | reverse complement strand
AGGGACAACGATGGGGAAGATCACCGGCTTCATGGAATTGCAGCGGATCGCCGAAGTCGCCGATCCGATCAACGAGCGCGTTCGCCACTATCGCGAGTTCATCCACGCGCTCGACGACGCGGCGGCCTCGAAGCAGGGCGCGCGCTGCATGGACTGCGGCATCCCGTTCTGCCAGAGCGGCTGCCCGGTCAACAACGTCATTCCCGACTGGAACGATCTCGTCTACCGGCGGCAGTGGAAGGACGCGCTCGACGTTCTGCACTCGACGAACAACTTTCCAGAGTTCACCGGCCGTATCTGCCCAGCGCCCTGCGAGGCGGCGTGTACGCTCAACATCAATAGCGATCCCGTCGGCATCAAATCGATCGAGCATTTCATCATCGACAAGGGCTATGAGAACGACTGGGTCGTCCCGCTGCCGCCCGTGCGCAAGACCGGCAAGCGCGTCGCCGTCGTCGGCTCGGGTCCCGCTGGTCTCGCCTGCGCGCAGCAGCTCGCGCGCGCGGGCCACGACGTCGTGCTGTTCGAGAAGGAAGACCGCATCGGCGGCCTGCTGCGCTACGGCATTCCCGATTTCAAGCTCGAGAAGCACTGGATCGACCGGCGCATGGCGCAGATGTCGATCGAAGGCGTGACGTTCCGGCCGAATTCGCACGTCGGTGGCAACGTGAAGGCGAGCGATCTGCTGGCGGAATTCGATGCCGTCGCGCTGACGGGCGGCGCCGAAAAGCCGCGCGATTTGCCGGTGCCCGGCCGCGAGCTGGCGGGCATTCACTTCGCCATGGAATTCCTTCCACAGCAGAACCGCGTCGTCGCCGGCGATCGCGTAGGCAGCCAGATCGTCGCGAAGGACCGGCGCGTGATCATCATCGGCGGCGGCGATACGGGGTCCGACTGCGTCGGCACGTCGAACCGTCAGGGCGCCGCATCGATCGTTCAGTTCGAGCTGTTGCCGCAACCGCCCGAAGTCGAGAACAAGCCGCTCGTGTGGCCGTACTGGCCGATCAAGCTGCGCACGTCGTCGTCGCACGAGGAAGGCTGCGAACGCGACTGGTCGGTGGCGACGAAGCGCTTCGAAGGGACGAACGGGCGCGTCGAGAAGCTCGTCGGCGCGCGCGTCGAATGGCAGCGCGACGGCAGCGGTGCCATGCGGATGGTCGAAGTGCCGGGCAGCGAGTTCGAGATGAAGTGCGACCTCGTCCTGCTCGCAATGGGGTTCACCGGGCCGGGCGAAACCAACCTCGTCGAGCAGTTCAACGTCGACCGCGACGCTCGCAGCAACGTGAAAGCTACCACCGACGACTATCGCACCAGCGTCGCCAAGGTGTTCGCGGCCGGCGACATGCGTCGCGGCCAGTCGCTCGTCGTCTGGGCGATCCGCGAAGGACGCCAGTGCGCGCATGCCGTCGATGCGTTCCTGATGGGAAGCTCGTCGCTGCCACGATAAGTGGGGTCGGAGACGATTTTTCGTAAACCAATTGACCCGTACGCGGGCATGCGACCCGAAAAGTCGTCTCTGACCCCACTTAGCGAACTCGACATCAGCTCCTGGCGGCCGGCCATCGACGCCGCCGAAGGCGAGCATCACGCACGCGTGCTGGAGTCGGGTGGTGTGCTCGTGCTGCCGAAGCTCGCCTTCGCGATGCGCGACGACGAGGCGCGCTTCCTCGACGTGCGCTGGTCCGACGGCAAGGCGAAGAACATCAGCCTCAACGGCGCCTCGATCAAGGGTGCACGTGCCAGCGGCGACGATCGCGCCGCGCTTGCGCGCATGGTCGCGCGCTTCGCCGTCGATGCGGCCGCGCTGGTCGCGGCGCTCTTTCCCCGCTATGCGCCGCACCTCGCGCGCGCCCGCACGAGCTTTCGCCCGCATGGCGCGGCCGGACGCGCGACGTCGTGGCGCAAGGACGACACGCGGCTGCACGTCGACGCGTTCCCGTCGCGACCCAATCGCGGCGAGCGCATCCTGCGTGTGTTCTGCAACGTCAATCCGCATGGCGAAGACCGGGTCTGGCGCGTTGGCGAACCGTTCGAGGCGATGGCGCATCAGCTGCTGCCGACGGTGCGTCCGATGCGCGCGTGGGAGCCCGCAGTGCTCGCAGCGCTGCGCGTCACGAAGGGATTACGCAGCGAATACGACCACCTGATGCTCGGCTTGCACGATCGCGCCAAGGCCGATGCGGGCTATCAGGCGCACTGCGCGCAGCGCGAAATCCGCTTCGCGCCGGGGACAACGTGGCTCTGCTATTCGGACCAGGTGATGCACGCCGCGATGAGCGGTCAGTTCATGCTCGAGCAGACGATCCATCTTCCGCTCGCGGCGATGTACGAGCCCGCGCGCGCACCGCTCGCCGTTCTCGAGCATCTCGCGGGCCGCGCGCTCGTGCCGAAGGCCGCGGCGTGAGCGCGATGGGCGATCAAGCTTCGGAGCGTGTCAGCCCGGAGGGAGGCGGGAAGCGCAATACGGCGGGCATTCGCAACGACGCGTTCCTGCGCGCGCTGCGTCGCGAGCCCGTGCCGCGCGTACCGGTCTGGCTGATGCGTCAGGCCGGCCGCTATCTGCCGGAATACGCGGCGCTACGGGCACGCGCTGGAAGCTTCATGGCGCTGGCGACGTCGCCGTCGCTGGCAACCGAAGTGACGCTGCAACCGCTCGCCCGGTTCGACCTCGACGCGGCGATTCTCTTCTCCGACATCCTGACGGTGCCGGACGCAATGGGGCTCGGGCTCACGTTCATCGAAGGCGAAGGTCCGCGCTTCGCGCGCACCGCCGCCGACGAGCAGGCCATCGCGAAACTCGCAGTTCCGGATCTCGCACGTCTCCGGTACGTGTTCGACGCCGTCGCCGAAATCAAGCGGGCACTCGCGGGCAGCGTACCGCTGATCGGATTCGCGGGCAGCCCGTTCACGCTCGCGTGCTACATGATCGAAGGCGGCGGCAGCGTCGACTTCGCGAACGTGCGGCGAATGGCGTATGCGCGTCCGGATTTGCTCGCGCGCCTCGTCGCGCTCAACGCCGACGCCGTTGCGGCTTACCTGCGTGAGCAGATGGCGGCCGGCGCGGACGCCGTCATGCTGTTCGACACGTGGGGCGGCCTGCTGCCGGCGGCAGAATTCCAGCGTTTTTCGCTCGCACCGATGCGCGCCGTACTCGACCGGCTTACGCCCGGCGTGCCGACGATCGTCTTCACGCGCAACGCCGGGCACGCGCTCGCTGCGCTCGTCGATCTCGGGTCCTCGTGCGTCGGGCTCGATTGGACGGTCGACCTCGGCGCAGCGCGCGCCGCGCATGGCGGGCGCGTCGCATTGCAGGGCAATCTGGATCCTGTCGCCCTGCTGACCGACCCGGCCACCGTCGCCCGCGCCACGTCCGAGGTCGTCCGCGCGGCCGGGCCGGCACCGGGGTACGTCTTCAATCTGGGGCACGGGATTCTGCCGGCAACGCCCCCCGATCATGTCGCGGCGCTCGTGGAAGCCGTTCACGCGACTCCGAGATTCGACGCGATCAACGAAGCGACCAAAAAGGCTTGACAAAGGCGGTTTTGGGGGGTTCGCGTGCCAGTTATGCACACGCTTCGGCCATTTGTCCTACGTCCGTTCATGTGACGAATTTTGCGCAAATCGCTGCGCTTAACGACTTGAAAATGCGAAGCAATTTTTCGGGCGTCGCACGGGTGCAACATTCAAGCCATGAAGGCTCGCCCAGCGGCTTCCCTCTGCGTCGCAAGTTACGCACAAAATTATCCACAGCACTCGTCGGAAATCCTTTCCGGAGTCGTGGCGAATTAGTCCGTTGTCATGCGATGTTCATGTTGCGCCTTAAGTCTGCGGTAACGCGCGCCGAAGTGCGGCCGCGCGCCGGCTAGGCCTTCGCTCACGACGCGTGGCGATCGCGCAAATCGCGTTGCCGGTGGCGGCGCGGCAATTGTTCGATTACTGGGTTCCCGACGGGCTCTCGATCGGCGCCGGCGACGTCGTGCGCGTGCGTCTCGGCACGCGCCGCCATCACGGCGTCGTCGTGGCGGTCGATGCGACGTCGTCGTTCCGCGAGCAGCTGCAGCCCATCGAAGCGCTCGCAGGCGCGCCGCGCGTGCCCGCAGACGTGATGGAGCTCGCGGCGTTCACCAGCGCGTACTACCACGCTGCGCCGGGCTTGGCTTACGCGCTCGCAACGCCGCCCGCCACACGTGCACGACGGCGCGCCGAACCTGATGTCGACGTGCCGCCTGCGCCTTCGGCGCCCTATGCGCTGAACGATGCGCAGGCGGCAGCGGTGCGCGCGATCGGCGCGTCCGCACGCGCGTTCACGCCGATGTTGTTGCATGGCGTCACCGGCAGCGGCAAGACCGACGTCTATCTCGCCGCCGCCGCGCACGCGATTCGCGACGGTGGCCAGGTGCTCGTGCTGGTGCCCGAAATCAACCTGACGCCGCAACTCGAGGCGCGCGTGCAGTCGGCGCTTCCGGGCGTGCGGACCGCGACGCTTCACAGCGGGCTCGCGGCCGGTGCGCGGCGCTCGAACTGGGATCGCGCCGCGAGTGGCGACGCGCGGATCGTGCTCGCGACGCGCCTCGGCGTGTTCGTGCCGCTGCCCGATCTCGCGTTCGTCGTCGTCGACGAGGAGCACGACGACTCGTACAAGCAGCAGGACGGCGTGCGCTATCACGCGCGCGATCTCGCGGTGTTTCGCGCGCGCCA
>DATEIQ010000006.1:0-8082 GCA_035278845.1 Casimicrobiaceae bacterium | reverse complement strand
GATCGCGAGCAGTCCCACGTCTCGCGCGAGGTTCTGCAATTCGACCGGCGTGCCGTACACGACGACTTCGAGGTCGGGCTTCCAGATGCCCGACATCAGCACGAGCGCCAGAATCCCGCCGAGCAGCAGGAAATTCACCTTGCCGTCGATGCCGGTTGGCGAATCGGGCGTCGGATCCGGGCGCACGACATCACCGTCTTCCAGGCGCCAGAACCATCGGTCCAGGACGAAAAACAGCGCGAGCAGCAGCAACGTCGCCGTCAGCGTCGGCAACAGCATCGCCTTCGTCGTCCAGAAGAAATCGACGCCTTTCAGAAAACCGAGGAAGAGCGGCGGGTCGCCGAGTGGCGTCAGTGCGCCGCCGATGTTGGCGACCAGGAAAATGAAGAACACGACGACGTGCGCGCGATGCCGGCGGTTGTCGTTCGCGCGAAGCAGCGGGCGGATCAGCAGCATCGACGCGCCCGTCGTGCCCATCACGCTCGCGAGCACGGTGCCGAGCGCGAGCAGCCGCGTGTTCTGCCATGCCGACCCGCGCAGATTGCCGCGTACGTGCAGGCCCCCCGATACGGTGAACAGGGCGAACAGCAGGATGATGAACGGGACGTATTCCGCGAGCAGCGTGTGCACGACTTCGCGCGCCGTGACGCCGAGCCCGAAGTTCAGCGCGAGCGGGACGAGCAGCGCGAATGCCCAGAACGCCGTCGTCTTGCCGAAGTGGTGATGCCAGAAGCCGGGCGCGGTGACCGGCATCAGCGCGATCGACAGCAGGATGCCGGCGAAGGGAACGACCCACAGCGGCGACAGCGCGGCGCCGTTCAGCCCGCTGCCGGCGTCCGCGGCGAACGCCGGCAGCGTGAATGCGGCGCAAAGGAGAGCGAGCGCGAAGCGCGACACGGCAAACCCGGAGACCGACGGACTACGAAACGCTGACGAGCGGGCGGTCCATCAGATGCGCAACGGATTGACGGCGCCAGCGCCGGAAAGGATCACGTGATCGTGTGCCGAGCAGCACGCGGTCGATGTCCTTGCGCTCGCCGATCCGGCGCAGCAGCTCGCGGCGCGGTCCCACCGCGATGCTCGCCGTGTGCGGCAGGGCGGCGGTGTCGAGCTGCGCTGCGAGGCGCTCGATCCATTGCTCCGCGGCAGCGCGCGAGTGCGCCTCGGCTTGCGCGGACGACACGAACACCGCGACCTTGCCGGACGTTAGCGGGTCGACCATCGCGACCAGCTCGACGCTCTGGCGCGGATCGCGCGGTTCCTGCAGCAAACGGCGAACGGCGCGCTGGCCGCTCGCGAAATCGGAGAAGGGAATCAACACGCGTGCCATCGCGATCCTCCATGGGACGGGCGCGGACGCGAAACTTTCGCGTCCGCAATCTCACCGAGGTTACGAAGGGATCGCGTACGGTGTAAGTCGGGAGCGCCGTATGGACGAGACTTAGGGTAGGACCCTAGTGGAGCGTCGTACGAGCAACCCTTAGTTGCTACTCACGGCCGAGGCCCATCTCCAGCGCCAGGCGGACGAGATCGGGCAGGCGATCGACGTTGAGCTTGTCCATGATGCGCGCCTTGTAGACTTCGATCGTGCGCGGGCTGATGTCGAGCAGCACCGCGATCTCGCGATTGTGCCGGCCGGCGAGCACATGACCGAGCACCTCGCGCTCGCGCGCGGTCAGGCGCTCGAGATCGCGGGCGAAGCGCGCCTCGCGCTCGGCCTGCGTGCGCCGCTCGGCGCTGCGCTCCGTCGCGGCGCGGATCGTTTGCAGTAGCACCTCGTCGTCGAACGGCTTCTCGATGAAGTCGAACGCGCCGGCCTTGAGCGCAGTCAGCGTCGTCGCGACGTCGCCGTGCGCGGTCAGCATCACGATCGGCCAGCCGAGGCGGCGACGCGCGAGCTCGGCCTGCACGTCGAGGCCCGACAGCGTGGCCATCCGCAGGTCGAGCAGCACGCAGTCGGCGGGCTCGGTACCTGCCCATTCGAGAAACGCCTCGCCCGACGCGAACTCGCGCGTCGCAAAGCCATGCAGGCGCAAGAGCAGCGAAAGCGAATCGCGCACGGCCTCGTCGTCGTCGACGAGCGCGATCAGCGCTGCATGACCCGGCGTCATCGTGCCTCCCGATTCGCGGTATGTCGCGGCGTCATTGCGCCTCCGGCACCGTGAAGCAGAACGCGCTGCCGGGGGCGAGCGCCTCGTGCCACAGGCGTCCACCGTGCGCATCGACGATCGAACGGCTGATCGCGAGCCCGAGCCCCGTCCCGCTCGCCTTCGTCGTCACGAACGGGTCGAACAGCGCATCGGCGATCTCGGGCGAAATTCCGGGTCCGTTGTCCTCGACGGCAATGCGTACGAAGCCCGGTCCGTCGGGCGCCGCAGTCACGCGCACGACGCGGCCGTCGGATCGCGCTTCGAGTGCGTCGACGGCGTTGGCGAGGAGGTTGTGCAGCACCGCTTCGATCTGTACGCGATCGACGGCGACCGGCCTCGCCGCCCCGGGCGGCGTCTCGAGCGTCACCTGGTTGCGGTCGGCGCGCTCGCGGATCGTCGCGCAGGCTTCGTTCACCAGCAACGACGGCGCGACGGTCTCGATCTGCACGGTGCCGGAGCGGAAGAAGTCGCGCAGCCGGCGCACTACGCTGCCCGCGCGGTTCGCCTCGCCGATGACCTTGTGCATCGTCGCCTTGACGTCTGCCGTCCCCGCGGCGGGATTCGCGAGCATCATTTCGCACGCGCGCACGTAGGCGGTGATCGCCGACAGCGGCTGGTTCAGTTCGTGCGCGAGCGCGGAGGCGAGCTCGCTCGCACCCGCGAGCCGCAGGCTGCGATCGAGCTTCTCCTGCTTGTCGCGCAGCTGCCGCTCGATCGACCGCCGCTCGGACACCGCCGCGCCGAGTAGCAGGCCGGTCGCGGCGACGGCCAGCATCACGAACTGGAAGTCGAGCACCGCGCCGGCGCCGCGCCGCGTGACGACGATCGCGGCGATGAGGCCGAGCTGCACGGCGAGCGCGCCGAACACGCTGCCTTCGATGCCGTGACGCATGGCGATCCAGATCACGGGAAGGAACAGGACATAGAAAAGCTTGGGCTCGTCGCCGAAGCGCGTCCCGAAGACGATCCACAGCGCAAGTGCAATCGCGATCACCTCGCCGAGTGCCGCAGAAGCGGGCGCGAAAGAGGGCCGGTTATGCGTGCGCGTCGCCACCAGCAAGGCTGGCGTGGTCACGACGATGCCGATCAGGTCGCCGATCCAGAACTGCACGACGCCGGCGCCGAATTCCTGGACGGGCAGGAGCCCGCTCCCCGCGAACAGCGAGACGAAGGCGAACGCGATGACGCCGCATGCAATCGCGCAGGCGACGACGAACACAGCCGTGTCGCGTAGCGAGACGAGATCGGGACGCACGTGCAGCGCCCGCGTCAGCACCGCCGCCAGCGCCGTATAGCCGACAGCGAGGAGCAGCGATGCGGCGACCAGAACGGGCAGCGGCGCCGGCGCGCCGCGCACGACGATGTCGGCGGCAAGCGCGGCCACGAACAGCCAGCCGCCCTGGCGCACGCCGTAGCGCAACAGGAACGCGAGCGAAAGTCCGGGGGGCGGATTCCACGGCGTGATCGCGAATGCACCGACGGGATCGATGTAGCTCACCCAGTCGAGCGCCACGTATGCGAGCACGTAGGCTGCGACGACGGCCGCGGACGGCGTGGCGGTGCGTTCTTCAGGCATCGCGGCGTGCGGCAACGACGTCTCCGAGAAATGCACCCAGCGCGTCGAGGTCGAGCGGCTTGGTGAAGTGGCGGTCGAAGCCCGCCTCCCGCGCGCGCCGCTTGTCCTCGGCCTGCCCCCACCCGGTGACCGCGGCGAGCTTGATCGCCTGCCCCCACGACGCAGCGCGGATGTTCTGCGCGACCTCGTAACCGTTTCGCTTCGGCATGCCGATGTCGAGCAGCGCGACGTGCGGCTTCCACGCGGCGGCGGATTCGAGCGCGGCCTCGCCGTCGTGCACGACGGCGACTTCGTGGCCGTCGAGTTCGAGCAGCGTCGCGAGGCTTGCGGCGGCGTCGCGATTGTCGTCCGCGACCAGGATGCGCATGCGAAGCGCCGCCGACGCCTTCGCCGCTGGACGCTCGACGCGCGCCGCATCGTCGGCAGCGGCAGGCAAGGGTAGCTTCACGATGAAGAGAGCGCCCTGGCCGGTTCCATCGCTTCTCGCTTCGACCGTACCGCCGTGCAACTCGACCAGCCCTTTCACGAGCGCGAGGCCGATGCCGAGGCCGCCTTCGGCGCGGTCGAGCGAGCTCTTCGCCTGCGCGAACATCTCGAAAATGCGCGGCAGCGCGTCGGCCTCGATGCCCACACCGGTGTCGCGGACGCTGATCTCGGCACAGCCGTCGACCGTCTGCGCGCGCAGCACGACGCGGCCGCCCGCCTCGGAGTACTTCGCCGCATTGGCGAGCAGGTTCGAGATCACCTGCGACAGCCGCAGCGGATCCGCATCCAGCAGCAGGGGCTCTGCCGGCAGCTCGAGCTCCAGCGTCTGCTTGCGCTCGTCGAGCAGCGGGCGCGCGGTTTCAAGCGCCGCGTCGATGATGCGCGCGAGCTTGACGCGCTGCCGGCGCAGTTCGAGCCGGCCGCGGGTGATCCGCGACACGTCGAGCAGGTCGTCGAGCAGAAGCGCCATGTGCCGCACCTGGCGCTCGATCACCTGCTGGCTCCAGCGCCGCTGTGCGACGGTGGCCGTTTCCGATTGAGCGAGCCGCGCGGCCTGACGGATCGGCGCGAGCGGATTGCGCAGCTCGTGCGCGAGCGTCGCCAGGAATTCGTCCTTGCGGCGATCCGTTTCGCGCAGCGTGTCGGAGGCGGTGATCAGCTCGGTGATGTCCGGGCTGCTGCCGACGGCACCCAGGCACTGGCCGTCGCCCGACAGGCGCGGCGCAGCGACCGACTGGATCCAGCGCCATTCGCCGTCGCAGCGACGAACGCGTCCCATCACGCTGAAGCTGCGGCGCTCCGCGAGCGCTGCTGCGACTTCCGCGGCATAGCCTTCGGCATCCTCGGGATGCAGATGCGGTGCCCATCCATCGCGGCGCAACGCGTCGAGCGTCGTGCCGAAGCATTCGAGCACCGCCCGGTTCACGAACTCGAACCGCCCCTGCGCATCGACGACCCACACCATCAGCGGCGAGCTGTCCGCCATCGTGCGGAAGCGCTCCTCGCTCTCGCGCAGCGCAACTTCCGCGCGCGTTCGCGACATCTCCGTCCATGCGCGCGCCGCGGAGTCGCGCAGCAGCGCCACTTCCTCGGCATGCCAGGCGCGGGGTCCGGGCATGCTGACCCACATCATCGCGGGACTGCGCCCGCCCGTCACGAGCGGTGCGGTGATGACGGAACCGATGCCCGCATGTTCCCACGCGTTCGCATGCGGATGTCGCCGCGTGTCCTCGATGACGATCGGCAGGCCCGCACCGCGCGCCTCGGCTTCACCGAAGCTTTCGATGTCGAAGCGCGTGTTCGCGCCGTAACCAGCCGAGCCGTCGGCGCGCCATTCGGTGACGACGCGGAACGTGCGGCCGTCGCGTTCGACGACCCCGTACGCCGCGCACGCGGCGCCGAGCTGGCGGCCGACGTGCGCGAGCGCGATGTGCGCGACGGCTTCCGCGGACGGCGCCGCACGCAACGCGTCCGCCAGCGTCAGCAGAAAGCCGCGGCGTGCCTCGCTGTCGCGTGCCGCCTGCACGAAGCTGCGGCGCGCCCTGGCAAGCGCCAGATTGCTCGCAACGCGCGCATGCAGCTCGCGGGCGGAAAATGGCTTGACGAGGTAGTCGTCGGCGCCGGCGTCGAGGCCTTCGATGCGCGAATCCTCGCCCGCCCGCGCGGATAGCAGCACCACCGGGATTTCGCGCGTCCGCTCGTTGGTGCGCAACGCCTTGAGCAGCTCGAATCCATCCAGGCGCGGCATCATCACGTCGGTCAGCACGAGATCCGGCAGCCGCTGCTCGACGACGGCAAGCGCCTCCTCGCCGTTCGCGGCGGTGACGACGTCGAAGCGCGCCGACAGCAGCCGCTGCAGATAGGTGCGCATGTCCGCGTTGTCGTCAACCAGCAGCACGGTCGGTGCCGAATCGGCGGGTTGCGCCGTTGAGGATGATGGCGAACGTTCCGCCGCTTCGCCGTTCGCGAGCCAACCCGTCGCTTCCTCGACGTGTGCCTGCTCGAGCGATCGATCGCGTACCGCTCCCGCCGCCTCGGTGCGAACAGAGGCACCGTCCGCCGCGTGCCGCGGGATCTTGACGGTGAACGTCGTGCCGAGGTCGGCTGCGCTTTCGACGGCGATCGTGCCGTCCAGCAGCCGGACAAGTTCGTGCACGAGTGCGAGACCGATGCCCGCGCCTTCGTGCGTTCGCGCGCGCGCGTTCGGAACGCGGTGAAAGCGGTCGAACACATGCGGCAGCGACTCGGCCGGGATGCCGACGCCGGTGTCCGCGACGCGCATCACGATCGACTCGCCCTCGTCGACCAGCTGAACGCGAATCGAGCCCGCGAGCGTGTGCTTGCACGCGTTCGACAGCAGGTTGAAGACGATCTTCTCCCACATCGCCGTGTCGACGTACGCCGGGATGCCTGCGGGAGCATCGACGTCCAGCACGAGGCCGGCACGCTCGATTGCCGCGCGGAACATGCTGGCGAGCTCGGTCGTATACGCGCCGAGGTCGACGCTTTCGCGCTGCGGCGCGAGCCGGCCCGCTTCGAGGCGCGAGAAATCGAGCAGGGAATCGACCAGCCTGCGCAGGCGCAAGCCATTGCGATACGCGATCTGGAGACTGGCGCGGGCGTCGCTTCCGAGCTCGGGGGCGTCATCGCGCAGCAGGTCCTCGAGCGGTCCGATCATCAGCGTGAGCGGCGTACGCAGCTCGTGGCTGACGTTGGAAAAGAATGTCGTCTTCGCGCGATCGAGTTCGGCGAGCGCTTCGGCGCGTCGTTGCTCCGCGGCGTAGGTTCGTGCGTTGGCGAGGCCCGATGCGAGCTGCGCGACGACGAGCTCGAGGAAGCGGCGATACGCGTCGTCGAGCGGCCGGTAACGATTGAGGCAGGCGACGAAAACACCCGCCGGCGCCTCGTCGCCGCGCTGGCGGATCGGCAACAGCAGCGCCGCGCATGGCGGCTCGCGCCAGGGATGTACGGGCAGATCGGGAATGCGCGTCGCGAGGTCGCCGACCTCGAGCGCGGTCGCATCGTCGAGCACGCGCAGCACCGGCCACGACGTGTCGTCCGCAATCGCAGACGGCGCGGCGGGATGCGCATCGCCGAAACCGGTCGCGAGCGCGCGCTCGGCGCGCCGCGCGTCACCGGCGCGCAGATACGTCAGCGAGCAGGGAAGATCGGGCACGCCGCTGTTCAGGTGGTGGCGCAGGACATCGAACACCTGGGCCTCGGTCTTCGTCGCCGCCATGTCGGTGCCGATCGCACCGAGCAGCGCGATGCGGCGCTCGCTGATCTGCCGCAACGTATCCTCGGTCACGACGCACAGCATGCCGGCGACGTGGCCTGCGTCGTCGTACACTGGGCTGTACGAGAACGTGTGATACGTCTCCTCGGGATAGCCGCTGCGCTCGAGGAACAGCAGCAGGCCTTCGTCCCACGTGGCCTCGCCGGTGCGCAGCACGTGCTCGATGCGCGGGCCGATGTCGGGCCAGATCTCCGCCCAGACGCGGTCGGCGCGCGCGCCGAGCACCCAATCGCGCCTTATGCCGACGGTGGGCAGGTAAGCGTCGTTGCAGAAGAACGTGAGGTCGGGACCCCACAGCATCCACATCGCGTAGCGCGAGTCGAGCATGATGCGCACGACGGTGCGCAGGCTTTGCGGCCACGTCTCCGGCGCGCCGAGCGCGGTGGCTGCCCAGTCGAACGCGCGCATTCGCGCGCCCATCTCGCCTCCGCCCTCGAGGAATGCGACGGCGTTGCGCGTGTCCATGGGCCGTGACTTCGGGGTCAGAGCAACAAGTCGACTTCGGGGTCAGAGCAATAAGTCGCGGCGCATAAGATTTCGATCCGGGCCGCCGGTAATCGCGCGACTTATTGCTC
>DATEIQ010000005.1:0-5412 GCA_035278845.1 Casimicrobiaceae bacterium | reverse complement strand
TGCAGCCGCCGACGATTCCGCATAAGATCGACGGCTATCAGGTCGACCGCAACGCGAACCGCTGCGTCGGCTGCCATTCGCGCACGCGCATCGAGGAAACGCGCGCGATCCCGATTCCGGCGACCCACTACATGGATCGCGACGGCACGCTGCGCGGCGACATCTCGCCGCGCCGCTATTTCTGCACGCAATGCCACGTCCCCCAGGACGAAGTGAAGCCGCTGGTGGACAACGCCTACCAGGATTTCGAAGCGCTCTCGCGATCGGCCGCCAAGGGCGGCGCCGCGGCGCCGAAGAAGAAGTGAGCGCCGCGTGAGGCGGATGCTCGCGCTGTTGCGGCGCTACTGGACGGTGATGCGCCGGCCGAGCGCGTATTTCAGCCTCGGCTTCCTGACGGTAGGCGGTTTCGTCGCCGGCATCGTGTTCTGGGGCGGCTTCAACACGGCCCTCGAGCTCACCAACACCGAGCCGTTCTGCATCTCCTGCCACGAGATGCGCGACAACGTGTACGTCGAGCTGCAAACCACGATCCACTTCACCAATCGCAGCGGCGTGCGCGCAAAATGCCCGGACTGCCACGTGCCGCACGACTGGACGGACAAGATCGCGCGCAAGATGCAGGCGTCGAAGGAGGTGTGGGGCAAGATCTTCGGAACGATCAACACGCGCGAGAAGTTCGAGGCGAAGCGGCTCGAGCTCGCGCAGCACGAATGGGCGCGGCTCAAGGCGAACGACTCGCTCGAATGCCGCAACTGCCACGGCTTCGACTACATGGATTTCACGCGGCAGAGCCCGCGCGCCGCGCAGGCGCATTCGACGTTCCTGGCGAACAAGGAACGGACGTGCATCGACTGCCACAAGGGCATCTCGCACAAGCTGCCGAAGATGGCGTCGCCCTGAGCATTCGCTTCAGCGCTCGGCGCGAATCGATGCAGGCGCAGGCGAGGTTGACGCGCGCGCAATGATTTCCTCCAGCCGGTCGAGCCCGATCGGCTTCACGAGATGCACGTCGAAACCGGCCGACAACGCCCGCTGCCGGTCTTCCGGCTGTCCGTAGCCTGTCAGCGCGACGAGCGTGATCGCGCCGTCGAGCTCGGCGCGAATCCGCCTGGCAACGTCGTAGCCGCTCATGTCTGGAAGTCCGATGTCGACGATCGCGACTTCAGGCCGATTTTCGATCGCGAGCGCCGTTGCACTCGCGCCATCGACCGCTTCGACGACGTCGTGGCCATTCATCTCGAGCACCTGCCGCAGCATGTCGCGCGCATCGCGATTGTCCTCGACGATCAGGATTCGACGCGGCACCGCATCAGGCGTTGCGGTGCCCTCGTCCTCGGCTGCGATGGTCGGCGCGGCTGCCGCCGGCAGCCGCACGGTGAAGACCGCACCCCGGCCGGCGGGACCCGATGCGGCGGTCACCGACCCGCGTTGTAGCTCCGCGAGGCGCTTGACGAGCGTGAGCCCGACGCCGATTCCGCCGCGCACGCGGCCCATGCCCTGCTCCGCCTGCACGAAAAGATCGAACACGCGCGCGCCGAGGCCCGGCGCGATGCCCGGACCGTCGTCCGCCACCGTCAGCACACCGGCGTCGCCGTCGCGAGCGACTGAAATCGTGATTCGCGCGTCCGGCGGCGTGAACTTGACGGCGTTGTCGAGGAGGTTCGAGAGAATCTGCTCGACCCGCGTGCGATCGGCAGTGACCCACGCCGAATCGAGCTCGACGGCCGTGCTGCGCCCGGCGAAACGCCCGGCCGCGCTCCAGGCGGCGACCGAATGGGCGACGAGCTGCGTCAGATCGATGCGCTCGAGCGTGAGCTTCGCCTTGCCCATGATGATTCGGCTCACGTCGAGCAGGTCCTCGATCATGCGCGACATGTGGCGCGTCTGGCGCTCGATGACGCCACGCGCATCCGTTGCCGCAGCCGCCGACGGGTCGGCGATGCGCAGAATGTGCGATGCGGCCGACATCGCCGCGAGCGGATTGCGCAACTCGTGACTCAATGCGGCGATGAACTCGTCCTTGGCGCGATCCGCCTCCTGCATAGCATCGCGCTCCCGCTGGATCAGCGATTGCCGCTCGCGCACCACGGCGTCGGCATCGCGAAGAGCGATCGCGACATCGCTCACTTCGTCCACTTCGCCCGGGACGGCGTCGATGGCGCGGTCCCCCGATCCAATCGAACGCGCAGCGGCGGCAAGCGATACGATCGACCGCACGATTCGCCGGCCGCTCGTCAGCACGATGGCGAGCGCGACGGCGATCGACGAAAGTACGCCGATGCCGATCATCAGCGCGGTGCTCCGCACCCCCGTGAGCACGATCTCGGCCGGTATTGCGAGCCCGATGCTCCAGTTGCTGAACTGGGAGACCTGGTGCGCCGTGAAGACATCTTTGCCTTCGACGCTTCGTCCCCGATACCAGCCCTCGGGCGACTTCAGTACGGCCGCGCGGAAGTCGGCCGAGGCCAGCTCCCCAGCCGGCCGCGTCGGAACGCGAGCGACGAATCGGCCGCTCGAATCGACGATGCCGCTGATCCAGCCGTCGGGAAGACGCTGCTGCCGGATCAGATTCTCGAACGACCCCGGCTGGACGAACGCCGTCACGACATAGGCGACGGCGCCATCGTGCAAGACGGGCACGCGGATCGGGATGCCGCCGCCCGCGCCGACGTCGATCCGACCGATCGCCGGCTGCCTGGTCGCGACTGTCCGCGCAATGCTTTCGCGATCGACCGCCTGCGATAGGGCCGTGCCGAACGGTTGCGAGGCATCGAGCAGCTTCTCCCCGGCCGGGCTCACGAGCGTGATGTAGAGCCATTGCGGCTGGCTGCCGAGCACACGCGATGCCTCGCCGTGGAAGGCGCGCAAATCACCTGCGGCCAGCGCGGCGGAAGCGCCGACGGCATCGAGCGTCGCCACCGAGCCGCGCAATTCGGCATCGACCGCGGTCATCATCGCCCGCGCGCGATCCGAGGCAGCGCGCTGGACGGTGGCGCGGTCGCGCTCGAGCAGCACGACCGAAACGAGCACGGCAAAAGCGAGCAGCGGGATCATGGCACCTGCCGCGAGCAGCAGCAGGTGCGACCGGATTTTCATCCCGGCTTAGACGCAGCGCTCATCGTCAGCATCAGCGCGTTGACCCGGCGCACGAAGTCGGCCGGATCGTCGAGCTGTCCGCCCTCGGCCAGCACCGCCTGGTCGAACAGCACGTTCGCCCAGTCGTCGAAATGACGCTCTTCGCTCTTGAGCCGCTCGACGACCGGATGCTTCGGGTTGATCTCGAGGATCGGCTTCGCGGCCGGCGCCTGCTGGCCGGCGGCCTTCAGCATTCTCGCGAGGTTCGCACTCATGTCGTGGTCGTCGGCGACGAGGCACGCAGGTGAATCGGTGAGCCGCCGCGTGACGCGCACGTCCTTGACGCGCTCGCCAAGCGTCTTGCGGATCTTCTCGACGACGTCTTTAGCCTCGCCCGCCTCGGCTTCGCCCGCCTTCTGCTCCGCTTCGTCGTCAAGCTTGCCGAGGTCGAGTCCGCCGCGCGCGACGGAAGCGAGCGGCTTGCCATCGAACTCGGTCACGTGGCTCGCGAACCATTCGTCGACGCGATCGGACAGCAGCAGCACCTCGATGCCCTTGCGCAGGAACACCTCGAGATGCGGGCTCGAGCGCGCCGCGTTGTACGACTCCGCCGTGACGTAGTAGATGCGTTCCTGCCCTTCCTTCATCCGCGCGACGTAGTCGGCAAGCGAGACGTTCTGGTCGGCGGTACCGGAATGCGTGGACGCGAAGCGCGCGAGCGCCGCGATCTTGTCCTTGTTGGCGTAGTCCTCGCCGACACCTTCCTTCAGCACGGCGCCGAACTCGCGCCAGAACGTCGCGTATTTCTCCTGCTCGTTTGCGGCGAGGCTCTGCAGCAGATCGAGAATCTTGCGCGTGCATCCGGCGCGGATCGCCTCGATGTCCCGCGATTCCTGCAGGATCTCGCGAGAAACGTTGAGCGGCAGGTCGTTCGAGTCGACGATGCCGCGGACGAAGCGCAGGTACGTCGGAAGCAGCTGCTCGGCGTCGTCCATCACGAACACGCGCCGGATGTAGAGGCGGATGCCGTGGCGCGCATTGCGGTCCCACAGGTCGAACGGCGCGTGCGCGGGCACGTACAGCAGCTCGGTGTATTCCTGCCGCCCTTCGACGCGGGCGTGTATCCACGCGAGCGGGTCGTCGAAGTCGTGGCCGACGTGCTTGTAGAACTCGCGATACTGCTCGTCCGTGATTTCGCTCTTCGGGCGCGCCCACAAGGCCGAAGCCTGGTTGACGGTCTCGTCCTCGTCGGTCTTGGGCTGCGCGCCGTCCTTCCACTCCTCCTTCTTCATCACGATCGGTTGCGCGATATGGTCGGAGTATTTGCGGATGATCGAACGCAGCTTCGTGCCCGACGCGAGATCCTCCTGACCTTCGCGCAGGTGCAGCGTGATTTCGGTGCCGCGCGCCGCGCGCTCGAGAGGCGCGACGTCGAAGGCGCCGGCGCCGTCCGATTCCCACTGCACGCCGGCCGCGGGCGGATCGCCGGCGCGGCGCGTGCGAACGGTGACGCGGTCGGCGACGATGAACGACGAGTAGAAGCCCACGCCGAACTGGCCGATCAGGTGCGTGTCCTTCTGCTGGTCGCCGGTGAGCTTCGCGAAGAATTCACGCGTTCCGGACTTGGCGATCGTGCCGAGGTTGGCGATCACCTCGTCGCGGTTCATGCCGATGCCATTGTCGCTCACCGTGATCGTTTGGGCGGCGGTGTCGTAGTCGACGCGAATCGCGAGCGCCGCGTCGTTTTCGAAGAGGCCCGGGTTGTCGAGCGCCTCGAAGCGCAGCTTGTCGCATGCGTCGGACGCGTTCGAGATCAGCTCGCGCAGGAAGATCTCGCGATTGGAGTACAGCGAGTGGATCATCAGGTCGAGGAGCTGCCGGACTTCGGCCTGGAAGCCATGCGTTTCGCGGGCTGGAGTGGGGGTTTCCGTGTCGGTGGTCATGATTCGAAGGTTCGTTCAGGATCGCAACGCGGATTTTAAAGGGTCTCCCTTTCGAGCACCCACCACAGTTCAAGGAGCAGCGATGCCCATACCGGCGATCCTTCGAAGCGCGCGTGCCGTCGCCTTGGGCTTCCTCATTTCGGGCTGCTCGCAACTGCAGAAGCGTCGGCCGGCGGACAAGCGAATCGAGCGAACCCGGCGCTCGTGCAATACTTGGCGCGAGCGTGGTGATAGCCGCAGTTGAGGGCCACTGGAAGCGACCGCGTAGTGTTCGCCTATCGCAAAGGAGTTAGCTCTGGCAAAGCGGAATACCGTGCCCCGAGATGATTTGGTGATCGACCGGCGAGGATTCGTTCTCGCGGCCGCGACCGCCCTGCTGTCTACTCGCGTTAGC
>DATEIQ010000004.1:0-8341 GCA_035278845.1 Casimicrobiaceae bacterium | reverse complement strand
TCGTGCGGAGCCGCCGAGCCGGGGCGTGAACGAGTGCGAGGAGATGTGCACGACGCGCCGACGCGCGGCGATGGCATCGCGCACGAACGCCACGACCGCCGACCAATAGGGGTCGTAATAGCGGCGGCAGATCTCGGCACGGAGGGCGGCCGGCGCGCGGCGCATGACCGGCGATTCGCGGAACTGCCGGCCGGGCGAGCGATTGAGCTCGACGAGCAGCCGACTCACCGTCGCGGTCACCAGCGGTGCGCGGAGCGTGCGGGCGAGCGTGCGCGCGGTCGCGAGCGCACCGGGATCGTAGCCGCGATGCGACGCCAGCAAGCGCTGATGGTTGCGAAACATTTCGCCGTAGCGCGCGGGGATCCGGTTGCCGCCGTGCTCGCACGTGACGAGCAGCGCGATCGGTCGGATCAGACGAACATCCGCCCGTCTGCCAGGCATTCGCACAACTTCCGGTAAACGGCAGCGAGACGCTCGCGGCTGGCGTCGTCGCCCACTGCGCGCAGGATGCGCCGCGCGAGCGGCCCATGCGCGAGGATGTCGGATACGACGGGTCGCCACCACGCCGCGTCGCCGTCGCGCGCGCAAGCGCCGAGCAGCGACCGCCAGGCATCGCCGGCGCGGCAGCGCATGGCGTCGATGCCGAGTGCACACAGGTAAGGCGCGTCGTCGACGAGCGCGCGATCGGCGTCGCGGATCGTCGCAAGCAGGATGCGATGCAGCGATTCGGTCTTGATCGCCTGCTGCTGCGCGACCGGCGCCAATCGTTCCTCGCACAGCGCACGCACGATGGCGATGACCGCCGCGGCGATCGCCACGTCGGCCTGCGGACATTCCTGCACGTCGAGCAGCCGCATCTCGATGGCGCCGCGCTCGAAGCGCGGAATCGCGCCGCGCGAATTCAGCCATTCGTGGCGCAATATCCCCGCCGGGTCGTACGGCGCGATCTCGTCGTACATCGGCGAGAGAACGTGTGCACCGTACTCGGCGCGCGACCGTACCGTTTCGGGAATCACGCATCCGGTCACGCAAGGCGTTCGCGCAGACATCGTGCGATAGGCCTCGAGCCGCGAGTCCAGCAGCCCGCTCGCGCGTCCCTCCACGATCGGCGAGCTCGCCGCGATCGCGGGCAGCAGCGGCAGCACGAGACGCGTCGCCGCATGCAGGCGTGCGAACTCGTCGTCGTCCGCGAACGGCAGGTTGAGCTGCAGGCTCTGGACGTTCGCGAAGCCGTGACTGCGGCAGCCGTAGATGCGGTCGTACGTCTGGTACACGAGTCCGGGATCGCTCCACAGCGACGTCTCGGTCGCCGGCTCCATCCACGGATGCATGGCGGTCGGCATCAGCCGCGCGTTCACCGTTCGCAGGCGCCGGTTCGCTTCGCGGATTTCCGCCTGGAACCGGCCGGCGAGCTGCGCGAGTGCCGCCGTCGGCACCGCATTCTTGAGCTCGACGACGTGGCACGCGAGCTCGTTCGACCAGCCGAGCGCTCCGCGCATCACCTCGCTGGTTTCGAAGCCGGCGAGTGCGCGCAGCAGTTGCGCGGCGATCGGTTTGACTGCGAGCGAATCGCGGTCGACGATCATGTATTCCAGCTCGAGCCCGTACGCCGAAAACGCCGGCAGCGTGAAGCGTGCGGCAGCCGCCGTCGATCGCACGTGGACGCCGATCGACTCCGCAGTCATTGGCTTACCCTCCGCGCCGGCGCGCTTCGGGGCTTGTTCGCCCCTCGGGACGGCGCTTCGGGGCTCACGCTGCGCTCGCCCGCTTGCGGTCGCGAATGCGGCGCAGGAACACGCCCATCACCTCGCGGTAGAGCGCGTCCTTCAGGATCTCGTCTTCGTGGCCGGCGTCCACGTTCGGGTTGTCGTTGATTTCCATCACGTGGAACTGGCCGCCGCTCTCCTTGATATCGACGCCGTAGAGGCCGTCGCCGATCAGGTTCGCCGCGCGCACCGCGGTGCGGACAACCGCCTCCGGCGCTTCGCCGACCGACAGCGTCGCCGTCGATCCTTCGACGGTGCGGCCCGATTCGCGCTTGACGACCTGCCAGTGGCCGCGCGCCATGAAATACTTGCACACGAACAGCGGCCGGCGATCGAACACGCCGACGCGCCAGTCGAACGCCGTCGGCAGCCATTGCTGCGCGATCACGAGGTCCGACTTCGCGAACAGCGCGTCCAGGCACGACGCGAGGGCCGCTGACGATTCGACCTTCGTCACGCCGAGCGAGAACGCGCTGTCCGGCTGTTTCAGGATGCACGGCAGGCCGAGCGTTGGTACGATGCGGTCGACGTTGTCGCGGTGGACCATCAGCGTCTTCGGCATGGGCACTCGGTGCCGCGACAGCAGCTCGTTCAGGTACACCTTGTTCGTGCACTTGAGGATCGAGTCGGGGTCGTCGACGACGACCAGCCCCTCGCTCGCCGCGCGCCGCGCGAACTGGTACGTGTAATGGTTGACGCGCGTCATGTCGCGGATCAGCAACGCATCGAATTCGGGCAATCGCTCGATGTCGCCGCGGCCGATGATCGAACAGCGCATTCCGAGCGCGCGCGCGGCCGACGCGAACCGGCGCAGCGCACCGGCGTTCGACGGCGGGTCGGGCTCGTCGCCGTCGAACAGGATCGCGATTGCCGGCTGCGATGGCGGCACTTGCGGCGGACGCGCCCGGCTGCCGCGCCGGACGTACTCGCTCGCAGCGTCGGCCGCGAACTGCCGCAGGTCCGCTGGAATCTCGTGCGGGCCCACGATCCGGAGCTTCCGCAGCCGCCAGCGGCCGTCCTCGCGTGCAAACGCCGCACGAAGCAGCGGGACGCGCAGCGTGGAGAAAAGCTGCTGTGCAAGTGCGTCGTTGCGGCCCTTCGGATCACGACCGAACCACGCGTCCATCGTCCACGTGTCCGCGCCGTTGGCGGACAGCGCGCGCTGCAGCGGCTCGACGACGCCGCTGCCGAGCACGCGGTCGACCTCGTGTGCCTGCAGGTCGCCGAGCGTCTTGACCTCGGGCAGCGCGCGATGGCCGCGCGCCTCGGCGAGCAGCGACACGTAGTAGCCGCGCCCCTGGTAGCGGTCGGTACGGCAGAGATTGACGATGCGCGCCGACTGCACGTCGCTCCAGGCCGGATCGGTCAGGTACTCGCGCGCGCTCACGACGCGTGCGCCTTCGATGGCGAACGGCCAGTCGTGTGCATGGTTGACGACGAAGACGACGTTCATCGCGCGGCCTTGCCCGGTCGTGGATAAACGACGAGCAGGTTGGCGTCGTGCGTCACGATGCCGAGGAGAATCGACGCCAGCACGCGCTCGACGCTGATCCAGTATTCATGCGACGGCCCGTATGGATTCGGCTGGTAAGGGTCGACGACCAGCACGCGCCGCCGTGCTTCGTCGAAGCCGGCGATGACGACGAAATGCCCCGCGGGGTGGCCGCCGACGTCGTCGGACGCACCGTCTTCGACGCGCTCGCGGGCCGAGCGATAGAGGTACGTCGAAGACAGGCCGGTCAGGATGGGCAGCCGGCAGCGCAGAATGCTGTGGAGCAGGCGCGCCGACAGGCTCGCGAGCCGCAGGCGGCCCCCGAGGCGCAGGAATTCGAGGTAGCCCGCCGTCGGGTTGCGCACGCGCGCGTCGTGCTTGATTTCCCGTTGCCGGACGAGGCGCGCCGCGATGTCGACGCGCGGCCGCGTGAACCACGTGGGATCGAACACCGTGATGTTGTACGTATAGATGCGCGCGCGGTATCCCTTGCGCAGCGCGTCGCATCCGAGAAACACCGCGTACGTGCCGCCGTGCTCCAGTTGCCAGGTGCGCGCGATCACGGCCTGCAAGGGCTCGCGATCGCCGAAGAAGCGATAAATGGCGTGCAGGCACGTCGGGCCGCAAGTCGTTTCGTCGGGTTGCGGGAGCGTCGTCACGGGCAGATGCGGGCCCGCGTGCGCGTCCGCGACTCCGCCATCCTTCAGTGCAGCAACGGTCCGGCCTGACTGCAAGTGCGCTTTGGCGCGGACCGACTCACCCGAACTGTGCGAATGGGCGGCGTCCGCGGCGTCGAATGTGGTGCGACCCACGTTCGATCCACTATCGCCAACTCGCGCGCCCGGCGGATTCGGCCGGTTGCGGAAATCGCTGTGCGGGATGTCCTACCGCGCGAAAAAGACGTCGAGCGTCGGAAACCCTGCGGTCGCTGAAACGCAATCGAGCAGGTAGATGGCGAAGCCCGGATCGCCTGTCCACAGCGAATGGCGCATACGGCCGACGAAGCGAGCCTCGGCTTCGGTCTGCTCGATGCCGTGCATCGCGAACGCGCGTGCCCGGTCGAGCCAGCGTGAATCGCCGGTACGCGCGAACAGCGCGAGGAACGCGTAGCCGTTGCCGCCGGTGCCGTGGCACAGATTGGACCCTTTGCGAAGCGGTCCCGCTGCCCAGATCGCGTCGCCCGCGGCCAGCAGCAGATCGTCGATGATGCCGCCCGGCATGCGGGCGAGGGCGATCACGAAGCCGGGCGCGCCGTGACAGAACTGCATAAGCTTCGGCATGCCCGGCCATGAATCGAGCATCGGGCGCCAGTTCGCGCCACCGTCGACGAGTGTCGCCGTCCTGCGCACCGTCTCCGCGACGATAGCTTCGAGGTCTCGCCACTCGTCGCCGAGCAGCGAGCGGCCGCGCAACAGCACCGACGCCGTCGCGACGAAGCCGTGCACGGCGTCGAGGTAAGTGCTTCGCGTACCGTCGAGATCCTGCACCCAGTAGTGACAACCGTGCTCTTCGGACCAGGCGAGTTGTTCGCGCAGCGTTCGCGCCGTGGCTCGATAAAGCTCGGCGAACCGCGCTTCGCCGGTTCGCTCGTGCATGAAAAGCGCCGCCAGCATCGTCCCCGGCGAGCCCCACAGGAGCTCGCAAGCCGGATGCTCGAGGTTCGATGCGATCAGGGTTGCGAGGCGGTCGGCGGCTCCACGCGCCGGCGACAGAGCGTACGAAACGAGCAGCAGGCCGGTGTCACCCATCAGGTACGACGCATCGGCTCGGGTATCGCCGGACGCGGCGAGCCACGCCGCGTTGCGTTCTCGCAACGGTTGAAGCCACTGGACGTAGTCGTGGCGCAACGTCGCGGCACCCCGCGCCTCGAGGTAGTAGAGCGCCCAGATCACGCCGCCGGCACCGTGATACAGCGGATACGCGGGTCCGTCGTCGGCGTCGTTCGCGTCTCGCGGATGCAATGGCCAGAACGCTTCTCCGGCGAACCGCCGCTCGGTGTCGTCGACGATGCGCTCGATCAGCGCGCGCGCCCGCGTCTCGTCCCAGTCGATCGCACGGAGCGGTTCGTGGCGCGCGGGATCGTGGAGCATGCGTCGATTATATTGGCGGAGCGTACGGTCGCGGTTTCGTGCACGAGCCCGCGCACTGCGCACTCCGCTTCCTTTCGTCGCCCGATGCCTTCTCCGGTGACCCTCGACGATCTTCGCCGCTACGCCGTTGCCCGTACGCTGTTCGCCCCGGCGGACCTGCGCGGCGCGATCGAGCGGCTCGGATTCGTGCAGGCGGATCCCATCCGCGCACCCGCGCGCGCACAAGACCTGACGCTGCGACATCGCGTCGCCGGCTACCGCGCCGGCGATCTCGAGGCGCAATACCCGACGCTAGACGTCGAGGAAGATACGTTCATCAACTACGGCTTCCTGCCGTGCGCGCACCATGCGCTGATGCATCCGCGCAACGCCCGCACGCGCTGGAGCGCCTTCCGCATGAAGCGCGCGCAGGCGGTGCTCGAGTTCGTGCGGGATCGCGGCGAAGTGCATCCGCGCGATGTCGACGCGCATTTCGCGCACGGGCGCGTCGTCAACTACTGGGGCGGCTCGTCGAATGCCACGACGCACATGCTCGATGGCATGCACTATCGAGGCCTGCTGCGCGTCACGCGCCGGGACGCCGGCATCCGCGTCTACGGCGTGCGCGAGCCGACCGAGGCGCCGGTGGATGCGCGCGCGCGGCGTGCCCGGCTCGACGCGCTGGCCGACATCGTCGCGGCGAAGTATGCGCCGCTCACGGCTACCGGCCTGCACGTCGTCGTTCGCCGGCTGCGCATCGCCGCGCCGCAGCTCTACGGCGGCATCGAGAGCGCGCTCGTGCGCGTCAGGAAGCGGCTCGCGCATGCGCGGATCGACGGCACCGATTGGTACTGGCCTTCAGCCGAGAATCCAATGGCTGTCGGGGACGCGGTCGACGACCGCGTGCGGCTGCTCGCGCCATTCGACCCGATCGCCTGGGATCGCGGTCGCTTCGAGCGCTTCTTCGGCTGGGCGTACCGGTTCGAGGCTTACACGCCGGTCGTGCGGCGCACGCTCGGCTATTACGCGCTGCCGCTGTTATGGACCGACCGGGTGATCGGCTGGGCGAACGTGAGCGTCGAGGCCGGTCGCCTGCGCATCGAGCCCGGCTACGTGGCCGGGCGAGCGCCTCGGTCGCGCGCCTTCCGTGGCGAGCTCGAAGCCGAAGCCGACAGGATGCGGGCGTTCCTTCAGCTATAGGAGCGCCGTTTGCGCTACACTCGCCGCCGAATGCGGGGAGTCCCCCGCCGTGAGAGCCCACCAGGAGGAATGATGCGAGTGTTGACGTTTCTGCGCGGCGTGCTGCCCGCATTGCTGTTCGCGTTGCCGCTGACGGCGGCGGCGCAGGGCGAGCTCGTCGTCTATTGCACGGTGCAGGAGGAATGGTGCCGGCCGATGGTGGCCGCGTTCGAGAAGACGACGGGCATCAAGGTGCTGATGACGCGCAAGAGCGCGGGTGAGTTCTACGCGCAGATCAAGGCCGAGGCCGCCAACCCGCGCGGCGATATCTGGTGGGGCGGCACGGGCGACCCGCATCTGCAGGCCGCGGAGGAGGGCCTGACGGAAGCTTACAAGTCACCGCGCATGTCGGAGCTGCAGGATTGGGCGATCCGCCAATACGAGGCGGCGAAGGGCCGCACAATCGGCATCTATGCGGGCGCGCTCGGCTACAGCTTCAACACCGAGCAGCTCAAGAAGAAGAACATCGCCGAGCCGAAATGCTGGGCCGACCTGGCGAAGCCCGAGTTCAAGGACGAGATCCAGGTCGCCAATCCGAATTCGTCGGGCACGTCCTACACGATGCTGGCGACGTTCGTGCAGTTGTGGGGCGAGGACAAGGCGTTCGATTTCCTGAAGTCGTTGCACAAGAACATCAATCAGTACACGAAGTCGGGCGCCGCGCCGGCGCGGGCGGCGGCGACCGGTGAAAGCCTGGTCGGCATCACGTTCCAGCACGACGCGGTGGTGCAGGCCGTTGCGGGCGCGCCGGTGAAGATCGTGTCGCCGTGCGAGGGCACCGGCTACGAGATCGGCAGCATGAGCATCATCAAGGGCGCGAAGAACATGGAGAACGCCAAGAAGTGGTATGACTGGGCGCTTTCCACCGAAGGCCAGAACGTCGGCATCGCGGCCAAGGTTTCCTACCAGGTGCCGTCGAACAAGGGTGCATCGCCGCCGCCGCAGGCGCCGAAGCTCTCCGAGATCAAGCTCATCAATTACGACTTCGCCAAGTACGGGTCGTCGGCCGAGCGCACGCGCCTGCTGAGCAAGTGGGACAAGGAGGTGTACGCGCTGCCGAAGTAACCGCGGTTTCACAAATCGGGGTCACGGATGTATCTCGCGAAGCCGCGTCGCAATTTGACGCGCGCCGTCCGCGAAATGCATCTCTGACCCCGATTCTTTCAACCCATGGCAACGCCCGCCGCCGTACTGCCGGCACCCGGTGCGCGGGCCGGCCATCGCGATCGTCCGACGCCGCTGATCGCTGCGATCGCGCTCGTCGCGCTGGCCGTCGTTCCGTGGGCGGCCGACGGCGGCGCGCCGGCGCTCGGCCTCATCGTTTCCCGCGCGAAGTGGCCGCATTACGCGGCCGCGATCGCGCTTGGACCGCTCATCGTCGCTTCCATCGTCGCGATCGCCGGCGGCTGGCTCCAGGCCCACCGCGTCACCGCGATCGCCGCGGGCTTCGGCCTCGCGTACGGCTTCGTACAAGGTTTCGTCGCCGGCGGCAACGGGCCGCCGTTCGGCATCGGCGCCGCGCTGACGCTGTTCGCGTTCACGCTGTGCTTTGCGCGCGCGATCGCGCGCCTCGGGCTGTTCGCCGGCAACGTGACGATCGCATCGATCGTCGTCACGATCGCGCTGCTGCTGCTGGTGTTCATCTTCTACCCGGTCGGCAGGGCGCTCGTCGCCGCGGTGCTCGACGCGCAGGGCAAGTTCGCGCCGCATCTCGTCGGCGAGCGACTGCTTACCGCCGACATCTGGGGCCTCGGCTGCTTCGGCGGCGGCACGCG
>DATEIQ010000003.1:0-3717 GCA_035278845.1 Casimicrobiaceae bacterium | reverse complement strand
CCATCGCGACGTGAGTGTCCGCGAACTCTTTGGCGTCGACCTTCTCGGCACGGCGTCCGGCGTCGAGCGCGCGCACGTAAAGCCGCGCGGCTTCGACATACGCGTACGCCGCTTCCGCCCGCACCGCGGCGAGTGTCCCGTATCGCCACGTTCGCTCAAAGTCGCCGGCCTCGAAATAATGCAGTGACAGGATGCCGGCGGCTTCATCGGGGTAATCGAGCTCTTCTTCGAGGCGCGCCGCGACCGTCGCATGCAGCTTGCGCCGGACGCGAAACGGCAGCCCCTCGTATGCGGCATCGCGCAACAGCGACCGGCGAAACCGAAGGTACCCGTCGGGTTCTTCGTCGAACAGCTCGCGCAGCCTATCCCAGACGTCCGGCGACGGAACCGTGCCTTCTCCTTCGTCCGCGAACCAGCCGAGCATCCGCGGATGAAATGTGAGCCCGAATACCGCGGCCCGCCGGACGATTGCGCGGTCGTCGGGCGACAGCGCATCGATTTGCGCCATTGCAGCGGCCTCGGCCGAATCCGGCAGATCGGCGACGCCCCCCGACTCGATTGCGGTCCGCAGCAAGTCGCGCAGGAACTGCGGATTGCCGCCTGAACGCTTCGCCACGACCTCCAGCACGTGGGCAGGCAGCGGACTTTGCTGGGTTGCGAGCTGCGCCATCCGCAGGGCGTCCTGCGGTGCCAATGCCTTGAGTTCGATGCGGACGGCGGTCGGCGCGTCGGAGCCACCGAATCCACCGGCAGGACGCCGCGACACCGCAATCAACCAGGGCTTCGTGCCGATGGCGCTCGCGAGGTAGGCGAGCAGTTCGCCCGACGCCTCGTCGATATGGTGCGCATCCTCGATCTCGATCAGTGCGGAGCCTGTGAGCGTGGCCTCCAGAAAGCGACCGACCGACTCGTGCAGTCGCGTGCGTCGATTGGCGTCGGCAAGCAGCTCGATTTCCGGTGTCGGCAACAGCTCGACGTCGAACGCCGCAGCGACCAGCGGCAGCCATGGCACCAAATCGGGGGCCTTCGTCGAGGCCGCTTCCCGCAACCGCTCGACGACGATCTCGTCCGCATCGTCGCGGCCGAGTCCCATGTGCTCGCGCAGGATTTCGCGCCAGAGCGCGTACGGCTTCGCCGCCGTATACGCTTCGCACGTCGCACGCAACTGGCGAAAGCCGGCCGCGGCGTCACGCAGCGCTTCCAGGAGGCGCGTTTTACCGACGCCATGCTCGCCGACGATGTCGATCACGCGGCCCTGACCTGCGCGAGCGCTCGAGAACGCCTTGCGCATCACGCCGAGCTCGGCATTCCGGCCGGTGAGCGGCAATCGTTGCACCGTCTGCTGCCGCGCACGCGAGCTTTGCGCCTGCGCAACAGACCAGGCCTGCACGGGCTCGGCTTTCCCCTTGACGGTGAACGGCGCGATTTCGGTCGTCTGGAATAGCGTCTTGCTGCGCTCGAGAACGTCAGCGGTCGCGTAGATCGTCCCGCGCTCCGCCTTCGCCATCAACCGTGCGGTCAGGTTCACCGCATCGCCCATGACGGTGTACGTGCGCCTGTGGCGCGGGCCGATGTCGCCGGCGAACACGGTACCGCGATGTACGCCGATGCGAATGGGCAACGGCAGCTCTGCGTCGATGATCTTGCGCAGCGCGAGCAGCACGCGCTCCTCGTCGTTGCCGGTCACCTTCGGTGCACCGCCGGTCAGGATGATCTTGCCGCCCTCCGCATCGACATCGGATGCCAGGAACGTGACGTCGTGCGTGCGGCAAGCGGCGTCGATGCTCGCGAGCAGGCGATCGAGCGCAGCCGCCGTTCCCTCAGCGCCATGGAGCGCGATGCGCTCGTCGGTGCCTTCGAAGCGGATGAAGGCGATCGTGACCGGCCGATGCTCGGACGAGCCTCCGCCCGCGGCGACGTGCGCCCGGATCGACGATGACAGGCAGTGCGCGATCGTTTCGGCCGGCAACTCTGGACGTGCATGGAGCGTGACGTCTTCCCAGGGACCTGGAGGTTCCGCAAGAAGCAGCAGGCCCGGTCCTGCGGGTGCCCCCACGCATTCCGAGGGAATTCGCGCCGCCGTTTCTGCGCTGATGGCGATCTGGTCGGGCTCGGCGCCGTGCTGGATGTCGACGAGCCGCGTCCACGCCGGCCCCGTGGTTAAAAGCTCGGTATGCGCGGCGCCCAGCGCGAAGAAATGAAAATGCCCGGAGTGCACGCCCTGCGCCATTCGCAGCGTGATCGTCGCGTCGTCGACGACGATGCGACCGACATCGGCCAGGCGAGCGCGCATCTGAATCGCTGCGCGGCACGCACGGCCCTCGTGGCGGTCGCCGTCGAACCACAGCAGCAGCGCGTCGCCACCGAATTTGAGCAGGCTGCCGCCGTTCGCATATGCGACGGCGAGCATCGATTCGCAGATGCCCCCGATCGCGTCCGCGATGTGCTCGGCACCCTCGCGTCCCTTGCGGGCGAGCGCCTCCGACAATTTGGTGAATCCCGATACGTCCACGAACGCGGCCGAGCCCTCGCTCGTCCACCACGGCGTCGTCGGGTCCGACGCCAGGTGCTGCAGCAGCATCCGCGGCACGTACGGCGCGACGCGCGTGGCGTCGTGCGTGGGTCCGCCAGGCGCGACTACCGAGGCCGTCGGCGTTCGCTCCGATCGTTCCTCGTTCATCGTCCGTTTCGGTTGCTCGGGGGGCTGCTGGGCATTCGAAAAATTTTACAAATGGCGCTGACAAACGGCGCGCAACCCTGCATCGACGAAATTAAACAATGACAAGTCAATCATTTAGGACGACGGTCCAAAATCCGGAGCGCTTTTTGCTCGCCGTGCTTCCTCGGGTCGGCGGCCGCTTTTCCGGGCGCCGTGCAATCCGGACGCTCTCGCGTCCCCGCTCATTCGGAGAATGCCGTGTCTAGCACGAAACTGCGGTCTGTGCTCGGTTCCATGGTTGTTGGCGTCGGCCTCATGACGTCCGCGTTCACCGCGGATTCCGCCGTGTTCCGGGGCAGCTGGGATCCATCGTTCGGTGATCCCTACGACGGTATGGGATACCGCGGCTTCGCTGATTTCTTTGTGCCGGACGCATGCCTCGATGGCGACCCGATATCGGGCGTCTGGGTTGACAACAACGATGCTTGCAGCGACGGCGGCATGAGCCTGCTCGCGGCGACGGTCGACCTCTTTAGATACGACCTTGACCCGAATGGACCTACAGTTAGCACCGTCGTGTTCGCGCCGCCTGCGATCGATGTGGTAACCGGGGTGTTCATCGAATTCGATCCGCACACAGGTCGCAACGAGGTCACGGGCGCAGACACGTCAATTTTCGGGCCGCAGACGGGAAACCTGTCGCCGATCTATTCGGGCAACCTGTGGCTGCAGTTCGTCTCAAATCGACAGCCAATTTTCTCTGATTTTGTCGCACTTGACGTGTTACCGAGTCAAGCGTTTCTTTATGCATGCGACAACTTCACCGGTGAGACGCGTATTTGTGAGTCGCCTCAAGTAGTCACGGAGAATCCCGGCGTGGTGAGTTTCCAGCGCGTGCCCGAGCCGGGCTCGCTCACGTTGATTTTCGGAGCACTCGCAGCCGGTTGGGCCGCGCGTCGCTCGACACGGAAGGGGTGACGGCGTAGACCGCCCGCGCCGGCCCGGATGACCGGGCCGGCGCGGGGCATGATCTGGCTGCGCACGCCTTCCGCAGTCTC
>DATEIQ010000002.1:0-3128 GCA_035278845.1 Casimicrobiaceae bacterium | reverse complement strand
CGACTTCGGGGTCAGAGCAACAAGTCGACTTGTTGCTCTGACCCCGAAGTCGGCGAAGTCGCGACCGCGAGCGGCACGTCTATGACCGCGCCGCCGAGGCAGACATCGCCGTCGTACAGCACCAGATACTGCCCCGGCGTCGGCGCCCATTGCGGCACGTCGAACGACGCGGCGATCGCACGTTCGCCACGTGACCGCACCTCGCACGCCGCATCCGGCATCCGGTAGCGCGTCTTCGCTGCAAGTCGCGCAGGCAACGGACGCGACTTACCGGCGATCCAGTGCATGTCGATCGCGGCGACGTCGCGCCGGTACAGCAGCGGATGGTCGTGACCCTGCACCGCGAGAAGCGCATTGCGCGCGACGTCTTTGCCGGCGACGAACCAGGGCGCGTCGGCGCGGTCGCGCGTGCCGCCAATGCCGAGGCCGTGCCGCTGGCCGATCGTGTAATACGCGAGCCCGTCGTGGCGGCCGATCGTTTCGCCTTCCGGCGTCACGATCGGACCTGGTGTGCGCGGCAGGTAGCGCGCGAGAAAATCGCGAAACGGCCGCTCGCCGATGAAGCAGATGCCGGTCGAATCGCGCTTCGCGTACGTCGGAATGCCTTCGCGCTGCGCGATCGCACGAACTTCGCGCTTCGTCGTCTCGCCGAGCGGAAACACGACCGGCGCGAGCTGCTCCTGCGTCAGGCGATGCAGGAAATACGTCTGATCCTTGGCGCCGTCGATTGCCTTGACGAGTTCCACGGTCCCATCCGCCGAGCGCCGCAAGCGAGCGTAGTGGCCGGTGGCAATGCAATCGGCGCCGAGCGCCATCGCGTGATCGAGAAACGCACGGAACTTGATTTCGCTGTTGCAGAGGACGTCCGGATTCGGCGTGCGCCCGGCCTCGTAGTCGCGCAGGAACAGTGCGAACACGCGCTCGCGATATTCGGCCGCGAAGTTGACCGCCTCGAGATCGATGCCGATGACGTCCGCGACCGCGGCGGCGTCGACGAGGTCTTCACGCGACGTGCAGTATTCGTCGGTGTCGTCGTCCTCCCAGTTCTTCATGAACAGGCCGACGACGTCGTGACCCTGCTGCTTCAAGAGCCACGCCGCTACCGACGAGTCGACGCCGCCCGACATGCCGACGACGACGCGCTTCCTGCGTGCCATCAGAGATTCGCGATCAGTCCGAGCGGCCAGCGCCTGCCGGCGCGATAGTCGTCGATCGAGCGCATGACGAGCGGGCTGCGATGCGCGGTGCGGCGCTCCGCGACCTCTTCGTACGTCAGCCACATCGCCCGCACGATTCCGGTGTCGAGCGGCCGGTCGGCTTCGTGCGTGCGGGCGGCGGCGGCGAACGTGAAGCGCACGAACGCCGTGCCGCTGGAGCCCGGTCCCCAGTGATAGACGCCGACGAGCGCCGTCGGATCGACGCGCCACGCCGCTTCCTCGAGCGTTTCCCGCGCGGCCGCCGACACGAGCGACTCGCCCACCTCGACGTGTCCGGCCGGCTGATTGAGCCGCAACCCGTGACGCGTCTCTTCTTCTATGAGGAGAAAACGCCCGCCTCGCTCGACGACGGTCGCGACGGTTACGGCCGGACGGATGACTTCCTTCATGATTCGCAATCGCTGTACTGAACAGGAATGATATCCGCAGCAATATACGGGCCTGCGCGAATGACCTGTCCAAGTTGGACAATTTGTCCAATTAATGATAGGGTCAGCTCACTGGAGGTTCGTCATGGGAAGCGCAGTACGAGTCCGCAACCTGCGGGGCGAGCTGGTCGAATCGCCGGAAGTTTCGGCGAGCGACGCCAAGAACGTCGGTCGCATTCTCGATTACGTCGCCACGGCAGGCGGGGTGACCATCACGCGCCGCCGCACGCCGCTGGCCGTCGTGATTCCGATCGAGACTTACACGCGGTTGCTGGCGGCCGAGGAGAATTCCCTCGACACGCTTACGTCGGAGTTCGACGCTTTGCTCGCGCGAATGCAGCAACGCGGAATGACGGAGGCGATGGAGCGAGCGTTCGCGATGTCGCCGGCGCAACTCGGTGCGGCGGCGGTCGCTCGAGCGCGTTTGAAGTTCGACGCCGCAGCCGTCGCGCCTGCACGTTCGCCCCGTGCGCCGGCACAACACAAGCGCGCGAAGCGAAAGCTGCCGAGGGTGAAATAGGTTCCATTTTCGTGCTCGCCGGCTGCAATGGCGCCGGCAAGAGCAGCATTGGCGGTGCAGCGCTACGCGCGTCCGGAGCACCGTATTTCAATCCCGACGAAGCGGCTCGCTCGATCCTGAACGCCAACGCCCGGCGCGGCGCATCGATTGCGCAGGAGCAGGCCAACGCCGCTGCGTGGACGGAAGGCAGGCGATTGCTCGAGCGCGCGATCCGCGAGAATCTCGATTTTGCGTTCGAGACGACGCTCGGCGGAAAAACGATGACCGAGCTGCTCTTGCAGGCTGCGCGAGAGGGCCATCACGTTCACATCTGGTTTTCCGGTCTCACGAGCGTGGAGCTGCATCTCGACCGCGTGCGTCGACGTGTCGCGCAGGGAGGACACGACATCCCCGAGGCGAAGGTGCGCGAGCGGTATGTGCGAGGCCGCGCGAACCTGATTCGGCTCATGCCTGGCGTTGCGTCCCTTCGGGTCTTCGACAATTCGGCCGATGCGGACCCGTCAACGGGCGCTCAGCCCAGTCCGGCGCTGCTGGTGAGGATGCAGCGAGGGCGCATCGTCCAACCCTCGGCTCTGCGCAGCGTTCTTACCTCGACGCCACAGTGGGCCAAGCCCATCGTCAGCGCGGCACTCAAGCTGCACATGCGCGACGCGGGGCGCCCCCAATAGGGGGGGACGCCCGCGTTTTCGCATCTGCCGGAAACGACTTACTTCTTCGGCGCTTCGGGCGCCTTGGCCGCGTCGGCCGCCGGCGCAGTGCTCGTCGCATTGACGGGCTTCTTGACCGGGGTGGCGTGATTCATGGCGGACGCCGAGTGCTTCTGCATCTTGTGCTGTTCCGCGGACTGCTTCTTCTTCGCGGACTTCTTCGCCGCCTTCTCTTCCTTCGCGGTCTTCGTCTTCATCGCGTCGTCCGACTTGGCCATGGGCGCTGCGGCGGGCGCCGCTGCGGGTGCGGCGGGCG
>DATEIQ010000001.1:0-27478 GCA_035278845.1 Casimicrobiaceae bacterium | reverse complement strand
ATGCCGGTACGAGGAAGCCCATGGGAGTCAGCGCGTCAACCGGCTTCGCCGCGCCATCGTTCCCTGCCCCAATGGTATCCCGCCGCTTCGCCAGGTTCATTCTCGTCGGATGCATCGGGTTCGCCGTCGACGCCGGCGTGCTGGTGCTCGCGCTGCGGCATCTGACCTCGTCGGTTTACGCTGCGCGGGCGTTGTCGTTCGCCACCGCTGTCTTCGTAACGTGGCTTTGCAATCGCACGTTCGTCTTCGCCGCGGCCGGCTCGGGCGTGGGCGTCGTCGCCGAGTATGGCCGCTATCTGACGACGCAGGTGACGGGCGCCCTCGCCAACCTGCTGATCTTCGTCGTGCTGGTCGAACTCGTGCCCCGTCTCGCCACCACACCGGTCGTGCCGCTCGCCATCGGCGCCGTGGCCGGCGCGCTCGTCAACTATGCAGGCTCGGCGTGGTGGGTATTCCGCCCGAAGCGCGATCCGTGAGGACGCGAAAATACACGTGAGCTCCCCCGGCTACAGCGGCACCGACAACCTCGAGGTCATGCGCGAAGCGGTCAACTACAACCGCGCGCTGCTCGACCTCGTGAAGGCGCACGCGAGAACGTCCGACCGCTTGCTGGATTTTGGCGCGGGCACCGGAACGTTCGCGATCGCACTTGCCGCGGACGGCTATGACGTCGAATGCGTCGAGCCGGATCCGGGGCAGCGGGCGGCGATCGAAGCCGCGGGTCTGCGCGCGCACGGCGATCTCGCCGCGATTCCCGTTGCCAGCGTCGATTGCGCCTACACGCTGAACGTGCTCGAGCACATCGAGGACGATCTCGCGACGATCCGCGCGCTCCGCGACCGGCTCGTGCGCGGCGGCCGGCTCGTCGTCTACGTGCCGGCTTTCCAGGTGCTCTACACGAGCATGGACCGCAAGGTCGGCCACGTGCGCCGCTACCGGCGAACGGACCTGCGCGCGAAAGTCGAGACCGCGGGGCTCACGGTGCTGCGCTCGGAGTACGTCGACAGCCTGGGCTTCGCGGCATCCCTCGCGTTTCGCGCGTTCGGATCGAAGTCCGGCGACATCGATCGCGATGCGGTGCGTGCCTACGACCGCTACGCATTTCCGCTTAGCCGCCGGCTCGACCGCGCGCTGAACCGCGTCGTCGGCAAGAACGTTCTGCTGGTCGCGCAGCGCAACGGCTGAAGCCGCCTGCCGTTTCTATCCGGCGCCCTTCCCTTCGCGCGCCTGATTGCCGTGCGTTCGCCTCGGCAGGGGAGCCACGCGGCGCAGCACGTCCTCGGACAGCCATAGCGCCGCCCGCTGCGCGCGCTCGGCCACGGCCGGCAGCGGCATCTGCAGGTAATCGTCGTTGAATACCTCGAAGCTGTAATCACCGCCGTAACCGAGCCGATCGAGACGCAGCACGAGCTCGGCGAGCGCCGCGCTGTGCACGCCCTCGCCAGGAAACACGCGGAAATGGCGCGCGGTTGCGACGCGCTCCTCGACCGTGCGCACTTCCTGCCACATGAAATCCGCGAGCTGCACGAGGTAGATGCGCGCGGGATCGATGAGATCGAGATCTTCGAGCATCGTCTGCGTCGCGAGTACGTGATAGGAGTCAATACCGATGCCGAGGTTCGGTGCGTCCGCGCGGCGCACGATGTCCCAGGCCGTCGTGAACTCGTTCACCGTACGGCCCCACGACAGCCCTTCGTAGGCGATGCGGATGCGCAGCGGCAGCGCGAGCATCGCCAGCTTGCGCAAGTCGCGGGCGAGCACGTCGCGATCTTCGCTCGCGTGCGTCGACGTCGACGAGCATACGAGCAGCACCGTCGAGCCGAGCGCGTGGCACATCTCCAGCATCGACTTCGCGACGTCGACCTTGTAGTCGTGCAGATGCCCCGACAGGCCCTCGAAATCGCGGAGCACCTGGAATCCCGTGACGCGCAGCCCGCTCGCCCGCACGGCCTGCACCGCGTCGTCGAGTCCGCCGGCGTGGCCGACGACGTCGCGCGCGGACAGCATGATCTGCGCGAAGCCCGCGTCGCGCACCGCGGCAAGCTTGGCGGGCAGCGATCCCGCGAGCGAGATCGTGTCCATGCCGAAATCGGCGATGTTGGGCAGCGGCGCGCCGACCGCCGGCCGCGCGCGGCGGTCAACGGCGTTCATCGTGCACGAGTTCGAACATCACGCCGCCGAGGTAGCCTTGCGTCAGCGCTCCGCGCACTTCGGAATGCACGCCGGCCGGTGATTCGATGAACCCCACGCCGCGCTCGCGCAGCGCGGCGACGCTGCGAAGTACGTCCGGCGTGCCGAGTCCGATCCGTTGCAGCATTTCCTCGTGATCGAGGTCGAAGTTGTCGGGCCGCGGCTCGACCAGTTGCAGGAAGAAGCTGCCGCACGGACTCTGCAGGATCCGCCCCTTGGGGAGGATGCCATAGCGCTCGTCTTCGGGCAGTACGCGGAAGCCGAAGAACTCCTGGTAGAACGACGACCAGTCCTCGGTGCGAGCGGCGCCGATGTACTGGACGATGCCGAACCAGCGCAGGCCGGTCAGCGCGGGCGGATGCGGATCGACGCCGGGGTTCAGGATGAAATCGACGTCGTAGATCGTCAGGTTGCGGTAGCGATCGACGAAGTAGATCCGCGTAGCACCCACGCCGTGAATGGCCGGGATGTTGAGCTCCATCGCGTCGACGTGCGACGGCGCGGCCCACGCGCCGCGCGCAACCGCATAGCGCAGCGCGCTGCCTGCATCGCGTACGCGCAACGCGATGGCCGAGATCACCGGCGTTTCAGCGGGCTGCACCGAGCGGCGGCGGCTGTCGGCGTGCGCATTCACGATCACGTTCATCTCGCCCTGCCGGTAGAGCAGCACCTCGCGCGAACGGTGGCGTGCAATCGGGCGGAAGCCCATCATCTCGAGCACCTGCCCGAGCGATTGCGGCCGGCTGGTGGCATATTCGATGAACTCGATCCCGTCGATTTCGAGGGGATTCGCTGCATCGGCGGTCAGCTCGCGGTCGGTCAGCGACGTCATCGGTTCTCCTTGCATGCGGCGCGAGACTTACGGATTTCTCGTGAACGGCACCGCGAGGCGCTCGATCATGCCGCGCGTGTCGGGGCGCACGCCGCGCCACCATTCGAATCCCTCCGCCGCCTGCTCGACGAGCATGCCGACGCCGTCGGCGAGCCGGCCCGCGCCGCTCGCCTGCGCGAACGCCAGAAACGGCGTCATTCCCTTGCCATAGACCATTTCGTAAGCAAGGCCGCCTTTGCGGAAAGCGGTCGCGGGGATCGCGGGGGCCTCGCCTTGCAGGCTTGCCGACGTTGCGTTGACGACGATGTCGAAGGCCGTATCTCCAAAATCGCCGAGCCCGCCGGCTTCGATATTGCCGATGCCCGCGAACAGCTGGCGCAACGTCGCCGCTTTCCCGGACGTCCGATTCGCGACGGCGAGCAGTTCCGGCTCCTCGGCAAGCAGCGGTTGCAGGACACCGCGCGCCGCGCCCCCGGCGCCAACGACCAATATGCGATGGCCGCGCACCGGAAAGCCGAGATTGCGCGCGATGTCCTTCACCATGCCGATGCCGTCGAAATTCTCGGCGAAGATACGCTCGCCGTCGAACTTGAGCGCGTTGCAGGCGCCGGCGAGGCGTGCGCGCTCGGAAGGGTTCGTCGCGAGCTCGAACGCTTGGAGCTTGAACGGCGCGGTCACGTTCATGCCTTTCCCGCCACCTGCGCGAAAGCCTTCGACGGCGGACCGGAAACCGTCCAGCGGCGCTTCGACGATGCCGTAGACCATGTCCTGGCCCGTCTGCTCGGCGAACGCGTTCTGGATCAGCGGCGACTTGCTGTGGCTTACCGGATGGCCGATGACGGCGTAGCGGTCAGGCATGGATTCGACGGGCGGCGCACGCGATGCGCCTGGCCTCGATGTGCGGGTTGACGGTCCTTCGCAGTTTACCGCGTGCCGACGTTCTTCTCGCACCCAGGCGGCGCGCCAGCGGATCGTTTGCCTTGCGTGAGAAGTGCGGGCGTACGCTATGGGCTTCGGACTCGAACCATCCATCCGCTTATGAACCTGTTCGTTCTGCTCGAGCAAGCCGCCCTGCGCTTTCCGCGGCGACCCGCCGTATGTGTCGGCACCGGCGTTTCACTCGATTACGCCGAGCTCGCCTCGCGAGCGCTTCGACTCGGCGCGAGGCTGAGCGAGCAGCATCGCGAAGGCGACCGTGTGGCGATCGTGACCGAGAACCGACCCGAATACGTCGAGCTGTTGTTCGGCATCTGGGCGGCAGGCATGGTGGCCGTGCCCATCAACGCCAAGCTGCACGCGCGCGAAGTCGCGCAAATCGTCGATGACGCAGGCGCCGCGGCGGCCTTCGTATCTCCGGCCCTCGAAGCCGGTGTCATGGATGCACTCCGCGCGACGAGCCCGGCATCGCGGGTGACGGCGATAGGCGGCGCCGAGTACGCGGAGTGCCTGCGCACGCGAGCGCTGCCACGCGCAGCGCCCGTTTCGCCCGAAACGCTCGCGTGGCTTTTCTACACCAGCGGAACGACCGGCCGATCGAAAGGCGCGATGCTTTCGCACCGGAATCTGCTCGCGATGACGATCGCCTATCTCGCCGACATCGACACCGTCGACGAGCATGCGAGCCTGTTGCACGCCGCGCCTATGTCGCACGGCTCGGGTCTGTATATCCTGCCGTACGTCGCGCGGGCGGCGCGGCACGTCATCCCGGCGTCGGCCGGATTCGATCCACGGGAATTTCTCGACCTGTGCAATCGCCATCCCGCATGCGCCGCGTTCCTCGCGCCGACGATGGTGCAGCGCCTGCGCGTCGAGGCCGAACGATCGCGAGCAGCGTTTGCGAACCTGCGAACGATCGTCTACGGCGGCGGCCCGATGTATGTCGAGGAGCTGAAGAAGGCGCTCTCCGTATTCGGGCCGGTGTTCGTGCAGATCTATGGCCAGGGCGAGGCGCCGATGACGATCACGAGCCTGCGCCGCGCCGATCACGCCTCCGCCGACGACGCGATTCTCGGGTCGGTCGGATGGCCGCGCACCGGCGTCGACGTCGCGATCGTGGACGCGAGCGGTGCGCCGGTGCCGGTGGGCGAGGTGGGGGAAGTCGTGTGCCGCGGCGACGTGGTGATGAACGGCTACTGGAACAACCCGACGGCCTCGGGCGAGGCGCTGCGCGATGGATGTCTGTACACCGGCGACATGGGCTCGCGCGATGCGTGCGGCTACGTGACGCTCCGCGACCGCTCGAAGGACGTCGTCATCAGCGGCGGATCGAACATCTATCCGCGCGAGGTGGAGGAAGTGCTGCTCGCGCACCCCGGCGTGGCCGAGGCATGCGTGATCGGTCAGCCGGATTCGGAATGGGGCGAGGTGGTCGTTGCGTTCCTCGTCGCGGCGCCGGGTACTTCTTTATCGGCGGAATCGCTCGATGCGCATTGCCTGGAACACATCGCTCGCTTCAAGCGTCCCAAACGGTACCTCTTCGTCGATTCGCTGCCCAAGAACAGCTACGGCAAGGTGCTGAAGCGGGAATTGCGCACACGGCTGCCGGGCTAGTATCGGCGCGAACGTTCGAACAGGCTGTGGTCGGAATGTCGATTCGGCGCCGCGCCGTTCGATTAGCGTTTGCAGTTAACCCGCCGGACGAATCGTCGTCAGGCATCCCAATTCACCGAAGGAGCGAAGACATGGCTCACTACGTCGACGGTTTCGTCGTACCCGTCCCCGCCCAAAAACTGGACGCCTATCGCCAAATAGCCGAGAAGTCAGGGCGCATCTGGCTCGAGCACGGCGCGTTGCAGTTCTGCGAATGCGTGGCCGACGACGTGAAACCAGGCAAGGTCACGTCGTTTCCGCAGAGCGTACAGCTGAAGGATGACGAAGTCGTCGTGTTCTCGTGGATCGTTTACGAGTCGCGTGAGGCGCGCGACCGCATCAACGCGAAGGTGATGGCGGATCCGCGCCTCGAGGAGATGATGAATCCGAAGGATCTGCCGTTCGACAGCAAGCGCATGTTCTTCGGCGGATTCAAGACGATTGTCGAGTTGCCGGAAGGCTCGATCGGGCGTCGCTAGCCGACGCAGGCGCGGGGTCATCCTCCGCCCTGCGGGAACGTTCGGCCGGTGTCGTGATCGAACAGACAAGAACCGAGCGGCGCCGGGGCGGCCGGCTGCCCTCGCACCGAGGAGGCGACCATGGCCAAGTACGGCAAGAAGGCGCAGTCGAAGGTGAAGAAGGCGATGCACGAGCGCAAGGCGGGTACGCTGCGCAGCGGCAAATCGGGGAAGAAGGTCACGAGCCGCAAGCAGGCCATCGCGATCGGGTTGTCGGAAGCGCGGCGCGCGGGCGGCAAGGTGCCGAAGAAATCCGCAAAGAAGTCGACAGGGAAGTCTGCGAAGAAGTCGTCGCGCAAGACGACGAAGAAATCCTCACGCAAGACGACGAAGAAATCGGCGCGCAAATCCTCGCGCAAGACGGCGAAGAAGTCGTCGCGCAAGACGACGAAGAAATCCGCCCGCAAATCGGCGAAACGCTCCCGCAAATCGTCGGACTAGCGAGCCTGCGCGCGCGTCGCGCGGTGCACTCGGGACGAGGCATTGCAGGCGGGTGTCCGGCGGCGTACGATCGAACGACAACACGGTCCCAGGGAGGGTGTTCGTCCACTCCGGAAAGGAGCCTGCGATGTGTTACGAGTACAGCGGTTGGTTCCGCGAGTTGCGCCGCAAGGAAGCCGACAAGGCGCGCGAAAAAGCCGACATGGCAAAGCGCCCGGAACCGGTTGTCGCGCCGCCGCAGCCCGCGCGACGGGACACCCGAGTCACCGAAGCGGAGAAACAGCCCGCGTAGTGCGGTTCGCACGACGAGCGAACGGCCCCGCCCGCGGGGCCGTTCTGCTTTGAAGTTCGAGCGGCGTTAGCGCGGTTGGGGCTCTTGCGTGCTCGCGCGACGTCAATGCCGCTTGAAATACTGCACTTCGCGCTCGTGCTTCTCGGCGGCTTCCCGCGTCGGAAATGTCCCGAGGTTGCGACGCTTGCCGGTGCGCGGATCGACCTTCCGCGAGTAGAGCCGGTACTCGCCGGATGACAGCTTGCGGATCATGGCCATCGGACCACGGTTCGCGCGAAGTGGTTCAACGGAACACAGGAGCACGGCGATGGAGGGTTCGCGGTTGCTGGCAGGCGCAAGCGGATATTCCTTCAAGGAGTGGAAGGGAACGTTCTACCCGGACGATCTCAAGCCGGACGGGATGCTCGATTTCTACTCGGCGCGCCTGCCGACGGTCGAAATCAACAACACGTTCTACCGGATGCCGAAGGCGGAAATGCTCGAGCACTGGGCGGCTACGACACCGGCCGGCTTTCGCTTCGCGATCAAGGCGTCGCGACGCATCACGCACATCGCACGGCTCAAGGCCGAGTCAGCCGCCGATTCAGTCGAATACCTGTACCGCAATCTCGCTTCGCTCGGCGACAAGCGCGGCCCCGTGCTATTCCAACTCCCGCCCAATCTGAAGAAGGACGTGCCTCGGCTCGAAGCCTTTCTCGCGCTGCTGCCGCCGGATCACCGCGCGGCATTCGAGTTTCGCGAAGACAGCTGGTTTGCCGACGATGTCTACGCTGTGCTGGCGCGCGCCGGCGCGGCGCTATGCCTGTCGGAGCGAAGCGACGACAAGCCGCCACCTCTGGTTCAGACGACGTCCTGGGGCTACGTGCGGTTGCGGCTGGAGAACTACGCGGACGACGCGCTGCGACAATGGGCCGCGACGCTCCGCGCGACGTCCTGGGACGCGATTCACGTTTACTTCATGCACGAGCCGACAGCGCCGGCTTATGCACGTTCGCTGATGACGTTCTCCGCGTAGGATTCGCTTCGGACGTTGCCGACAAAGATCCCGCGCGCTAACTTTCGACGCGATTGCGTCCCGCCGCCTTAGCGCGATAGAGCGCCAGATCGGCACGCGCAAACGTCTGCATGATCGTTTCACCCGGACGATACTGCGCGACGCCGATCGAGATCGTCAGGCGGCCGACCGATCGCGGCAACGGAACCTCGAGCGCGCTGATACGCTCGCGCAGTTGCTCGGCGTCGGCCACGGCGCCCGCGAGCGCCGTGTGGCGGCAGATCTTCACGAACTCCTCGCCGCCGTAGCGGCCGAAGACATCGGTCGCGCGCAGGTGCTGCCGCACGGCCTCCGCAAACGAACGCAGCACCTGGTCGCCGGTCAGGTGGTCGAACTCGTCGTTGTAGCGCTTGAACAGGTCGAGATCGATGACGCAGATCGACAGCGGTTCGCCAGCGGCATCGGCGCGCCGTTTCGATTCCTCCATCGCGACGAGCAGCGCTCGCCGGTTGTAGAGGCCGGTGAGATCGTCGCGCCGCGCCCGCTCCTCGATGTCCTCCAGCTTGACGTGCACCTCGCGAAAGCCGCGCTGCAGTCGCTGCACGCGGCTGCCGATGAGCAGAAACCATGGCAGCGTGACCGCCATGACAATGAGCAGCAACTGGTCGGCCTCGATGACGCGCGCGGCCTGGCCGTTTGCGTAACGGACGGCGATCATCACGGCGAACGCCAGCAGCGACACCGACGCGAGCACTGCGAGCGTGACGCCGCTGTGTCGCAGCATCGCGAACATGAACGCGACGAACGCGAACGCGACGAATGCGAGGCGCGTGTCCGGCGCGCGATAAGCGATGTAGAGCATCGTGAACACCGACGCCAGCAGCTGCCAGGCGGTGAGGCTCGGATCGGGAAAGCGAAGGTTGAGACGGGAGACGAACAGGATGCTGAACGCGAGAATCAGCACCGCCACGATGGCGCAGGCTTGCAGGAGCGTCGCGCGGTCGATCCCGTCATGGATGCGAAAAACGCCGAGCACGACGAGATACAGGACCGAAAATGCGCTCGCGAGCAGGAAGCGGCGCAGCCGCACCTGCTGCCTGGCCGAATCCGGCGGACGCGGCGGCGGATCGGCGCCGGCCGTCATGTCAGGCCAAAATCGCGGCCTCGCCTTTCGCGAACGCGCGCAGCATCGCCCTTACGGCGCGCACCGCGTCGCCTGGATCGTCACCGGTTCGAGCAGCGTCTGCGTCTTCCATCCATGCGGCAACGTCGGCATGAGAAACCCTCCGCACGGACCCGTTGGTCCAGAGGCCGAGTGCGGGTGCATCGGGGCTCACGTCTGCCGCGGGGAGCCAGGACGGCTGCGCGCGCATCTCGTCGATGAAGGACCGGTGGCCGTCGACGGCTGCACCGACGACGACGACAGCTTCGCCCGGCAACGGCGCGAGTGCGCGCTCGGCATCGGACAAGCGGTTTTCGTGCACGATCGCGGCGACGGGGTTCGTCGCGCCGATGCACCGCGCGAGATTGTCCGCATCGGACGGCACTCCGACGACGGGTACGGCACCCATTTTCATGGCGCCGAGCAGGCCGCCGACGAACGCCGGCGACAGCGGCAATGCGAGCAGCACGTTGCCACCGGCCGGAACGGCCATCGCTTTCAACATGCTGCCCGCCCGGTTCATCAACGCGGCCACGTCCTGGAACGTGTAGCGCTTGTCGTTGTACGAAAACGCATCGCGATCGCCGCGGTTGGTCGCGATCAGCCGATCGACGACGATCGCTGCGACGTTCCGGGTGCTCTCGGAGACCGCGCTCACGGTTGCTTCTCCGCCGATGTCGGCAGCGGCTGCACGCCATACCGCTCGAGCCAGATCCTGCGCACGTCCTCCTCCTTGACGCCCTTGTTGAAGACATAGGCCGGCGAGCGAACGGGAAGCGCCGCCTCGACTTCGATGCTGACCACCGCGTTCACCGGGTACTGCCTGCCCTCGCGTTGCCACAGCTCGTTGGCAACGAGCTCGAACGTCGCACCTTCGGTGACGATGTCGCAGCGGCCCTTGAAACGATATCCGCGCCGCAGAAACGGGTGGACGATATTGATCTCGATGTATGGATTTGCCTTCAGATTGCGCATCGTTTGCGGCGACATGATGTCCGCAAATGCCAGGTGATCCCCATCGACGACGCGGAGCGATCCCTTGGGCGACAGGTTCGGCCGGCCCTCCGGCGTCACGGTCGCCACATAGCAGAGGCGCAGCTCGGCGATCATCCGCGCCATCTCGTCGCTGATCTTGGCCATGGCTCGCCTCGGTCAGATGTCGAGCTTGAAGCTCTCGGCCGTGTCGCGATGCGGAACGAACTTCCTGCTCACGAGCTTGATGTTGTCCACGCCTCGCGGCTCCTCGAACAACAGGCTGCGCTGTGCCGCGAGCAGCGGGAAATCCTGCACGGTCAGGATGATCGCCTGCTCGTCGCCGTCGTTGACGTGCTGGTGATAAACCCACGCCGGGCACAGGAACGTGTCGCCCTTTTCCCATTCGATCTTAGTCGGTTCCGCGTCGTCCTCGTCCTGCATGACGTCGAAGCCGCGCCCCTGCAGCACGTGGTAAAGGGCAAACGAGTTGTGCCGGTGCGGTTTCAGCCCTTCGCCGGGGTTCAGGATCGTCATGCCGATCAGCGCACCCGGCGCCGTGCTCGCCATCTCGTCGGTGTCGTTGTTGACGAGAATGATGAAGCGCCGGTCCGCGCCCGGTATCGGCGAGCTGGCAATCTCCTGCAGCTTCGCGTGGCAATCCTTCCAGTTCCAGCGCGCCGGCCGGATCTTCGGACGGACCGCCTTCGGATACCACTCGTCGTCGGGCAGCAGGCTCGTGTGATCGAATTTCTCGCCGCGCTTGCGCACCTTGAGCTTGCGGTCCTTCGTAATCGAATCGACGTCCTTGATCAGTGCCATCGCGCGTTCTCCTCATAGCATTCGAACCGATCGTGCAAGCGAGTTTAGGCGCGTTGCCGACGCCCTTCAAGAAATCCGGTCGGGCTGCGCGTCCGCACGGCTGCGGCGTAAGGGAACGCGCGCCGCGAGGCGGTTGCCATTCCGTCCGCCGAGCAGCATGTCCGTGACGAAGTCGATTGTCCTGTCGTCGACACGCGCGCGGTGATGCAGGTGGTAGTCGATTGCGCAGCCGTCGAATGCCATGACGAGTACGTGCGCGAGGCGCACGTCGGCGATTCGCGCACGGCGTGACGGCGGCAGCGCGCCCTCGATCATGGCCGTGATCCGCTTCTCGAGCCACCGGACGAGCGTCGAGCGGTAGCCTTCCGCAGGACCCGCCGATGAGATCGCCTGCATGATGTTGTTGAGAAAACCGTTCTCTTCGGCCGGGATCTCGCGCCACAGTGCGACGAGCAGGCGGCGCAGGCGCGCTCGCGCCGACGGCAGCGCCGCGAGTTCGCGGCCCAGCGCGTCGATGCGCGCGCGCAGCCACGGATCGTAGATCGCGTACAGGATCTCGAGCTTCGAGCGGAAATAGATGTAGACGTTGCCCGGAGAGACACCGGCCTCCCGTGCGATGTCCGCGACCATCGTCGCCGCGTATCCCCTGCTCGCGAACAGCCGGAACGCCGCGGCGAGTATCGCGTCGCGAACTTCCGGTTTCTTGCGCTGCACCATCCGCTGCTTCCGCGTGCCTGCAATTGACAGGCGCAGAGCATAACCGAATAATGAAACCCGTTCTGTTTTGTGAGCGGTCAGGTGGACTGCAACAGCCAAATCAGTCGTGTCTGGCTTGCGCTCCACGGCGATCGCTGCGTTGCCGAAGCTCGCAAGGAGATCCGCCCTTGCTTCGCTTCGTCGCCTTGCGCTCGCCGCGCATCGCGGCGCCATACCGCTTCGCTCACTACTGCTTCGGCTGTTACAGTCCACTCCCCGTGACGCTGCGCCTGCGGCAGATCCTTTTCGTCCCGCCCGCGCCGCTCGTCTGGGCGCAGCATCTGGGCCTGTTCGCCGCGCACGGCGTCGACGTCGAGACGACGCAGACCCTTTCCTCGGATCAGCTCGGACAGGGTCTCGCGGACGGCACGTGGGACGTCGGCATCGCGGTCATGGACAACGTGATCGCGTGGAACCAGGAGCGTCGCGCCGATCTGCGCATCGTCGCGCAGCTCGAACGCTCGACGGTGATGGCGTTCTGCGGGCTTTCTCGCTACCGCTCGCTCGCGGAGGCCGCAAAGCAGCCGATCGCCGTCGACTCGACCACCAACGGCTTCGTGCTCGTGCTCTACCGCGCGCTGGCTCGGGCAGGCATCGACTGGCGCACCTGCCGCTTTGATCCAGTCGGCGGCGTGCGGCAACGGTTCGAAGCGCTTGCAGCCGGCACGGCGGCCGCGACGATCCTCGTGCCGCCGTTCATCGACCGCGCGCTCGACTCGGGATTTGCGAAGCTGTGGTCCGGCGAGGAGATCGCACCCGCGTATCCGGGCGTCGTGGTCACCGCGCGCGCCGGCTGGCTGCGGGAGAACGCTGAGGCGATGGTGCGCTACCTGCGCGCACTGCTGGCAGCCGGTGCGTGGGCCGCCGATGCGGGCAATCGCGATGCCGCTGTGGCCGCGCTCGTCGCTGCGCGCTATTCGGAGCGGGCGGCGGAGCGCCTCGTGCGCGAGCCCGTTTCAGGGCTTGCGCCCGCGCGCGACGGGTTCGACGAAGTGATCGCGCTGCGCCGCGAGTGCGGCCTGCTCGGAGGGCCCGAACCACGGGCCGACGATGTCATCGACACCGGGCCGCTCGTACGCGCCGCGGCCTGAAAAGCAAGCTCGATTCGGTATTGACACACCGCGGCCGCGACGGTTTACTTCGCCACCGCGGCTGCACCGATCACCCGGAACGAAGGCATTTGGAGGAGCCATGCTGACTCGACGTGCATTCACCCTCGCCGCCGGCTTCTGCGCGGCGCTCGCACTTGCCGGCACGGCGTCGGCGCAGGAGAAAGTCAAGATCCGCATCGGGACGCACATATCGATCAGTGCGCACCTGTTCATGCAGAAGAAGCAGGACATCCTCAAGAATTACGGCAAGACGTACGAAGTCGAATGGGTGCGCTTCGCCGGCAGCGGCGATGCCATGCCGGCACTCGTCGCGGGCAAGATCGACGGTTGCCTCGCGACCCCTTTCCCGATGGCGAATGCGATCAACCAATCGCGCGTGCCTGTGCTGATCGTGCATCAGCTGCTGTCGTTCGGGTTCGACGGACACTACGACGATGCCACCGTCGTTCGCGCGGACAGCGGAATCAAGACGGTCGCAGACCTCAAGGGCAAGACGTTCGGCGTCAACGCGATCGGCGGCACGCTCGACATGGGCGTGCGCATCATGGCGCGCAAGGCGGGCCTGAATCCGGACAAGGACCTCACGGTCGTCGAGGCGCGGCCGCCGTTCCTCGCCGGCATGGTGCGCGACAACAAGATCCAGGCGGCCACGCTGTTCCAGCCGTTCTTCGAGGAAGCGATGGGCAAAGGTGACCTCAAGGTCCTCTATCAATCGAGCGACATCTACGGCGGGCCTACCGACTACGTATTCATGGCGTTCGACGAAAAATTCGTGAAGGCGCATCCGCAGGCGCTGCGCGACTACATCGACGACTATCTGCGCGCGGTCAACTGGTCGCTCGACAACCGTGCCGAGGCGGTGAAGATCTATGCCGAGGAATGGAAGCTGCCGCAGCCGGTCGTCGACAGCTACCTGCTCACCAAAAAAGACTACCTGGTGCGCCGCAACGGGCGCGTCGACGCGAAGAACATTCAGCCGGTCGTCGACAGCCTCGCCAGCAACGGCTTCATCCAGAAGTTCGACGTGGCGAAGTACCTGGATCTTTCGTACCTGCCGAAATAAAAGCCGGTGGGGGTCGCGTGTCTTACGCTGCGCGACGTCGCGATGCGGTACGGCGAAGGCTCCGACGCCGTGGCGGCGCTCGAGCGGATCGATCTTGCGGTCGAAGAGCACGAATTCGTGTCGATCGTCGGCCCGAGCGGCTGCGGCAAGAGCACGCTGCTGTACCTCGTAGGCGGGTTCCTGCGGCAGACGGCGGGTGAAATCCGGTTGCGCGACCGGCCCATCGAAGGGCCCGGCCGCGACCGCGGCATCGTCTTCCAGCGCTATTCGCTGTTTCCCTGGCTCACCGTCCGCGACAACATCGCGTACGGGCTGCGGGAGATGGGGATGGCGCGCAGCGAATGCGACCGCATCGTCGCGGAGCACGTGCGACTCGTGCATCTCGAGGGGTTCGAGCGGCGCTATCCGCGGGAGCTCTCGGGCGGCATGCAGCAGCGCGTCGCCATCGCGCAGACGCTTGCCTGCAATCCCGACATCCTGCTGATGGACGAGCCGTTCGGCGCGCTCGATGCGCAGACCCGTCGCATTCTGCAGGACGAGCTGCGCCGGATCTGGCGGCGCGGATCGCAGACCGTGCTGTTCGTCACCCATGACGTCGAGGAAGCGGTCGCTCTGGGCACGCGCATCGTCGTGATGGCGGCCCGCCCCGGGCGCATCAAGGAAGTGCTGACGCGGGAGTTCGACGTCGACGACGGCGACGAGTTCGAGTCGAACCCCGCGTTCGCCGCGCTGAAGCTGCATGTGTGGCGCAGCGTCAAGGACGAAGTCGACGCCGCGCGCACATGAATCTGACGCGAATCTCCGGGCTGCTGCGACTGCTGCCGCTGCTGATCGTATTCGCGGCGTGGCAGATCGCGTCGTCCGTTGGGGCGCTCCCGAAGTGGCTGATGCCGTCCTTCTTCGCTGTGATCGCGTCGCTGGCCGACCTCGTGAAGAGTGGCGAGATCTTTCCGCACACGATTGCATCGCTCGCGCGGGCGGGCGCCGGATTCGCAATCGCTGTCGTTGCCGGCATCCTGATCGGCGTGCTCATGGCGCGCGTGCGCGCCGTGCAACTCGCGATGGAGCCGATCCTGATGCTGATCTACCCCGTCCCGAAACCGGCGCTCATTCCGCTGTTCATGGTGTGGCTCGGCATCGGCAACTTTTCGAAGATCGCCGTGATCGCGCTCGCCTGCCTCGTGCCGATCGTCATCGCGACGTTCAACGGCGCGCGCAGCGTCGATCCGATGCTGCTCTGGTCGGCACGCGCGCGCGGCACGTCCGAGCGCCGGCTGCTTTGGCGCGTCGTCATTCCGTCCGCGCTGCCGCAGATCGCCGCCGGCGTCCGTACGGCGATCGCGATCGCCGTCATCGTTCTCGTCAGCTCGGAGTTCATATCATCGGATTCCGGGCTCGGCTACCTGATCTTCTCGTATGGCGGCGTCGGCGCCGAGGATGCGATGCTGGCGGTCGTGCTCTACCTCGCCGTGCTCGGCTACCTGTTCGACCGGCTGTATGTCGCCAGCTTGCGCAAGGCGATGGCCTGGCATGCGTTCGCCCACTGACTCGATTGCATCGCGCGCGCGGACGCTCGCCGCACGCGTCGTCCCCGTCGGCGTGCTGCTGCTCGCGTGGGAACTGGCCGCACGGATGGGCGTCGTCAATCCGTATGTCTTCCCGCCGGTGTCGGAAATCGTCGTGCGCTGGTTCGCGCTCGTCGCCGACGCGACGATGCTCGGACCGCTGTGGGATACGCTGTGGCGGGCGCTGGTCGGCCTCGGCATGGCAATCGCGGTCGGCGTACCGCTTGGCCTCGCGATGGGCCGGATCCGCGCGGCCGAATGGTTCCTGGAGCCGCTGTTCTCGTTCGGCTTTCCCCTCCCGAAGATCGCGCTCATTCCGCTTTATGTGTCGTGGTTCGGGCTGTTCAGCCTGTCCAAGGTGATGCTGATCTTCACCGACTGCCTGTTTCCCATCGTCATCTTCACCTATCACGGCGCGCGCGGCGTGAGCCCGGTGTACCTGTGGTCGGCGCAGGCGCGCGGCACCGGGCGCGTCCGCATGTTCTGGCGTGTCGTCCTGCCCTTGTCGCTCGCCAGCATCTATGACGGCATCCAGGTGGCGGTCGTCGTCGCGGTCCTCGTCGCCGTCGTGTCGGAGATGGTATCGGGCGGCAGCGGCCTCGGCTACATGATGATGCGCGCGTTCCGCTATGGCGACGTGCGGTCGGCGTTCGCGACGCTGCTCACGATCTCGCTCATCGGATTCGCGCTGTATCGCATCGCGCAGGCGCTGCGAGGGCGGCTGCTGTTCTGGCATGTGACGGAGGCGTGATTCACGTCTTTGCCGAAATTTCATCGCAGGACGCGGGCCGTGCGGATCCGTTACCCGAAGGCTCTCTTGCCATGGGATGCGGGCCATGCGTGTCCGGTGCTCGAAGTCGTGAACGTCGGCCGGACGGGTAAGACCTCATCCATCATCAAGCCCAGATCGAAAAGCTCGTTATCGTCGATGCAGATGGCGATTACGCCCTGCGGCTTCAGCATCGCTTTCATCATTTGAAGGCGCGGCAGCATCGCCTTCATCCATTTCGTGTGCCGCGAGCCGTCTTCCCGCGTGACGAGCGTGCCGAGATCCGGGTCATTTGGATCTTCGTCCCAACGGTCGTTGTAACGAAACTACTGACCCGTGTTGTACGGTGGGTCCGTGACGAACAGGTCAATCTGGCCGCGGTACCTGTACAGCGTTACTATGCCTGCAGGTTCTCGCCTTCGATGAGCAGGTTCTTGCTCTGCGCTTCCGCTGTGCCGATCCTTGATCCGTCGCGTTACGCGCGGCCGCACGCGGCGCCCGAGCTCCATGGCCGTTCGCTTGCCATGGAAGCTCAGGCTCACGCCGCCATTTACCATGCGCTTCACCATGGCGATGAGGTCCTCGCGGTCAAGGAGATCCAACCCGCCGAGGTCCGATCGGCTGATGCCGCCTTTCGCCCGTGTCACGCGCAGAAACCTCTCTCTTCTGCGCCACGGCCGCAGACTCACCAGTGGACATTCGACTGCCTCTTGCTTCCAAACCCGCTGCCCTTCCCCTCTATCCTTGACCTACTCGGCGCTTACCGTCCCGCTGAATGTCGCGGCGCTCGTGCTTCCCGCCATGCAACGCCGCGGGCCTACGGGGCCACCGCGTGATGACCGGCCCTTCCGCGACGCACTTTCACTGCCACTTCAACGCGCGACCCCAGACGGTTAATCATCGTCATGAGCCGGTCTACGGTGAACCGTCCGAGATCCGCATTCCGCACACGCGAAAAATCAGCCGCGGCCATGCCCGTCAGGCTATGCGCCTGCCGGACACTCAACCCGTCCCGATCGAGCGCCTTAATGATTTCGGCTGCGAGAATGGCCTTGAATTGCTCGGCGTCCGCATTCTCCTTGTCGAGATCCTGGAACACATTCCCGCTGCCGCGTACGACTTCCAACACTTCCTTTTTCATCTCAGCATCTCCTTCAATCGCTTCAGGCGATCACGTATCGTCTTGATCTCACGCTGAGGCGTCTTGATTCCCTGTGTTGATTTCTTTTGAAACGCATGCACGACCCAGAGCTCGTCTCCGAGCTGCACCGCGTAGACCACTCGGAACGCATCGCCTCGATAAGGCAATGCAATCTCGAAAACGCCCGATCCCGACCCTGTTGTCATATTTGACAACATCTGTCAACCCTTCCTCCTCCGCGCCTTCCCCGCCTTATTGACCGAAGCAGGCAGGGAGCGCCGGGACCCCTAGGCCGGCGTTTACGCGCGCCGCACACTGACCCGCTGCCGAAAGTAAATGAAACCGTCGGAGCTTTGCGGATGCTTGCTGCCGGGAATTCGGCGCAGCGCGATCCCGACGACGTCTATGCGCCGGCGCGTTGACATTGCACCGACCGCGCCGAATAATAAAACGCGTTCGGTTTTGATGCGCCTCACGGAGGCATCGATGCAAACAGCTGCCATTCGTACGTCCGAAACAAATCCCGCCAAGCTCACGCGCCTGTACGTCGAGCAGTTCAAGCTTTCGGCGGTGAAACAGGGCGAGACGATCGCCGTGGTGTCCGATCTCGGCACGCGCCGCGAGTACGTGCAATCCGCGTTCGCCGCAGCCGAGGAGCTCGGCGCGGACATCTACGAACTCTGCGTGAACTCGCTGCCCGGCTGGACGCGCGTCGGCGTTCCTACCATCGGCCAGTGCAAGGGAACGCTCGAAGCGGTGTGTGCGGCCGACATGGTCGTCATCTTTCACGTTCCGCTGTTCAGCCGTTGGCTCAAGACGGTGATGGACGGCGGCACGCGCGTGCTGATGATCATCGACGCGCCAGACCAGCTGGCGCAGCTCATGTCACCTCCTGGACTCAAGGAGGCATGCAAGCACGCCGAATCGCTCTATCGGAAAACGCGCAGCGCGCATGTCTACAGCAACGCCGGTACCGATCTCACCTACACATGCGGCGAATACCCGGTGATGACGCAATGGGGCTTCGCCGACGAGCGCGGACATTTCGACCACTGGGGCGCCGGGCATATCCACACGTTCCCCAACGAAGGCAGCACACACGGCACCGTCGTGATGCAACCCGGGGACATCGTCATTCTTCCGTACTGCCGCTACGTGCACGACCCGGTGAAGCTCACGGTCCGCGAAGGCCACGTCGTCGACATCGAGGGAGGCCTCGATGCGAAGCTCATGCGCGACTGGCTGGCCGACGGCAAGTCGGGACCCGACGATCGCGACCCCTACGCGGTTTCGCATCTTGGCTGGGGCATGAATCCGCAGGCGCTTTGGTACGGCATCGCGCTGAACGGCGACGAGCCCGAAATTTCGCGCGCCGCGGCACGCACGTTCCCGGGCAACTTCCTGTTCTCCACCGGTCCGAATTCTCAAGGTGGCGGCAAGCGAACGACGCGCGGCCACTACGACGTGCCCATGCGCGATTGCTCGATCGAGCTCGATGGCCGCCTCGTGGTCAAGGATGGCCGGATCGTCGACGATGCGATGCGCGTCGCGCGCGTGCCGCGCTGATTTCATTGGGTGGTCCGCGCAGGATGTTCGAGTACTTCCCCTCGCACTATTCGTGGAACCTCGGCGTTCTGATGGCGGCGCAACTCGGCGGTGAGCTGAGCGAAATCGACGCCGCGTGCCGCCCGCTGCGCCCGCTCGCGGAGCAATCCAACGTCAAGGAAGATCCGCAGGCCCAGGCGGCCTGGGTGGACGCGTGGGACACACTTGCGCGCCGCGTCGAGAGTCTGGCACGGCGCGACGAACAAGCGGGACACTCCCGCTCAGCGGGACAGAAATACCGGCGTGCGTGCGTGTACTACTTCACCGCGGAGCGCATGGCGAGCCATCGCTCGCCGCAGAAGCGCAGGCTGTACGACGCGATGACGCGCTGCTTCGGTCGATTCGCCGGGCTGTGCGTCGAGCCCGTCGAGCACGTCGAGCTGCCTTACGAAGGCACGACGCTGCCTGCCCTGCTCTACCGGGCGCCGCAGCCCGGCCCGCGGCCCGCAATGATTCATTTCGACGGCTTCGACGTGACCAAGGAGTGGATGCACTTGTGCGGCATCGCGGAAGAGTTCGCCGCGCGCGGCATATCGACATTGATGGTCGACCATCCCGGCGTAGGTGCGGCGCTGCGCCTGCAAGGTCTCGCCATGAATCACGACAGCGAGCGCTGGGCGCGCGCGGCGCTCGATTGGCTCGAGCAGCGGAGGGACATCGACGCCCGCCGCGTCGGTATCATTGCGATGAGCCTTGGGGGCTATTACGCGCCACGCGCAGCGGCATTCGAGCCGCGGCTCGCGTGCTGCGTCGCGTGGGGTGCGCGGTGGGACAACGCGGGCTCGCACGGCAGAATCCTGCGCGATCCGCAGGCCGCTCGCTCGGTGACGGGATGGCTCGAGCACGCGCTCTGGTATTACGGCGCGGCCGACGCCGACGAGGCTGCGGCCAAGATCGCCCGGATGACGCTCGACGGCGTTGCAGACCGTATCGCGTGCCCGCTGCTCGTCGCGCATGGTTCGCACGATCGGCAGGTTCCGATCGAGCAGGCGCGACGCACGGTGGCCGAGGCCCGGAACAGCCCGCGCGCCGAATTGCGGCTGTTCGATACGGACGAAGGTGGTGTCGAACATTGCAGCGGCGACCAGTTCTCGACCGCGATCGATGCGATGGCCGATTGGGTCGCCGACGTCCTGATTCCGCGCGCGCACGCGGAGCACTGAGCGTGGAATATGTCGCCCCCGATACGCTCGCCGATGCCTGCCGCGCGCTGGAAGCGCAGGGCGCGCAATGTCTTGCGGGAGGGCAGTCGCTCGTCGCGATGATGAACTTAGGCCTCGCCGCGCCCGAGCGCCTCGTGAGCCTGCGCCGCATCGCGGAATTGCGCGGCATCACGACGGCGCGCGATGGCGGGCTTCGCATCGGCGCGATGACGACGCACGCCGAGCTCGCGCGGTTGCGATCGGATGTGCCGGGCGCCATGCTGCTTGCGCAGACCGCGCGCGTCGTCGCGTATCCGGCCGTGCGCAACCGCGGCACGATCGGTGGCTCGATCGCACTCGCCGATCCGGCCGCCGATTACCCGGTGGCGCTGGTCGCCGCCGACGCCACGATCGAGCTCGCGTCCGCCGCACGAACACGGGACGTCCGTGCACGCGAATTCTTTCGCGGCATGTTCGACACCGCACTCGCGCCGGGCGAAATAGTCGCCGCGATCCGGATCGCGCCAGCAGCCCGCAGCGGTACCGCCTACGAAAAACTGTCGCTCGTCGCAGGCGACTTTGCGATTCTCTCAGTTGCGGCCATTTCCGGCCGGAACACCGACGTCGCGATCGGCGGCTATGCGCCGAAACCGTTGCTGCTAGACGGACTGGGCCCCGCCAGTGATGCGGCCGCGGAAATCGTGCGCCGGCTGGAAACGTGCGGCGAACCGCCGGGCGATCATCGTGCGTCAAGCGCGTACCGGCGACGCGTCGCACCCGAACTCGTCCTGCGCGCAATTCGCGCCGCCGCTGGGCGCGCGTCGCCATGAGCGAAGCGCAGATTGCCTGCATGTTGCAGATCAACGGCGAAACGCACGATCTTCGCGTGCCTGCCGATGCGACGCTCCTCGACGTATTGCGCGAAAACCTCGCCCTTCCTGGCACGAAGCGCGGCTGCAACCACGGCGTCTGCGGCGCATGCAACGTGCTGGTCGACGGCAATCTCGTGCGTTCGTGCCTGATGCTGACGCTCGAGGCGGAAGGACGCGCCGTTGTCACGATCGAGGGCGCTTCGGAAAGCCGTACGGGCTCGGACGTGCAACAGGCGCTGATCGACGCCGGCGCCATTCAGTGTGGTTTCTGCACGCCGGGGTTCGTCATGGCGCTGACCGCGCTGTTTGCGCAGGAGCCGCATCCGACCGGCGATGCCATCCGAACCGCGTTGTCCGGCAATCTTTGCCGTTGCTCCGGCTACGTGAAAATCGTCGAAGCCGCCGAACGGCTGGCGGCGAACGAGCGATGAACATGGAGATTCAACGCAGCCCGCCGCGCCTAGACGCCGGTGACAAGGCGACGGGGCGCGCGCGCTACGTCGACGACATCCACTTCCCCGGGATGCTGCACGTCGCCGTGCATACGAGTACGCACGCGCATGCTCGCATCCTTGCGTACCGCGTCGATGCCGCTCGCGCGATCCCCGGTGTCAGAGCCATCGTGACCGGCGCCGATATCGCAGGCATTCGTGCCGGCGGCATCGTCAAGGACGAAACGATGCTCGCCCGCGGCACGGTGCGCTACGTCGGCGAGCCGGTCGCCGCAGTTGCCGCTGTCGATCTGCGGACCGCTCAGCGTGCCGCCGCCGCTATCGAAATCGAGTACGCGCCGCTCTCGGCCGTGTTCACGCCCGATGCCGCGCTTGCCCGGGACGCTCCGCTGCTGCACGAGGAGTTCGCGAACTACGTGAAGACGGTCGACGGTGGCGGGCACGGCAACATCGTCTTCGAAAGCGCGGTTACCGAAGGCGACGTGGAGCGCGCATTCGATAGTTGCGCGGCCATCGTGGAGGCCACGTACGAGACGCAGGCGCAGCACCACGTCTACCTGGAGACGAACGGTTGCGTGGCCGACGTCGATTCGGCCGGCCGCATCACGCTTCATGCCACCTGCCAATCGGTGCATCATATCCAGCAGCGCGTCGCCGAGGAGCTCGCCGAGCCGATGGCGAAGATCCGCGTGATCGCCACGCGCGTCGGCGGAGGCTTTGGCGGCAAGCACGCTTCCAACATCCATTCGATCGCCGCGTGGCTGGCGCGCGCGACACGACGCCCGGTGAAGCTGGTGCTGTCGCGGTTGCAGGATTTCGAAATCCAGCGCACGCGGCATCCCGCACGCATCTGGATGCGCACCGGCGCAACTGCCGACGGCACGATCGTCGCACGCGACGTGCGGATCACGCTCGACGGCGGCGCTTACGCCGACGAGAGCCCGGCGGTGCTTGCGTTTGCGCTGCTGATGTCGCGTGGCCCGTACCGGATCGCGAACGTGCGCGCCCACGGCAAGGTCGTCTACACGAACAAGCTCCGCGCGGGCTCGTTCCGCGGCTTCGGCAACCCGCAGGCGACGTTCGCCGGCGAGTCGCAGATCGACGAGCTGGCGACAAAACTCGGCATCGATCCGTGCGAGCTGCGCCTTCGCAATGCGATGCGACCGGGCGACACCGCATTCGGCGGGCAGCCGGTGCGCTCGTGCGCGCTGCATGATGCGCTGGAGCGCGTGCGTGCCGCGCAGCGCACCGCGCCGGCACTGGCGCCGCGCGAAGGATGCCGGCGCGGTGTCGGCTTTGCCGCGATGTCGCACATCTCGGGGCTGATGGGTACCGCCGCCAGCGTCCAGCTGCGCGCCGACGGATCGATCGCGCTCGCGACCGGATGCGTCGACATCGGCCAGGGCGCGGACACGGCGATGGTGCAGATGTGCGCCGAGCTGCTCGGCGTGCCGATCGATCGCGTGAGCTACGCGCAGCAGGACAGCGACGTCTCGCCGTACAACTGGAAGACCGCGGGCAGTCGATCGACGTACATGACGGGGCGAGCGGTCGCTGCCGCGACGATCGAAATGCGCCAGAAGATGATCGACCAGGCGGCGCGCATGATGGAATGCGCGGCATCGGATCTCGAGCTGCGGCCCGGCGGCAGTATCGGCCTCCTCGGTGTCCCTAAGACGGTTTCGTTCAAGGACGTTGCACTGCATTCGCTGTTCCGCGCCGGCGGTCCCATCGCGGCGACGCACGGTTTCGTGTTCGACGGGCCGGGCTTCGATCCGAAGCGCGCGTCGATCCACCGCCTGGCATTTGCCAATTTGGGCATCTACACGTTCGGTGCGCATTGCGTCGAAGTCGACGTCGACACCGTGACGGGGAAGGTCGACGTGCGGCGCGCCTGGTGTGCGCACGACGTCGGCCGTGCGATCAATCGCGTCGCGTGTGAAGGCCAGATCCAGGGCGGCTTCGTCCAGGGCATGGGATACGCGCTGACCGAGGCGATGCACTGGAACGAGGATGGCTGGCTCACGACCACGACGCTCGCCGACTACAAGATTCCGGGCGTGCTCGACGCGCCGGCCGAAATCCATCCGATCGTGCTCGAGCATCCCGAACCGTCGCACCCGCTGGGCGCGAAGGGCATCGGCGAACCGTCGCTCGTTGGCGCGGCGCCGGCAATTGCCAACGCCATTCGCGACGCGACCGGCGCGCGCGTGCGCACGCTGCCAATGACACCCGAGCGCATGCTCGACACGCTTGTGCGATTGCCATGAAGCTAGCCGACTATCCGGCGCAGGAACCGCTGTCGGAGGCCGGGCAGGCCTACGGCGCCGAGTGCTGGCGGCGATCGGCCCCCGTCGCGTTCGACGAGTTTTCGTTCGGCGACGATCCTTATCAGCGCCTGCTCGTCGCAAAGGCGGCGAGGTCCGACGGGCGCGTGCTGCTGTTCTGGCACGGCGGCGGATGGACGTCCGGCTACAAGGAGTGGATGGCGTTCATGGCGCCCGCGTTCAACAATGCCGGCGTTACGTTCGTCTCGGCCGGATATCGGCTCGCGCCGCAGCACGTGTTTCCCGCCGCGATGGACGATTGCGTGCGTGCGGTCGAGTGGGTGCTTCGCAACATTGCGCTGCACGGCGGCGATCCGCGGCAACTGTTCATCGGCGGACATTCGGCGGGCGGGCACTATGCGGCGCTGCTCGCCGTCGATGCTTCGTGGCTCGTACGGCTCGGTACCCCGCACGAGGTCATGTGCGGCTCCCTGACGATCTCCGGTGTATACGAGTTCGGCGCGGGGGCAGGCCTCTCGATGCGGCCGCGCTTTCTGGGCGCTGATCCGGACAGCGACGTGCGCGCGAGTCCGCTGGCGCAATTGCGCGCCGCGCCGCCGCCGTTCCTGATCGCATACGGCACGCAGGACTTCCCGCATCTCGTCGCGCAGGGCGCGAAGTTCGCATCGGCGCTGCGCGATATAGGCGCCGACGTCGAGGAATGTCCGCTCGCCGGCCGCACGCATTTCACGGCCAGCTACGCGGGAGGCGAGCCCGACGGCCCGTGGGTTCCTTGCGCGCTGGCCTTCATGGACCGGCACCGTCGCGTAACGGTGCCGGGCGCACGGTAATCCGCGCTCACTGCACCTTGACGTTCGCCTCGCGGATCACCTTTCCCCAGCGCGCGATCTCGCTGGACAGCATCTTGCCGAATGCCTCCGGCGGATGGGACTTGACCGGGTCGACGCCCATCGAGCGATATTTGGCGAGCACGTCGTCGGACTGCAGCGCCTTCATGATCTCGGCATTCACCTTGTTCACGATATCGGGCGGCGTACCCGCCGGCATCAGAAGTCCGAACCACGTCGCCACCGTGAGATCTGGATAGCCGGCTTCCACGATCGTCGGCACGTCGGGCAACTGCGGATGCCGCTCGGGTGCAAGAATCGCGAGCGGCTTGAGCTTGCCGCCCTTGATCTGCGGCAGCGCGGCGATCACGCCGGTCGACATGAACTGCGTTCGTCCGGAAATCAGGTCGGACATCGCGGCCGGAATCCCGGCATACGGAATCATTTCCATCTTGATGCCCACGGCGCGCGCGAACATCTCGGTGCTCAAGTGCGTCACGGAGCCCACCGACGTTCCCGCATACGACAGCTGGCCCGGCCGCGCCTTCGCGTAGGCGATGAATTCCTGCAGCGTGTTGACGGGCACCTGGTTCGGCACGACGAGCACGAACGACGCCGTCCCGAGATTGGCGATCGGCGCGAAGTCCTTCACCGGGTCGTAGCGAAGCTTGTCCGGCTGCAGGCTCGCCTGCGTCGTGAACGGGACGCTCGTCGAGAGCCACGTGTAGCCGTCCGGTGCGCTTTTCGCAACCGCCTCCGCCGCGATGTTGCCGTCGGCACCGGTACGCGTCTCGACGACGATCGGCTGCCCGAGCGCGGGCGAAATCTTGTCGGCAATCGTGCGCACGACGACGTCGAGCTGGCCGCCCGCGGGGAACGGGACCAGCACCTTGATCGGATGATCGGGCCACGCGGCATGCGCGTACGGCGCGAAGGCCGAGATGATGGTGAAAACGAGTGCGCGAAGCGTTCGTGCATGCCGATTCATTGTCGATTCCTCCAGTCGTTGTCGTGATTGTGCAGCAAGCGTCACCCGCCGCGCTGGGCGTCGCGTTCGCGCCGATTCGCGTAGCTGTCCGGCGGATGCGGTCCGGGCTCGATGGCAACGCACTCCACGCTGCCCGTGTAGGGAAACGTATCCGCGCGGCCGTAGCGCGCCGTCACGTGCAGCCTGCGGTCGCAGCCGATGTCGAGTCCCTCGCCCACGCCGAGGCCGAGGATCGTCGTCGGCGACATGTCGAGCGTGCCTGCCGGGCGGCCGTCGATCATGATCGTCCCGACACCCCTGCGCTCACCCAGTGCGCGATGCAGCAGCTCGAACGAAACGCTTCCTCGCGGCAGGTCGAAGGCCTGCAGCGCTTCATGCCCGGTTCCGCCACGGTAGACGAGCGTCGCGCGGTCATCGCGGACGAACAGCGCCATGCCGGCGAGCACATCGCCGATCGCGAACACGACGCCTTCGTCGCCTTCGGCGTGTGTGAAGCTGCAGCGCAGGCGGTAGTCGCGATCGGCGATCAGCGGTGCAACGACGCCGAGCGCTGCGGTGCCCGCACCCGGATAGAAAATTCGCGCCCGGTTGACGTCGTCTTCGAGAAACGGCGGCACCGTGAGCGAGCGGTGCACGCCGCGGTTGTCGAGCGGATAGACGTAGTTGCCGCGCGCGTCGGCGTCGAATGCCGCGACGAGCTCGGCGAGCTTCGCCGGCTGTGCAGCCGCGATGTCGTGCACTTCGGTCGCGTCGCGCTCGATGTCGAACAGCATCCAGTTGTCGAGATCCATCGGCTTGCCGGGCGGCTGCAGCGACACGATCTTGTAGCCGTCCGCGATGTAGCCGCGGTTGCCGGCGAGCTCGTAATGCTGGCGCGAGCGGCGGCTTGCGGCCTGTCCGCTTGCGAGCATCTCGCGAAAACTGACGCCGTCGAGCCCGCGCGTGCGATGACCCGCGAACCTGTTCGGGTAGGTCGCGCCAAGCACCTCCAGCAGCGTGGGAACCACATCCGTCACGTGCACCCATTGCTCGCGTATCGCACCCGGATCGGCGACGCCCTTCGGCCAATGCGCAATCAGCGGCACGCGGATGCCGCCGTTCATCGTCGTGGTCTTGTACAACCGGAACGGTGCCGACGAGACATCGGTCCACCCGAGCGAATACGCGGGCCACGTATCGGCGGCGCCGAGCCGATTCTCCGCAAGCGTTCGGCGCAGGAGCTCGGGATCTTCCGATCGCGCGAGGCGCTTTGCGAGATTGTTCACGGCGCCGTCGACGCCGCCAATGCCGTTGGCGCCGTTGTCGGAGGTGACGAGGATCAGCGTGTTGTCGAGACGTCCGAGCGCGCGCAGCGTCTCTACGACGCGGCCGACGTTCTGGTCCACGTTGTCGACGATGGCCGCATAAAGCTCCATGTAACGCGCATGCAGCCGCCGGCGATCGCGGTCGAGCGTATCCCACGCCGGTACGCCAGGGCTTCGCGGCGCGTAATCCCATTCGCGCGAAACCAATCCCATCGCCTTTTGCCGGGTCACACGTGTGGCACGCGCCGCGTCCCAGCCTGCGTCGTAGGCGCCGGCGTAGCGCGCGAGGTCGGACGCCTTGGCCTGCAGCGGCGCGTGCGGTGCGTTGTACGGAAGGTAGAGCAGGAACGGCTTCTCGGGCGTTGCCGAGACGTGCGCTTTCAGCCACGACACCGCGGCGTCGGTCCAATCGTCGCTGCAGTAATAGTCCGGTGCGTACGCGTCGCGGTCGACGATGGCGTTGTCGCAAACGAGCTGCGCCGGCGCGAAGTAATGCGTCTCGCCGCCGATGAAGCCGTAGAAGCGATCGAAGCCGCGCGCGAGCGGCCACGATCCGCGGTCACTCGACGGGCCGACGTGATAGTCCGGCGTGTTGTGCCATTTGCCGGCCGCGTAGGTCGAATAGCCGGAGGCACGCAGGAGTTCGGCCATCGTCGGCGCGTCGCGCGAGATTGCACCGGCCTGGTAACCCGGATAGCCGGGCGCGTTGAACGTGAGCCATCCCGCGCCGACCGCGTGCGGATTCCTGCCCGTGAGCAGCGCGGCGCGCGCGGGCGTGCACA